>JBBQFW010000045.1:0-18610 GCA_038322445.1 Gemmatimonadales bacterium
GAAGTGCTCGGCAGTCATATCGCGCTGCGCAATCAGCGCCGCCTGCAAACGGCCATGCGCTGTGCGCGCTTGCCGGCGGTGAAACGGCTCGGCGAGTTTGACTTCAGCTTTCAGCCGTCGATCCCGCGCGAACAACTCGAGAATCTGCACACGCTCAGTTTCATCGAGCGCCGCGAAAACGTCGTCTTCCTTGGGCCGCCTGGCGTCGGCAAAACGCATCTCGCGATCAGCCTCGCCGTGACGGCCGCGGAGTGCGGGCGGCGCGTCTACTACGCGACGCTCGCGGATCTCATTCTGTGGCTGGAAGATGCGCAACAAGCCGGCCACTTACCGCGGCGCTTACGCACGCTCGTCTCGCCGAGCCTGATGGTCATCGACGAGATCGGCTATCTGCCGATCTCACGCACCGGTGCGCAATTGTTTTATCAGCTGATGAGTCGGCGGTACGAACACGCGTCGACCGTGCTGACGAGCAACAAAGGCTTCGAAGAGTGGGGCGAGATTTTTGGCGACGACGTGATGGCGGCGGCGCTGATCGACCGCCTCCTGCACCACTGTCACATCGTCAACATCCGCGGCAACAGCTATCGGGTGCGGCACCACCGGGATCTCGTGCCCCGGCAGACGACCCCGCCGCCCGACCCCCCACCGCCGACCCGTCGTGGGTCGCGCCGCCCGGAGGCCTGACCCACCCGACTGAGGCTCGTCCCCTCACCCGCCATGTGTACAATTTCGATCAGCGGAAGTGTGCAATTTCAGTCGGCGTTGACAGCCGCATGCGGATTCGCGACAGAGTCGACACGCTGCGCAGATCCCGTGACGGAGGGACGTAGTGGTGCGCGGATAGCAGCAGGTCTGGAAGCGGCGTCGCCACGAGGTGCCGATGGTGCACCCACTGTTGATCCCAGTGGCGCACGCCGGGCAACGCCTCCATCTGTCCCCACAACTCAATCAACTGAGCACGGTGCCCGGGATGCAAATACTGCAGCTCCGACCACGCGGCACCGATCAGTCCGTGCACCTTCTGCATACCAGCCATCAGCCCCAAGACATCGTCGGGGCTGACGCCAAGCGCTCGTCCCCAAGTTTGAGCGAGTGTCTGGTCAGGAGACATCCGCGCGACCTCGGTGCAAAGCAAAGAGAGTCGTCCCACGGACGTCGTGTTTCTGTCGAGTGTTGTGGACATCGGCTTGATGTGGTCTGCGGAGCTATTGGCATCGCCGAGGAGCGGCAGGGTTGAAGATATCGAGTCACGAAATTGCCCTTGTCAGCCGACCAAGCCGCACGCGGTGAAGTGCCGCCGCTGCGGCCAGTGCCACATCAGCGCCCCCCTTCATCATAGACCTCAGTACCGTTGCAGCACCCTCCCCCTCCGCGATCACGGCTGCCACGCTCACCGCGGCACCTTTGAGCCTATCGCCTAGGAGCACACTGTCCAGCTCGTCGCCAGTTGGACCGACCCCAAGCAGCGCTCGCGCCACTATCGCGCCGCGCCACGTCCAGGGATCCCCGGCCCGCAGGCCGGGGACCGGCTGCGTGTCCGCTATGACCGCCGTGATCAGCGTGGGATCGCGGACGACACGCCCCAGCATCTCCTGAGCGCTCGTCAGCAGGACCGTGACCCGCGGCGACGCCGCGCGGCCGAACAGCGACAGCATCGCGTCCGCCCGATCCACGCGCATCCTTGGGCCGGGCGTGAGTGTCCGCGCGAACCGTGCGGCGGGAGCAGCATCATCGAACTGGCGACACCCGTGAAAAAAAGAGACGGTACATCGCGAAGCCGTCCTACTTCCATCCGAGGTCACGCATGGCGGAGGCGGCGAACGGCATGGGGTCCCCCAGCGAAACCGCCGACGCGAGACCGACCACCCGCGGTGACGATGCCGTCGATGCGCTCTGCGATGGCACCAGGGGCGCCACGAAGGCTGTCGCGCGCCAGCATGCGCCGGACGCCATGATCGGTGCACGCGCACGCTGACGCCCACTCAGCGCGCTGCGCGAAGGCCCGTGTGAGCGCGTCGTCCGCCCGTGCAAATCGCGTGGAGGCCGGCGCGTCATGGTCGCCCAGCTCACGCGCCGCATCGTCCAGCACGACCTGAACGGTGTCCAGCACGGCAGCCCGACGTGCATCGGCCAGCCGGACCAACCCCAGCGACCCGACGCGGGCCACGCGCTTCCACAGCACCTCAATGCTGGCCAATTCCTCCAGCGGGCACAGGCCGTCCAGCGCTTCGCCGAGGCGGTGCGCGAGGACGCCGCCCACAGACACAGACCGAGCGGCGTCGTGCAGATGGTACGCGAGAGGCGCCCGGCCGGACCGCCGGCGGTCACCATCACGCCGCGCGAGGCGGAACTGTCAGTGATCGTCTCAAATGCCCCACTCCAACTGCCTGAGGACTTTCAGACGATCATTGACATGCAGGGGTGTCCATCCGGAGAGGCTGCCTGATCGAGCTGGTTGACTTTGCGAGGGCCGCGCCGATGCCGTACTCGCCGCCAGAGTGAGACTCGCAGGGGTTCGCCACTGGCGGGGCACGTTCGCCCGCGCCAGTGGCACCCGTTCTTCCCAACTACTCCGCCGGCGTCACCGCATCCGCGTCGATACGCATGAGTTTGCTAGCCCGCTTGTCCAGCTGCAAGCCCTTCGCCGCGGCTCCCGCGCCAACGACCTGCCCCTGCCGCTTCAGATAGCGGAGCGTCATCGCCAGCGACGAGTGCCCGAGGTGGTGCTGGATGGCCGTCTCGTCCGCTCCCATTGCCCGGGCCAGCTGCGCGGAAAGGTGCCGCAGGTCGTGCAGCGTGCAGCTCAGCCCCAGCTCGCGCGCTGCCGTCATCCACGCCTTCGCGAGCCGCTGGTACCGCTTGGTGCTGGAGTTCCGCTGGCCGGGCGCCGGCTTGGGCGCATACCGGGCCGGCACGGCCGCCTCGAAGACGTGCAGCGCCGCGTCAGGCACGCTGATGATCCGCCAGCCGGTCTTGCCATTGACCTTCCACTCCAGCCGCTTGCGGTCGAGGTGCGCCGCCTCGGAGTGGATGTACTCGCCCATGCGCGCCCCACTCAAGGCGAGGCAGATCACCGGGAAGCGGGCCCACTCGGGCAGCAGTTCGACCGCCGACCAGAAGTCGTCGAGCGTCACGGTCGTGGGTTCGGACGCCTCCTTTTCGCCCTTGATCCGCCCCATGATCTCGCCCCGCAGCTGATGCGTGACGGAGCCCAGGTGCTGCGTCAGGAACGTTCCCAGCGCCCGGCGCAGATGGTTCCAGTCCGCCGCCCCACGGAAGTGCGGGCGGACCTCGTCCCACTTCACCTTGGTCAGGTCGGCCACGGTCGCCGTGACCGGCAGAATGCCGCAATCCTCGAGCTTGGACAGCGAGAGCTCGTACCGCTTCCGCGTCTCCGGCGACGTACCGAGGGACGGCAGCAGCTCATCGATGGTCGTCCAGAGGTTGGCGGTCGCCGTGAGCGCGGCCATGGACGTCGTGCCGGTCCCCTGGCAGGCGGCATACACGGCGTCGATGCTCAGCTTCCGCTCCTTCAGCGCCATGAGCACGTCGGCTTTCCCCTCTTCGCTCAGCCGAGTGATCATGTCGTTGCGGCGATGGAAGTCGCGCTTGTTCGTGACGCCGGACGACAGCTTGAAGCGACCGACGCCAGGCAGAACACGGTCGATCTGGAGCTTTCCGCGCCCCTTGGTTCCCGTGCGGCTCGGCATCAGGCGGCCCCCGCCAGCATCATGACGGCCTTCTCGACCGCGTGGCGATGCCAGTGGCGCTCCTTGCCGATTTTGAAGGCCAGCGAAGCCGGCATCTTGTCGGCCACCCAGCGCTCTGAGGCGCGCCCCTTGAAGAACTCGTCGTTGATCTCGGCAGCGTTCAGAGGCTCGAACGGATTCGCCGTCGGCGCCAACGGCGCGGTTGCAGCGGGTGCCTCGGCGGCAGTCTGGGTCAGCGACGCCCCTGCGGCAGGAGCCGGGGTGGGAGACATCAAGGTCAAAGCGCGACGGCGCGCCTGACGGGCTTCACGACGGGTCTGCATGGTGTACCACCTCATTGGCCGAAGCCGGGAAGACGTGGCGCGACAGCCGCCGAGCGGCCGGACGCGACGACCACATTTGAGTCGTTTCCGCAGTGTAGGCCGAGTCGGGAAACCCGCCCAAGTGGAGCGCGCCGCGCCCTGCCGCGGCCTCGTTTCCCCTGCGGCATGCCCAGTCTTCGCGCGTGCGACGGGGGGCGGCCGCAGCTCCGTCAGCGCCCATCTCCCCCGCCTAGCGGCCACTGGTCGTCGTCCTCCTCCGGCTGTTCCGGCTGGTCCAGCTCCTCCTCCGGCTCGTGCCACGCCTCGTCGGCATCGTCATCCCGCTCGAGGATCAGCGGGTCGTACCGCCCGATGACCGCCCAGAAATCGGCGCCGTCGAGGGCCGCACCGTCCTCGCATTCATCGCAGAGGAGCGCGATGTACGGGGCGCCGTTCGCCTGGAGTTGCACGTGCGCCGGTGCCGAACGGGCCCCGCAGCTCATGCAGAGCCCCACGGCGCGAGCGGCAATTCGGTACAGCACCAACCGGCCGTCCTCCTGCACGCGGACGCGATGCGCGGGCAACGTCACCAGCACCGACGGCGGCTCGACCACGGCCAGCGCCGGGCAGAACGGGTGCGGCACCGCTGACCACCGGACGCCAACGCCCACCGGAATGCAGTGCTCCGCCGCCACCGCAAGCACGCTGGCCGCCGCTTGGCGCCAGCCCACCGGCACGTGCGCCAGCGACCGGTCGCGCTCCCATGGGCGCCTCACGGGCGCCGCTCAGCAGTGAGCGTTCCAGTGTGGAAATGCCGGGCGAAGTGCCCGATGTCAGCCGCCTGCGCGCCAGCTGCGGGGCGGAATCCCGCTGTCGATGAGATGGTCATGGCGCAGCCTGCGCCCGCGCCCCCGGGGGTTGCCCCAGCCCTTCAGCCGCACGCGCACGCTGGCCAGCGCCGAAGCGTCAAAATACCGAATCGATGGGGTCTGTGGCAGCAGTGCGTAACAGCACTAGACGAGTGCTGCTAACCTCATGTTCAGCAATAGCTTGGAGGTTTCTCCATGAGGTTGATTTGCCCACGGCCCTAGGCGTTGATTTGGCCCCGGGGGGCAAATCAACCACGTCCCGAACGCGTGGCGCCGCCTATGGCGCTGCACCAGCATCGCGAGCGCGGCAGGGCGCACGCCGACGGCGGTGTGATCTCGTCGCCCCGCGTCCACTTCGGCTGCCCAACGTCGGCCGCCCCCTCGATGTGCGAATTTCCGCCGACCGCGGCCCCGCGGCGTCACCTTCACGGATATGCCGAAGCCATCACCCGCCACCGCGCCCAAGCCCATGTTGCAGAAAGTTCACTGGGAGACCGTGTACGAAACCAAGCCGACCGACTCGGTCAGCTGGTACGAGGAGGCGCCGACGCAATCCCTCGCGCTGCTCACCCGGGCTGGCCTCGGCGTCGGCAGCGCCGTCGTCGACGTCGGTGGAGGCGCCTCACCGCTCCCGGCGGCCCTTCTCGCCCTGGGCGTCCACCAGCTGACGGTCGTCGACATTTCGTGCGCGGCGCTGGCGAAGGCGCAGGGGGATCTGGGGGCGTTGGCCGCCAGCGTCACCTGGATCGAGGCCGACGTCACCACCCTCGTTCTGCCGCCCGCGAGCGTCGACCTGTGGCACGACCGGGCGGTCTTTCACTTCCTCACCGACGACGCGGACCGGGCGCGCTACGTGTCCGTCGCCGCGCGGTCCGTGAAGACTGGCGGTGCCTGCGTTATCGGAACGTTTGCGCCTGACGGGCCCTCGCGATGCAGCGGGCTCGCGGTCGCGCAGTACAGCCCCGAGAGCTTGGCGGCGGCCTTCGGCGATGCGTTCCGACTGGAGCACGGCGCCGCCCACACCCACGTGACGCCATCGGGAACGGCGCAGCGATTCAGCTGGGTAATTCTCTCCCGCCGGTGACGGTGAACACCTGTTTCGCTCGCAGCCGAGCACCCAGGTCGGCCGGAGCCGATCTCAATCGCACGTGATCGTCTCGACGTCCCCACCCCCTGATCTTCGGAGCGGCCGCACCGTCTGATGGCGGGGGCCGTGCGGGGGCGGCCAGCCGCCGCCGCCACTCCGTCGGATCAGCCGTCGTTCACGCGCTCCGCCACGGTGGGCGGCGCGGCCAGTGCCGCCGTGCGCGGCTTCCAAAACGCGGCCACCAGAAGTGCGATGAGCAGCAGGATCAAGACTGTTGAGCGTCCTGCGAGGAGCCACCACCGCGGGCGTGCAGCCCGCCCTCGCTTCGCTGATCCCGCGCCTCGCGCCTGCGTCGAACGCCGTCCGCGCGCCCCGACACGGACTGGGATCACGCTGCCAGCCGGCGTGCGGAACATGTGAAAAGTCTCGGTCGGCGAGCTCGCGAACGTGCAGAATTTCACCGCATCCCGGGGGACGCCGGCATCCACGAATACCCCGGGTGGCGTGAGCTCGTCCGCGGCCGCGTCGGACGCCAGGACGGCGATGGTCTGGTCCACGGGCGCCGGTCGCCGGTTCCGCTTGCGCATCATTGCGTCGAACGCCGGGTCATCCCGACGCTTGCGTCGCACCACCCGGCGGACCTGCTCGAGCGTCCCCTTGATGTTCGGGTCAGCGGCGTTGGCACGCATGGACATGCCCCGACGCACTGCGTCCACAATGCGCTCCTCCTCTTCCGGCGTCAGCGGAGCCGGGCGCCGGGCATCCGGCTCGTTCGGCGCACCACGGCCCTCGTGGTCATCTCGTCCCTTGTCCTGCCCGTCGACCTGCCCGTCGTCATCCTGAGGCTCCTGCTGGTCGTCCGCGTGGTACTGCTCGTTCCGGTCCTCTCCGTCGTGCGGGTCATTCGCGTCGTTCTGGTCGGGCGGGTCGAATCGTGGCATGTGCATCCCCTCCTGGGAGGCCGCTGACGAAGAGTCAGCTCGGCTTTCCGGGTGTCGAGGGGGACGCGTGCACTCGGCAAGCCCCCCAGCCCCACGGAGTGCGCCAACCCGGGTGCGCAGCCGCCGTCGCGCGCGGTTTCACGACGGTCGCGTCGACGACGCAAGCCACCTGGCCCCGCGGCCGCGAGCGGCCCTCTCGCCAGCCCAACGCATCCCGCTCCGCCGGCACCGGCCACCCGCGTCGGGCAGGTTGTTCGCCGAGGCCTAGGCTTTGCCCACAAGGCCCAGGCGGAGATACACCGACGTACCTCCGACGCTGGAGCTTCAGGTCCGAAGGATCCAGTCCGGAGCAATTCGATGGCTGCAAAGCAGAAGTTCAGCTGGTCCGAAATCGTGAACGCCTTTCGCACCTGCCGCGAGGTGGCCGGCCACACCGCGCCCAGCCGCAACGCGGTCGAGGAGTTCCTCGGCGGCGGTGACCCGACGCGCATCAACATCGCTATTCGGGCGGTCGAGGCGGAGTTCGGCTTTGGCGTTGACTTCCTCGACATGCTCGCCCCCGACGTCCGCGCTCTCGTGCGGGACCCGCGCCAGCCCGGGGGGCGTCTGGCGGTTCCCTCCGTCATGACCACCGACCTGCCGGAGCCGTTTCTGGCGGCGCTGATCACCATCGTCGGCGCTATCACGCAGACGCGCGAGCAGACCGCCACCGACGCCGCAGTGCTGGTCGCCGACTACCAGAAGCGGGCGGACGAGCGCGTCGCGACGGCAGAGGCTGCGGTCGCCAACCACGTAAAGACCATCCGGGCGCGTGACAAGGAGCTGGCAACGCTGCGCGAGCAGCTCGCGACGACGACGCGCCGGGCAGACCGCGCCGAGGCCGCCTGCGCCGCGTACAAGAACGGCAAGCAGGCCGTGGCCGGGCTGTAGGCGAAGGTCGAGAATTTGGCCGAGGCGATGAAGACGCACACTGCTCCGCCACCGCCAGTGACGCGGAAGCGGACGGCTGCCGCGCGGTAGTCCGGGATTGGCGCCCATCTGCGGCGCTGGGGCGAGGGGGGCCGCGCGCCGGCTCCCCTCCTGCCCACTCAAGAGTCCCCCTGCGCGCACCCGTCGATCCGCGAACCCCCCCGCGGCCCGGAGCGGGTGCGGCGCCCGGTCGCGTGACCCAAGCCTGACCAGTGTATATTTACTGCTCACAGCAGATACACACTGTATTTCCGCTGGTCCTATGGGACGTACCGCCTTACAGCCCCCGCGCGCCGTCGCCGAGTCGCTCGCCGATTGGGGCAAGGCAATCCGCACGGCGCGAATCCGTCGCCAATGGCGATTGGCGGACCTCGCGTCGAAGGCGGGGGTCTCCGAATCGACCATGCAGTCCGTCGAACACGGGGCGCCGGGTGTGGGCGCAGCCGCGTATGTGAGCGCGATGTGGGCGCTGGGCCTGCTAGGGCTGGTGGCTCCCTTGCTGGATGAGTCCGCTGATGCGGCGGGCGTCCTTCTCGAAGGCAAGCGACGGAACACGAGGGTCCGCGCGCCGCGTGATCTGGACGACGACTTCTGAGTCCTGCACGCGCGCAAAACGCCCCCAGCGACGCTGCGGCTGCCGACGGAGCCGGAGCCGGCCCGCACTCCACGTGCGGCGCCCTGCATTCGTGGCGTCGAGCGGCATGATCGGACTTTTGGCTGAAGCGGCCGACTGCGTGAGGAGTGACGGATCGCCGCGGCGTGCCGGCGTAAAGGGGTTAACCGTCCGTGATCTGGCCGCCTCTGCGACGGCGCTCGGAAACCAGGGGAAACGACAGCCGACAGCACGCTGGCGGCCGCCGCAGACGAGGTCACAGTGGTGTTGAGACCATCGTTCGCAGGTTGGACCGTCCAGAAGAAAGAGCACCGAGCTGCCAGCGAACTGATCCTCGGCGTCAGAACGTTCAATCGTTGACGTCGTGGGCGCAGCATCCCGCTCCGGACCCACCACAACTCTGCCAATCGGGCACCGTAACCGACTCGGTGTTCCTCGCGGCAAGTATGTCTCCGCGTACCTTTCGGGGAACCGACCTCCACCATCCAGCCGACCTAGATGCTCGTTCAACACCAACGGGCATCCTACTGCCGACCAGCACCGGACCGCCAAGGGCCACCAGCGCAAAAGATGCGAGCACCATCCAACTGCGCCGCAGCGGCCGACGTGGGCGACATCAAGTGCGTTGCCATTTGCTGACACTTGCCAGCACGTCAAAACCACAAGCCGAGCGCCCGTCGCCAGCCAACCTTTGGTAGCATACCGCTATTCAGTTTACGCAGCGGCTTCGCCTGATGCGTGCATGCGCGCAATAGTTCACGACCAAGCCTGACCGAGACGACCCAGATGACAACGACGAAGAAGCCCGCTGCGCTCCCGACCATGCCGTTCCCCAACACCGCGAACGCGGTGCACGAGAGCGCTGAATGGCTTTGGATACCGCTCAGGAAACAGTGGCGCGACGTCAGTTCAAAGCCTGAGGAGATCGTTCGTCAGCGATTCATTCGCACGTTGGTCGAAGAGTATGGTTACTCGCTCGACCAGATGGATCAGGAGCAGCGAACGCAGCATGGGCATCGCAGCCCGCGCGCGGACATCGTGGTTTGGCAATCTGTCGACGACCGAATCAACAAGCGATTCCCTGTGCTCGTAGTGGAGTGCAAGACCGACACCATTGAAATTCAAGAGAGGGATTACTATCAGGCAGCGTCGTACACCGTCGCGTCGGGCTGTGAGATCTTCATCGCCACGAACCAACGCCATACGGCGGTGTTCAAGCTGGTTGCGCGCACCCCTGGCGAATTCGTCGCCATCAGCGAGATCCCGAAGGCCGCCGACTGGGGAGATGCCAAGCGCTTGAAGGCAGTGCTTGATAGCCTGCGCGCCTTCAACAGGAAGGAATTCCAGGATCTGCTGTTCGTGTGCCACAGCATCCTGAGAGACGTTCACAAGATGGATCCTGGACGTGCGTTCGACACCATCTCGAAGATCCTGTTCATCAAGATGTACGTCGAGCGTTCGGGGATGCATGGGACCTTCACCACCGAATATCTCGACAAGCGTGCGCAGGTGCGTCTGCCCACCGATCCTGCCGTTCACAACGGCTTGTTCGAGCAGACAAAGACCTACTACCGTGCCGACGATCTGTTCACGGCCGGTGACAAGCTCGACATCTCGGAGGAGACATTCCGCCGAATCGTCAAGCAGCTCCAGCGTTTCGATCTCTCAAAAACCGGCGATGACATCAAGGGGCTCGCGTTCGAGAAATTCCTTGGAACAACATTCCGCGGCGAGCTCGGTCAATTCTTCACGCCGAGACCAGTCGTGGAATTCATGGTCGACTTGCTCAACCCCGAGGAGGGTGAGCGCATCTGCGATCCGGCTTCGGGATCCGGCGGATTTCTCATTCGTGCGTTTGAACATGTTCGCGCCCGGATCGTCGCCGACGTTCAAGCTCAAAAGGATGCGGAACGCGCCCGGATCGAAGCGCTGGAGCTGACTCAAGAAGAGGAGGAGCGTCAAATCGAAGAAGCGTTTGCGCGCCTCAATCATGAGTTGCTGCCCAGCGCAGACGACAACACACCCATCGACACGCGTGTCGGCAGGCTCGCATGGCAATGCATTTACGGCACTGACGCCGAGCCTCGTGCTGCGCGCACCGCCAAAATGAACATGATCATGCATGGCGATGGTCACGGGGGCATCCACTACCACGATGGGCTGCTTGACATCAACGGCATCTTCGGCGGACGCTTCGATCTCGTGCTGACCAATCCTCCGTTCGGCTCAAATGTCGGCGCGGACCAGAAGGTCGGTGGCAGCGACGAGACACGTGTTCCCAACGATGCCGCCTACCTGCAACGCTGTCGGGAACGTGGATACGGCGCGTCGTGGGAGGAGAGCCATAATCGGCTGCTGCAGGCCGCGGAACGAAAGACGCCGATCCTTGAATTGTTCGAGATCGGCAAATCCAAGAGTAACCGCCCCACGGAACTGATTTTCGTAGAGCGCTGCCTCGACCTGCTCAGGCCAGGCGGCCGCATGGGCATCGTGTTGCCTGACGGCAACTTGAACAATCCCTCATTGTCGTGGCTGCGACGCTGGGCGGAAGGCCGTGCAAAACTGCTCGCCGTGGTAAGCCTGCCGGAAGAGACCTTCCGGTCGAGCAATGCGACGGTCAAGGCATCACTGGTTTTCATGCACAAGTTCACCGAGAACGAGACTGCGCAGTGGGAAGAGGTCTGGACACAAGCGCACGCCGAGCTGGATGGTCAATTTGACCAGCAGCGCGACAGCGCACATGGCTCCTACGCCACGCGCATCGTCAGCGGTGAGGATGCCGAGGCCCTACGGCTGCTCGATGCACTCGCTGCCTTGGGAGTGCAGCGTAGATTGCGGCCTTGGCGCCGTGGTGCGCCCCCCGACTACCCACGGCAAGCCCAGCCTACAGTGCAAGCTCGGCCCGCGTGGATTGGTGCGGCAGCGCGAGCGGATACGAAGGCTGCAAGCGCGCTAAAGAAGCAGGCGGTCGTGACACTTGCGGCCGCGGCCAAGCGGTCCGTGACGCTCTTCGCAGAACTAAAGCTCCGGTACAGAGCCATCGACGAGGCGCATACTGCCGCCCTGTGGGCACGAGTGCGCGAGCTCTTTGACTACCCAGTGTTCGTCGCCGCGCCCAAGTCCGTTGGTATCACTTCGACAGGCGAGACCGGCGACGGCATCGCGAGTGAACTGCCCGATCTGTTGCGCGCGTATCGCGATTTCGACGCCTGGCTCCTCAGCGGCGCGCAGTCGGAGGCAATGCCAAATTTTCCGGTGCCCTCCACTGCCTGATTCGGCGGTGGAGGGAGATCGAACGCTGGATCGAGACCGCTGCGTCGGCAGGCCGCGAGAGCAGTCACCCGATGGTCCTGCTGAGCGAAGTGCTGACAGAGCGCAAGGAATCCGTCACCGTGACCGGCACTCTCGGTGATTGGCAAGCCATCACGGTCAAGTTCTCCGGTGAGGTGTTGCCGCGCGAGCGGGCTGACGTGTTCAAGGGCGCGATGTTCGCCGCGTATCCAGGCGACCTTGTCTTTTCTAAGATCGATGCGCGCAACGGTGCAGTTGGGCTGATCCCGACCAGCATCACGAAGGCGGTCGTGACGAGCGAATATCCTGTTTTCATACCAAAGGCAGACAAGCTGCGCGCCGAGTACCTAAATCATCTCTTGCGGGCAGAGCATTTCCAGGCTGACCTGAAACGCAAGGCGTCGGGCACCAGCGGCCGCAAGCGCGTGACGCCTGAGGACTTCTTGAGCCTCGCAGTTCCTGTGCCCGATCTGGGAGAACAGGATGCGTTGGTCGCTGAATACGCCAGCGCTCTTGCCCGTGCCTCGGCACTGGAAGAAGACGCCGAATCCATCGAGCGCGCCGGCTGGCGTGGCTTCGAGGAGGCGCTCGGCGTGGCGGCGTCGCCCCCACTGCCAGATCGACCTGTGTTCGTTGCGCGATTCACAGATGTGGAACAATGGAGCCACGAGGGCGTGCTTCGTGCCACCATTGGTGATCAAGGTGTCCGCGTATCATCGTGTCCCATCGTCGAGCTTGGAACCGTGGCAGCTGTGAGCTACGGGCTGCAGAAGTCGCCGGCAAATCGACCGGGCACGCACGCGCGACCATATCTGCGCGTGGCGAACGTGCAGCGCGGGAGGTTGTTGCTGGACGAGATCAAGACGATCAACGTCCCGGATACTGACATGGCAAATTTGCGTCTTGAAGTCGGTGACATCCTTTTTGTTGAGGGGAACGGCAGCCGAGCTGAGCTAGGCCGCGTGGCTCTCTGGAATGGAGAAATCGCGGACTGCGTACATCAGAATCACATCATCAAGGCGCGTGCGAAACACGATTGTTTGCTGCCGGATTTCGCGATGGCTTGGTTCAACAGCGATGCGGGCCGCGGGCACTTCTTCATGTCTGGCAAGACAACCAGCGGCTTGGGTACGATCAACTCGACAGTCATCCGAACAGCACCCATACCGCTACCGTCCATGGCGACTCAGCTGCTCTTGGTTTCAAACCTAAGTGCCGCAGCGTCGAAGTCGCACGTGATGCGGGCCCAGGCTGCGTCATTAAGGGAGTCTGCATGGGCTGCGTTCGAGTCGGCGATCTTTGCTGCTCGGCTTGATACAGCGTCGTGAGCATCACAACTGGCTGGATTCAATCGCTGGAGGTTGCCTCCCCGCGCGCTGCACCGCGGTCGGCGGCGACGCGACTCCAGCCAGGTCCTTCGTGCCATCGAGGTGATCTTTATTGGTTCCATCACCGGGCACGGGCACCTGCGGAGAGGCGGCCGAAGGCTCAAATTTCCTCGTGGCGCTTGAGATGCTACACTGATCTTCCCGCTTTTACCGGCGGTCGACGCGCCTTCGCCGATGCCGGCGTGACGTGACTCAGGGCGATGACGAAATCGTCCTCGTCAACGAAGACGCGAGCAATTGTGCAGGCTCGTACGCCGCAGCGCGTCGCCGGCACGGTCGTCGCGCCCGTGCCGGTCCGCACGCGACGACCGCAGGGGGCTGAGCTGAGGCGCCGCTTGAAGTGAGCCGGCCCCAGCTCGCGTACGTGCGTGGCACCGATACCTCTCCGGTCGTGCGCCGAGCTCGCGGGCGTAATCAGCGCCACGCGCGCGCGAGTGCAACACGCGCGTCATTGAGGGCCGCGCGGCCCTGGAGCGCCAGAGCGAGCACCCGCCCCGCGGGCGCCTCCACGCCCGACGGCAATACGTACACCGAGGAGCCGGGCAGCGCGATGCACTGGCCGATGTCGGGGCTGCAGCGAACGAGTACGGCGGCGCACAGCGCCAGCGCGCCGCGAAGGCGCAGCGTGCGGGATGAGAATGCAGACATGGCGAGCACCAGATGCGAGACGGCGCCGGACCTCGGAGGTGGGGACGGCGCCGTGCAGGGTGCGACGCCTGGGGGCCGGGCTTCAGGGTTCGTCTCAACTTCCCCACCTGAGTGATCGTCTCAAAATCTCCACCCCACCGCAGATCTGGGGACAATGGCCTTCCGCAGGGGTCGCCCGCGAGGACGGCGAGGGGGGCCAGCTTCCTCGGCTCTGGCGACCGGACACCATCAAGCATATTGACGAAAGTGACGATACGTGATACTGTCAATCACGTCACTTTCCGGAGTCGCCCATGACCGCTCTTCTGCACCAGCCTTTCCTGACCATGGTCGGCGCGGACGCCTCGTCCCCAGAGGTCTCGCCGGCCTCCGAGATTCTGATCGCGCGGTTCAGCTCGCTGATCTACACCCTCGTGAGTCGAGCCCCGCAGGCGGCGGTCATCCGGGCGGCGGCGTCTGGCTCCAATGCAGAACTCATGCATGCTCTGGCGGACATGGTCGTGACGGAGGCCCCGGCGGACGACGCCTGGACCACCGCCCTCCTCCAAGGGAGCGTCGCGCTCGCGGCATGTCTGGAAGCCGCTGGCGGTGTCTGGACCGCGGACGAGGCAACGACCCGCCTGATGGTCAAGCGGCAGACGCTGCAGCAGTGGCGCGACAGCGGGCGTGTCCTCGCGCTGCAACGCCACGACGGCTCGTATTCGTACCCGGTGGCGCAATTCGCGCCTCCCGTGTCGGACACTGGCGCCCCGCGTCCGTATGAGGCCATCGCGCAGATCACGCAGACGGTCGGATCGAGGCTAAGCGTGGAAGAGCTGGTCGCCTTGCTCGCGACGCCACAGCCGTTGCTGCGTGACAAGGCCGGAGCGCCGATGGCACCGTTCACGGCCCTCGCGCTCGGCGAGGCGCCGCGCGTCCTCGATCTGATGCGCTGGGTCGTCACGCCGCCTGATACCGACGCGCCCGACGTGGTGACGGAGGCTCAGGCCGTCGCATCCGCGTGAGCGCATTCCGTTCTGGCCCCTCCGGTGCCCTGCCGGCGGGCTATGCACGATGCGACGCTGGAACGATGCTCCTCCGCGGCCACACACCGGGCAAGGCGCCGAACTGGTTTGGGCCTTCCGTGGGCGGAGCTGGAGTAGGTCGCTTCGACATGCCAGCACGGACGGACGACGAACCCGGTGTGTGCTATCTCGCGCCGGCGCTCGAGGGTGTGCTCCTCGAGCGTGTCATTCGCGACGTCGTGATCAATCCGCTCAGCCATGCCACGCTGTCACGACAGCACTCCATCACGACGGCACGGCTCACACGCGATCTCATTCTGATCGACTTACTGGTCGCGCCGTGGACGGTGCATGGCGTTCAGATGCACGAGGTCACGGCGGTGCCGCCGTATGATGCGACGCAGCAGCTGGCGCGACAGTTCGCGCAGCAGAATCACACGCACGTGAACGGCAGCGCGCTCGTGCCCGATGGTATCGCGTACGGATCACGTTTCGGCGCCGCGCACGAGTGCATCGCGCTGTGGGATCGGGCGGCGACCGCACTCGAGTGGGGCGCGACAGAGTCGCTCGGTGCGGATCGCCTGGCACTCGCGGCGTCATGCCTGCGGCTGGGGATCGGGCTGCGTGATTAGGCGGCGCTGAGCTCTGCGTCACGCGCCGCCGCGATCTGGGCAGACTCGATGCATCAGCGGAATCTGTGCGCGACGGCCACCTGAGCGTACAGCAGGGCCGCGCGGCCCCGGAGCGCGAGTGCACTTGCACTGTGCAGCATCGGCGCCAGGCCGGCGGCGTTCTCGGAGCGCGACGCCATGATGATCGAGGCACCGGGCAGCGCCACGCATGGCCCCACATCAGGGGCGCACCGAACGAGGGCTGCAGCGAGGACGGCGAGGATGCCGCGCGTGCGCATCCAGCGGGTCAGAGACGGTGGCATGAAAAGCACCTGTGTAAGCGAGACCGCGCCGCCCCGCGGAGGTGGGGGCGACGCCATGCAGGGTGCTAGTGCTGCACGGGGGGCGCTGAGCTCACGCGCGGCCGAATCTCGCCTCCATCTCATCGGCAATCCGCTGAATCTCAGGCCACATCATCGCGTCTGACCGCGCGCGCTGCCACCGCGTGCCGTATGTCTTGGTCGCGATGACGCCGGTCAGCTCTCCTTCAGGCTCGCCGCCGAGATCATCAGGTTCATCATCGTCGCTGTCCGCCTCTCCATTCGTCGGCTTGGGTGGGTCGAGGAGGATCACCGCATCGAGCAGCCGGTTGTTCATCGCATCGAACTCCGTCCATTTGTAGAGGCCTTGCGACTGGAGGAGCGCCTTCACGGCGAGTGGCACGACCACCGTCGCGATGCACATGTGCTCGAAGTGGGTCCACCGCACTCGGCGCTCCGCTGCCGTGATTCGGCCGTGGCCGTAGGGATGGCGGAGCTTGATGAAGTCGCGCAGCCACACGGCACGTATGGGCTCGTCGTGCTTGGCCGCGTTCGCAACGATCAGATCACCGCGCGAACCGGGCACGGTCTTGTACGGGCGCCACGGCACTTCGGGCAGGAGTGCAACCAGCGCCGGCACGATCTTGTCTTCGCGGTCTGCGTTGGCGAGTCGGTTGAAGGCACCGACCGTGTCGACGACCTCCGAGTGCGGCGAGACCGCATGGTTGTCGGTGTTCGCCCCGACCCACAAGTGGACGATGTCCGCGATGCGTTCCTGCTCGTTCGACTTTAGACGCGACACCTGACTGAGCGCGTGCAACAGCGGGAGGTCAACGTCACGCGCGAAGTCACATCGACCACTGACATGTGAAGGCCGTGCCTCTTTCACGCGGTCCTTCGACACGATGTTGCGCGTGGCGCCGTCCCTGCGGCGAGTGACCATCATCACTGCGCCGGTGTCTCCAGGTGCGAAAGCCTGAATCACAAGCTGCAGGTTGTCGCTGCCGAAGTATGTGTGCCCGAACAGATCGCGCGCAGACAGTGCGGCGAAGGTTAGCTGCTCGCGGAAGAGGAATGCTGCAGCGACCGCATCGTCGTCCAATGCGTCAGTGACGCCACGCCCGATGCGGTGCAGGATCGGAGTCGACTCACGGTCGACGGCGCGCACGTGGCCCTCGTACGCGCCGAGGATCTCCGCCGCTCGAGGCAAAAGCTCGGCGGAAATCTCCTTGTTCTGCACCGCGAAGCCGTACGGGACGATCCGGTAGTTGCCCGATTCGAGCGGCGCTTCGATGGACGCCCACGGAAAGAAGGCAAGATGATGCATGGCGGTCTCCGCGGTGCGCTGTATACGGCGTTCCGGGTGATAGTGCTACTGCGCTGGGGCAGCCGGGGGCAGGAGGTGACGTGCGGTCGTCAACGCAATTCCTGTGTCCCCAGGATCTCGCGGGTGACGCGGTTGTACAGGACGGCGTACATCGACGACGTGTGAATGCGCCATCGCACGTGCTGCTTGTCGCGCGGCGCGTCAATCGTCGGCGTGTCGCGTTCAGAGGAGAGATCGACGATGTTGTCGTCCGTGTTCGGCGCCACGCGGAACACGAGGGCGGCCGCCACCTGGTGAGCCACCTTTGGCGCCTGATCGCGTGTGACCTTGGCCTGAACCAGCGTGTTGAGGGTGTACGGCAACGAGCCCGTCACGCCGTACCGAGCGACGACGGACTTCGTGATGCGGCGGCGCACGCCATACCCGTTGGTGCCGATGTAGCTCCCGGTTGTGCGCGGCGTGCACGACATGTCGATGGCGCCGACGTCGCTGTCCTCTGACCGGGTGAGCACGAACACCTCACCTTCGGCGTCGTAAGTGATCCTGTGACCACACCCGTCACGCAGGAACCCGTCCGCGGGGAGTGCGACCACCCAGTACAGCGCGTCGAGCTTCGTCTCCACCCGCGCGCGATACTGCGCGCTGGACTCGAACTCGCCCTTCATTGTGATGTACCGCGTCGCCAAGCGCGGGAGGACGCCGACAGGGTGCGGCGCGATCAGTGTGTCGAACTCGGAGAATGGGACGGGGCGCAGCTGCCCGGCGCTCGGGCGCGGGGTTGCAGGGCGCCGCGAGGCGCCCTGCGCGTGGAGCGCGACTGCCCCGCCGAACACGGCCGCGGTGACGACGACGCGTGCAAGCCGGTTCATGGTCATCTGCAATGCGCCTCATGCGGGGTGATCTGTCGCCCGCGAAATTCGGCGACACTTTGTGACTAATTTACCTAAAGACGAACTCGGCCGCGTGCTTGGCAACTGTCGAGGTCGGCGCCGCACCGGCAGTCGCTTGAGCGGCGCGCTCCATCCGCCGCGGTCGCGCAGGCCGGCGTCGACGGCACCGACGCGGTGGAGCCCCCCCCGTCACCTGCAGCCGCGCAGGCGAACGAGGCCGCTGGCAGTAAGTTGCGGATCGGGGCTGACAGGCTCGTGGTGTCACGTCAGCAGTCGGAATGCACGCGTCCCCCGACATGTCACCCATTGCAGCGGACTGCGTCGGGGGACGCGTTGCAGTATCTTCAATGTTCGTATGGGAAGTAGGGCCAGTAGCTCAGCGGTTAGAGCAGCGGACTCATAATCCGACAGGTCGTAGGTTCGAATCCTACCTGGCCTATTTCAGGGCGCAGCGACTCCTTCGACGGACCGGTGATGTGGGTATGCGACGCGCAGTCTCCCCCTTCCCCGAACCCGCTGTTACGATTAGACTTGCGTGCTTCGACGCCTCAGCAATTCGAGGGTTGGAAGAGGGGTTGCAGGTTGCTTTGAAGGACGCGTAGCTCAGCTGGTTAGAGCGCTGCTTTCACACAGCAGA
>JBBQFW010000046.1:0-18475 GCA_038322445.1 Gemmatimonadales bacterium
CCCGAGGCAGCATCGACGGTTGATCCTGCTGATATACGCCGATTACTCCTTCGCAGGAGCAGCGCGGCAAGAAGCGGATGCGTCGGGAGCTGGCTCATTCTATGATCGGGGATGCCGGTCCTGCGTCCTGCCCGGCCCGCAATAACGCCGTCGAGCGTGCTCGCACATCGCACATCGCACCTCGGCGCCACACGGCGGACCACGCACTCTCCTGACATCGACGGGACGGGTTCGATCTCGCGGGCGACCGCCCACAGGAACCCGACGAGTTCTCGGGCCACCGCGACGACCGCAATCTGCGGCCGCTTCCGATACGAGAGATGATTGAAGCGCGCGTGCAGTCGCTGCTGCGCCTTCCAGGCGTGCGTGATCACGGCGGGCGCTTGGCCTTGCTGCCGACGCTTGAGATCGACACTGATCTGCGGACGATGCCGATAGCTCCACCCCGCTTGGATGAGCACGTGCCGGCAGTGACTGTTCCCTGCCTTGGTGATCGACCCGAGCCGCTGTCGGCTGCCGCTCGAGTCTTCGCGCGAGATGAGCCCGAGGTAGCACGCCAGCTGGCTCGGCCGTTCGAAGCGCCGCCAATCCACCAGCTCCGTCGCCAGCACCATCGCCGAGTGCACCGAGATCCCGCGGAAGCATTGGAGTGTCTGCACCATCGGCTTCAGCGTCGGCAACTCGGCCAGCTGTTCGATCTGCCGGTCGAGTGCCTCGCGGCGTTGCAGCTTGTACAGCAGCAGCGCATGGTACTCCCGGGACACGAGCCGATCCTCGGACGCGAGCGGCGAGGCGTCCGTCGTGAGGTGCTGCCACCACTTCAAGTGCGGCGTGCACCAATTCGTGCCCTCCCGAAACACGAAGCCGCGCGTCGCCAGGAACTTCAGGATGTAGTGCCGCGACTTGAGAATCTCGCGCTGGAACGTTTCGCGGCAGCGCACGACGTCGCGCACCCGCTCATCCGCCTCGCTCGGAATGCGCACGGGCACGAGCTCGCCCGCGCGGTACAGGCGGGCAAGGTCCGCGGCGTCGCGCTTGTCGTGCTTGTCGTCCTTGCGATGCACGCCGGCCCGCTTCGGGATCAGCGCGGGCGCGATCACCGCGCACGCGTAGCCTTAATCGCGGAGCGCGCGATGCAGCACGTACCCGGCCCCGCTCGCCTCATAACACGCCTGGATCTCGCCGTCGCGCGCCACGCGCTCGATCCACCGCGTCAGCTTCGGTAGGTCATTGGGCAGCTTCTCCACCCGCGACGGCGCCTTCGCGTCCTGCGGCAGCACCGCGATGGTGATCGAGTCCTTGTGCACATCCATCCCGAGATAGATGATTGGGCGCGTGGGCGCCGGCGTCGCGATCGTGGGCTCCGGAGTCCTAACAGCAAGAGATGACATGGGTGGGTCTCCGGGAATGCGACAGCGAGATCGTCGCAGGTGGCTCTGGTGACTCCGTCTCACGCGCGAGGAATTCACCCACGCAAAGTTCGGAGGCCAGCCCAGTCATAACTTCTATACGGCGCCATGAATCTGTGTATCTTCAGAGTCGCCACAGGAGCCCCACGTGACCGATCCAACCGTTGTCGTTCATTCTGACCCCGATGTTCTCGGCGGCACGCCCGTATTCGTCGGAACGCGAGTCCCGTTTCAGAACCTCACGGACTATTTGGCCGGCGGGGACTCGCTTGACGAGTTCCTCCATCAATTCCCGAGTGTCACGCGCGAACAGGCCCAAGCGTCGCTCGGCCTTGCCCGCGAGGCGCTCGAAGCGCTCGTCGCCGTGTGACTGCTCCCACCAGGCTTGGATTGCGAGTCCTCCTCGACGAGTCCGTTCCCCACGACTTGCTTCTTCACTTGACGGGATTCGACGCGGTGACCGTGCAATCGCTCGGATGGGCTGGTATGAAAAACGGGGTCCTGTTGCGCACCGCGGGTGAGGCTGGCTTTCAGGTCCTCGTGACCGTATACCGGCGGCTTGAGTATCAGCACAATATTCCCAAGAGTGGCCTTGCGCTGATCGTGCTCCAATCCCGTTCCACTCGGATGCCGGACCTCCTCCCGCTCATTCCTGCACTGCGCGCCGCGCTAGCAGATACCCGCGCCGGCAAAGTCGTCCACGTTGCCGTATAACGTGCGCTGAACCTGTCGGGCGATCTTTGGAAGCTCGCTGCGCTCGCATTTTGTTGGATTCGCCCGCAGGTCAGCTGGGGCGTTATATGACAACTAAGCCACTCGGCGAGTGAGAGCATGCGCCACATCCTTGCGACTCGCCCCGACGGACAGGAGCGCACGGATCAGCAGCTCGAGTGACACGCTCGGATCGCCCGCCTCGAGTTTGGCCACACGCGACTGGCTCGAGCCGAGCTGCTTGGCGAACGCGGTCTGGGTGAGACCCGCCGCGAGTCGGCGTTCTCGCAGGCTGCGGCTCAGAGCCAACCGCATCTCGACGAGCGCCGCTTCTTCTGGCGTCAGTTTGAGAAAGGTGGCTGCATCACTCACTGTCCAGCCCGCCGCTTCGAGCCGCTTGCGCTTGTTTGCATCCATAAATCAGTCCTCACGCGTGATGTGGTCATACAGCTTCAGCCGTCGTTTGCAGTCGGCAATGATCCGCGCCGGCGTCTGCTGGGTCGTCTTCGGAAACACGTCGGCGATGATGATGGCGTCAGGATCCAGGCGGTAGATCACCCGCCAAGTGCGCGTCACATCGACGATGCGCAGTTCGTGACACCGCACGCCGATCGATGGCATCGGCCGCGAGTGCGGGAGACTGAGCTTCGCGCCGCCTTGGAGCTGCCGCAGCAGCCCGCCGGCCTCCAGCCGCGCTGCGGCCGACAGCGGGGGCGACTTGATCTCGCCACGCAGCCAGACCAGTGGTTTCTCCCCGCTCGCCATGTGGGGAAGCTATGTCGCTCGTGACATATGTCAAGACGAGCTTATGATGCCGGTCAGTCCCAGTCGCCTGTCATATAACGTGCGCTGCTGCAGACAAAGGCGCTATTGATTGAACGCGCTCCGCGCGTTCTTTTTATTGGTGCCTTTGCAGCAGAGCTGAGGCGTTAGACCGCAACGAACATGGACGCGGAGGATAGGCAGATGACCGCACTGACAGATGCGTACTCACGCGTCACCAATCCGGAGCGATTTCGCGCGCTCGTGTTGCACGCGCTGGCGGTGTTTGAACAGCTGCGCGCCGTGTACGATGTAACGGCCCTTGCGTCCTTCGGGCCACTACCCGGTCTATTAGCGCCGTTCGAGCACGCGCGTCCACCGATCACACTCGTGCCGGCAATGCCAGACGCTGCACCGCTCGGTATCGCGTTTACGCCGTTCCCCGGTGTCATCGTTCGCTTTGGGCGCTGGCACGCGACGCCGTTCCCAGCGTGTGGCTGTGACGCGTGCAATGAGACCGCGCATGATGAAGCGGCGCGCTTCGACATCCTCACTCGCCGCGTCGTGGCCGGTCAGTTTACCGAAGAGCTACGTATACCCCGACTATTTGGCGATGCACGATTGTCCCACCGCCTCGGTGGCAGCCATGATGCACTCGGCTGTAGCCAGGGGTGGACAATACTTCCGCGGACGGCGGCCCGCGCACTTCGCGGCGATGCACCACACGTCACACGGTGGCAAGCTTGGCCGCGCCGCTGACGTGAATGGTCGTCGCGGGTGCGGTCTACCGAGCGTTGCTGCAGTCAAAGGCATGAGGTACGCTGTGTAACTGCGCAGCGCTTCGCGCTGTTCCGTTCACAGCTACTTTATTACAGCCTTTGCAGCAGAACGCGGCGCTATGTCTCACCCGATCCGTCGATGCTCTGAAGGCTCCGCAGATCTGTGGGTCGGTGCGGCTCGGCGCGCCCCTTGATGCGGGGTGTGCATTTCCCCACATTCCGTCCATGAGTCGCCCCGCTCTGCTCACTGAAATTCTTGACCTTCCCGCAGCCGAGCGCTTGCGACTCGTCGGGGATATCTGGGATAGCCTGACCGCATCTGTTGCTGACGTCCCGGTCCCGCAGTGGCATCGCGACGAACTCGACGCGCGCCTGGCTGACCCGACGGAGCAGGCCACTATCAGCATCGACGAGCTCAAAGCGCGCCTCCGCGGCGCTTGAGCGGACCCGCACTCCGGTTTACATCGCGTGCCGCAAAAGGACATTGCGCACGCGAGTCAATGGTACGAAGCGGAGCGCACTGGACTCGGAGCAGAATTACAGATTGAATTGTGGGCGTCCTAGATCTCCTGGTGACGATGCCCGAGATGGGGCCAGTGGCGCACCGTGACCTTCGGCGCGTCCTTCTGCGACGCTTCTCGTACGCCGCCTACTATCGGAGAGCGGGCGATGTCCTCGAGATCCGCGCATGCCTGCATCATCGTGAAGATCGGACGGCAAGGCTCCGTCGTGCGTGAGACATAACGTTCGCCGCTGCAGTCGAGGGCGTTATTGATTCTCGCTTCGCTCGCTTTTTTGATGCCCTCGTAGCAGAGCCGGAGCGTTATGCCACAACCCGGCTCTTGCGGCGGGAGACGGACGGACCTACATTGTAAGTCCTTCTCCGCGAGGCGACATGCGCTCCAAGATCGTTCGAATTGGGAATTCCCAGGGTGTCCGGCTGCCCAAGCTGCTGATCGAGCAAGCCGGCCTCGAGGAGGAAGTCGAGTTGCGGGCCGAGGCGGGCCAGATCGTTATCGCCGCGCCACGGAAGACTCGCGCCGGCTGGGCTGAGGCCGCGCAGCGAGCCCGGGCGGCGGGCGATGACGTACTGGAACCGACGGACCCGACTCGCTTCGACCAGACCGAATGGCAGTGGTAACGGCTGATGTCCGCGTCCCGAGTCGCGGCGAAGTCTTTCTCGTCGAGCTCGATCCAACGCGGGGAAGCGAAATCCGCAAGACGCGCCCGTGCCTCATTGTCTCGCCGGATGAGCTCAATCATCACCTCCGCACGGCGATCGTCGCCCCTCTCACGACGGGTGGGCATTCCTATCCCTACCGCGTCCCGTGTCGGTTTCAGGGCAAGTCCGGTCAGATCGTCTTAGATCAACTGCGGACCATCGATCACGAGCGGCTCCGGAAGCGCCTCGGCGCCGTCACCCCGCATACCCTTCGCGCCGTACTCCGCGTGCTGGCCGAACTGTTTGAGATCTAGCTCGCTGTGGCATAACGTTCGTTGGAGCAGTCGGGCGATCTGAGGAGTGCTCGCTCCGCTCGCTTTTATTGATTCGTCCGCAGCTCAACTTGGGCGTTGATATGACTGGGCTGGTGTCAAGGGTGTCAGTTTACAGGTTTGCATGCTGCGGCATGGTACGACGTGGGCCCGAGGCAGCATCGACGGTTGATCCTGCTGATATACGCCGGTTGCCCCCTCGCGGGAGTACGGCAAGAAGCAGATGCGTCGGGAGCTGGCTCATTCTGGACTTGCGGCTGCCGGTCCTGCGTCCTGCCCGCCCCGCATAACGCCGTCGAGCGTGCTCGCACATCGCACCTCGGCGCCACACGGCGGACCATCGCCCTCGGTTCAGAGGGCACTTACGGGTTCGACTTCGCGGGCGACGGCCCACAGGAACCCGATGAGCTCCCGCGCGACTGCCACGACCGCGATCTGCGGCCGCTTGCGATACGAGAGATGATTGAAGCGCGCGGGCAAGCGCTGCTGCGCCTTCCAGGCGTGCGTGATCACGGCCGGGCGGCTGCCCTTCCTGTCGGCGCTTGAGATCTACGCTGATCTGCGGGCGATGCCGATAGCTCCACGCGGCCTGCACGAGCACGTGCCGGCAGTGGCTATTCCCCGCCTTGGTGATCGACCCGAGCCGCTGCCGGTTGCCGCTTGCGTATTTCGCTCGAAGTTGATCACCTATTTCGCTCGATGGTGATCACCCATTTCGCTCGAAGGTGATCAGCGGATGCGCGGCGACCGCAGGATCCCACCGCCGGCACTAACTCCCCCGTCCAAGCCGACGGCTTCTCCATCACGCCGGATGGTCGGATCACGAGTGCTGGCGACCGCGAGCGCTTCGAGTACATGTGAGTCTGCCTATTCTGGGACACGTGTTGGCGCAGCCTACCGCACGCTGCGCAGGCCCGCGAGGCGCCGTCCCAGTTTCGCCGAGTTGAACGCTACGCGATAGTGAGGGCCGCGCTCGCCGGCCTACGCAGCCTGCCCGCCAAAGCGTGAGTTTGGATCCATGTGCGGCTGTATACCGTACGCTGAACCTGTCGGGCGATCTATCGGGATAGGGAGGGGAGATTGCGCTCCCCAACCCTCCGCGAGCGCGATCTCACGTGACGACCAAGCAACTCACCGAGAGTTAGACGATGTGGCTGGGTAAACTCCGCTACCGGTTGGTCGTTCCCACGTGAGCAGGCGTCGAGAGGTTACGAGTTACAAATATTGATTTCTGTAACCACCCTCGCTACCCTTGCTCCATGGCACCTCTTGAGCAGGAGCACCATATGACCCATGCAGCGCTTGGCGGACCCTTCACCTTTCCCGGCACGACGTCGACCGTCAACCGCATCGGCTACGGAGCGATGCAGCTGGCCGGCCCGAGGGTCTTCGGACCACCGAAGGATCCCGACGCCGCCGTCGCCGTGCTGTGTGAGGCCGTTGCGAATGGCGTGAACCACATCGACACCTCGGACTACTACGGCCCGCACATCACCAATCAGCTGATCCGCCAGGCGCTGCACCCGTATCCCGCGGATCTCGTGATCGTCACCAAGATCGGCGCACGCCGCCCTGCCGACAAAAGCTGGGTGCCGGCCACCACTCCCGATGAGATGATCAGCGCCGCGCACGACAACCTGCGCCACCTCGGCGTCGATGCACTCGACGTCGTCAACTATCGCGTGATGGGATCGGGCCACGGTACCGAGGAAGGCTCCATCGCGGAGCAGGTCACCGTCCTCGCCGACCTCAAGCGCGAGGGGCTGGTCAGGAACATCGGCATCAGCAACGCCACCGCGGCCCAGGTCGCCGAGGCGCGGACGATCACGGAGATCGTGTGCGTGCAGAACAACTACAACCTTGCCCATCGCCACGACGATGCGCTGATCGACGATTTGGCGCTGAGCGGCACCGCCTATGTGCCCTTCTTTCCACTCGGCGGATTTTCCCCGCTGCAATCGTCGATTCTCACATCGGTCGCCGAGCGACTTGGGGTGACGCCGATGCAGGTTGCGCTCGCCTGGTTGCTGCATCGTTCGCCCAACATCCTGCTCATTCCGGGTACGTCGTCACTCTTGCACCTTCGCGAGAACCTCGCGGCTGGCGCGCTGTCGCTCGATGCGGGGATCCTGGCCGAGCTGGACGGAATCTCCGCATCGGCGGCGTCCGTCGCGCTCTGATCGTGTCTCCCATCGACGCGCCGCTCACGCGGGAGCGTATCCTCGCTGCTGCCGAAGAGGTGATTCGCCGGTTCGGACCTGACAAGGCGACCGTGGTCGACGTCGCTCGGGCGCTCGGTGTCAGCCACGCCGCCGTCTACAGGCACGTGGCGACCAAGGCGGAATTGCGCGACCTCGTCGTTGCGCGCTGGGTTGATGCAACGATGCCTTCGCTGCGTGCGATCGCGGAGTCGTCCGGACCGGCACCGAAGCGGTTGCGAAAACTTCTTGACGCGCTGATCGCGGTGAAGCGGCGGCGGGCGACGGACGATCCTGAATTGTTCACTGCATTTCGCATACTCGCCGCGGGCGCCGAATCGGTCACGACGGCGCACGTCGACGAGCTCGTGTCACTTATGGCGTCAGTGGTTCGTGCGGGCGTCAAGGAGGGCACGTTCAGGAAGGTCGATGCCGTGGCGACGGGGCGTGCACTACTGCTCGCTACGCTGCGTTTCCACCATCCCGCACATGCGTCGGAGTGGAAGCAGCCGAACATTGATTCGGAGCTCGACGACCTGTGGCGACTCCTGATGCGCGGACTGGTCGTCGCGAAGTAGGGCGACCGAAGCGTCAAGGTCGTCATCCCCACGGCACGTGAGCGGACACCTGAAATCGCTGACAGCACGCACCAGCCAAAGCCGCTTCGCGCCAACTGGAGGTCGCACGGTTCCACTCGGGGCTACAGCTTTGTCGAGCGTGGACTCGGCAGTGGGGTGGGTCGCCGCGCCGATATGCGGCACGCGCGCTGATCGTTCACGGAGAGCGTCGCCGCATCTCGTGGCAATGGGAGCTCAGGCATGATGAACATTCTTGCAGTACGAGTCCGCGCAACGAACGCACGCGCCAGCGTTGCCTTGGCTGCTCTTCTCACGCTGCCGTCATCGTCGATGACTGGCCATGCCGCCAGACTGGGCGGGCATGTGACCGCAGATCCCGACTTCGGACCGAACGTCACGATCTTCGATCCCACGATGCCGGCGGCAGCGGTGCAGGCGCAGCTCGACTCCGTGTTCCGAACGCAGGAGTCGAGCGAGTTCGGCGAGATGCGCACGGCATTCCTCTTCAAGCTCGGCACGTACGATGTGGACGCGAAGGTGGGCTTCTATACCCAGCTCTCCGGGCTTGGCCTTTCGCCCGATGATGTCGTCATCAAGGGTGGCGTGCAGGCCGATGCGCGATGGAAGAAGGGCAATGCGACGTTGAACTTCTGGCGCATCGTCGAGAACATGGCGGTCGTTCCCACGGGCGGATTCAATCGCTGGGCGGTGTCGCAGGCAGCACCGATGCGGCGGATGCACATCCGCGGCGATCTCCTGCTGGACGACGGCGGCTGGTCGAGTGGCGGCTTCCTCGCGGATTCGAAGGTGGACGGCCAGGTGAAGTCCGGAAGCCAGCAGCAGTGGCTCACCCGAAACAGCGAGTTCGGTGGCTGGACGGGTGCGAACTGGAACATGGTCTTCGTCGGCACGAGGAACGCACCGCGGCAGCGCTTTCCCGATCCGCCGTATACCACGGTACCGGCAGCGCCAATCGTTCGGGAGAAGCCCTTCCTGTATGTGGACGCTCGCGGTGCCTGGGAGGTGTTCGTTCCTGCCTTCCGTTCGAACGCGGCCGGCACCACGTGGAGTACAGGCAAGGCGCCGGGCACGTCACTTCCCATCAGCGACTTCGCCATCATCCGCCCGGGCAGCTCGGTGGGTGCGATGAATGCCGCGCTCGATCGCGGCAAGCACCTCATCATCACACCGGGAGTCTATCACCTTCCCGCGCCGCTCCACATCACGCGCCCGAACGCGATTGTGCTCGGCCTCGGCCTCGCGACCTTCGTCGCCGATAGTGGCACGAGCGCGATCAGTGTGGCGGATGTCGATGGCGTGATCGTCGCCGGCATTCTCGTCGAGGCTGGGGCAACCAACTCGCCACTCCTCATCCAGGTTGGTGCGTCCCGGTCCACCCGCAATCATGCGCACAATCCGACGCTGCTCTCCGATGTGTTCGTTCGCGTGGGTGGCGCGGGTGTGGGCAGGGCGACGCAGTCCGTTCAGGTCAACAGCAGGAATGTGGTAGGCGATCACCTGTGGCTCTGGCGCGCGGACCACGGGCGTGGCGTGGGCTGGACGTCGAACACCGCAGAGAATGGTCTCGTCGTGAATGGCAGCGACGTGACGATGTATGGACTCTTCGTGGAGCACTACCAGGGCTATCAGGTCCAGTGGAATGGCAACGGAGGCAGGACGTTCTTCTTCCAGAACGAAATGCCGTACGACGTGCCCGATCAGGCGCAGTGGATGAGCGGAACGACGAGGGGCTTTGCGGCATATCGCGTCGCTCGCTCCGTGAGACGTCACGAAGCGTGGGGACTGGGCAGCTACTGCTTCTTCAACCGGAACCCGGACGTCGTTGCCGATCGCGCGTTCGAGGCGCCGGTGTCATCCACGGTGCGGTTCCACGACATGGTGACCGTGTCACTCGGGGGCGGCAAAGGTACCATCGCGCACGTCATCAACGATGCGGGCCCCGCTGCAACGGCCGGCGCCATCGTGCAGAAGTGGGTAGGCGACCCGCTCGAGTAATTTCCTCACTTCGGCGGTGGATGCTCGAGAATGATCTTCGGTCGATTGGTTGGGGCCGACGTCGCCATCGTTGCGCTCCGCACATTCCTGGCGGTGGCCGTCGATGGAACGGTGGTCGTGCGCGGTGCGTACCGCTACACGCGCGTGTGGGCGCGCAGCGCGGAACGTGCATGGCGTGTGGTGGGCGGGAACGTGAGTGCGGTGCCCGATGCTCCTCATGAGATGATGGCGACTGCGGACGTACTCGTGCCGAGGTGGGTCAGCATCAGCGACTGGGTGTAGAGCGTGGGCGACGCCACCATCGCTGCGGCGCCGCGGCTCCGGCCGCGAGGGTCCGCGATTCCGTGACCGAACGACTCGATGCGAGCCGACGTACAGTATTTTGTCTATCGATCGCCTCCCGTCACCATTGAGTCCTAATGACGTCATACTCGCGTCGTGATTTCACCAGGCTTGCGCTGTTGGGCCTCCCGGCCGCCAGACTCTTTTCCGCTGTCCGTCCGCGCGCGCTGGGCATGCACATCGGCCTGAACGTGCCGTACAGTTTCGGCAACAACAACATGCCCGCTGACGAGGTGCTGAAGAACTGCCTCGCGCTCGGTGTCGGTGTGCTCGAACTTCGGTCGCAGCCAGTGGAAGCCTTCATGGGCGCACCTGCGCCGGTGGCGGGCGCTGGCCGTGGCGCCGATTCCACCGTGCGCGCGATGGCTGCAGCCGCCGCACGCACGGGTGCGGAGCGGCTGCGCGAATGGCGGCTCGCCACCTCGCCTGACGGTGCGAAGGCATTCCGCCGGAAGTACGAAGACGCCGGCGTGAAGGTCGACATCGTGAAGTTCGACAACATCTACAACATGAGCGACGGTGAGCTCGACTTCGCCTTCGGCGTCGCCAAGGCACTCGATGCACGCGCCATCTCCTGCGAGATCTCGACGAAGGACGACGACCTCCGCCGTGTCGGAAGCTTCGCCGACAAGCATCGCATCATGGTCGGCTACCACGGGCACACCAAGGTCACGCCGGCGATCTGGGAAAACGCCTTCTCGCTCGCGAAGTACAACGGCGCCAACGTGGATCTCGGCCACTTCATCGCGGGCAACAACTACTCGCCCGTGGAATTCATCAAGCGGTACCACGATCGCATCACGCACGTGCACGTGAAGGATCGCAAGCTCAACGACGGACCGAACGTGCCATTCGGCCAGGGCGATACGCCGATCGTGGAGGTGCTGCGCCTCATTCGCGACAATGGGTGGCCCATGCAGGCGACGATCGAGTTCGAGTACCCGGTTCCGGCCGGATCCGATCGCATGACGGAGATTGCGAAGGCGCTCACATACTGTCGCGACGCCGTGGCGTGAATGCCCGGATTTTCGCCAGCTCTACGACTTCTCCGAGGTCACCGACGTCCAGGTGACGCAGGATTCTCTCTGGGGGCTGGCAGGAAATTCACCATTTCTCCAGGGTGCCCGCCGTGCAATCGTCGTGACGAGCGAGGTCGCCTTCGGTGTCGTGCGCATGTACCAATTGATGAGCGGCCGCGAGTCCGACACGTTCCGGATCTCCCGCGATCGCGCGTCTGCACTCGTCTGGCTCGACGGCACGCCCAGGAGGTAGTGCGTGCGAGCTAGGCGATTGCGCGCCGTCCGGCGAACGCTTCGCGCGCCATCTCCACGCACTCGACGACGATGCTCGAAACCCCGAACTGTCGTGCGCCGAAGCCCTGCCCGGTCATGGGGTTGAAGTACTCGCGGAACCCCGACTGCCTCACGAGCGCGGTCGTCCGCTCGACGAGATGCGACGCCTCGGCGTCGCGTTCCAGTCTCAGCAGGCCCCGCAGGATGAACCACGGCGTGAACGGCCACGTTGGGCCACGCCAGTAGCGCTCGATCCACAGGTAGCGATTCTCTCCCGGAATGAAGCTCGCCTCCGAGGCGGCCGTGCTCGGGATCGGAAAGGGCAGCCAGAAGTGTTCGGGGCTCAAGAGGTGTTCGTCCACGATCCGGCTGCAGATGCTGACGGGCAGGTGTGGCAACGCGAGCGGCGCGAGGCCGGCCCATGTGCTCACATCGAGTCGCTCGCCCCTCGGCCCCTCGGCGAAGAACAACCCTCGTTTCTCGTCGTAGAGCCGCGCAACGAGTGCCGCCGTCAGCTCCTCCGCGCGGTGATCAGCGCCAGCGATGCCGAGTCGCGCGAGTCCCTCCCATCCGAGGATCCATGCGGTGTTGACGAGGACATCCGTCGCGTGGAAGCCGCCATCGGCGACGACACGCCGGTAGTCGAACTTGCGGCTGCGGTTGAAGTGCTGCAGCGCGAGGAAGCCGAGCTTCGGATGGCTCCGCCAGCCGAGCGGCAGGTCGTATGCCGGGGTGGCATCGAGTCCGGTCTCGTCCGGCTGCAGGATGCCGATGAGGCCATCCTTGGCCGCGCGCGAGCGGTCGAGATATGCATGGAAGCGCGTGAGCACTTCCCGGCCCTCCTCCGCGAACTTCGCGTCGCCCGCTCGCTCCGCGACTTCGGCCCACACCCACGCCAGGAGTGGCGGCTGGATGGTGGATGTCTGGAGCGAGTCGGTCTGGAGGAGGTTGTAGGTGAACGCCCGCGCGGGACGACACGGCCCGTACCAGAACGTCGTGTGCCCGATCATGCCGGACGGAAGCTGCGATGCGGCCAGCGATCGCAGCTCCCGCATGGCGCGCGCAGGGTCGAAGCGACTCCACGAGAGCGCGTGAAAGCACGAATCCCAGAAGAACTGGTCGGGGTACTTCCGGGCGTCGGGGCAGGTGTAGCCAAACGGCACACCGCACTCGCTGCGGCCCTCACGCCAGTTTGTGTCGAGCACATGACGCGCGCCGGACAGGATGTCGGAGCAGGAATGCGGTGATTGTGCGTTCACGATGGTGCCGCCAGAAGCACGAGAGACGCGGTGGTGCGTACGACGAAACGCATGGAACGGGCCGAGTCAGGAGGGCGCTCGGTGTTGCTGAACGAAAGCACGTCTATCTATGTAAACGGATGCTGCCTGGGAAGCCGTTGTATCCGGGACGGTGGCACACCGTTCGCCACGCCTCGCCCCCCACTAGCTGTTAACCCGCGAGTGGAGTCTTGTTGGTCGTGTGCGATATGCACGAGCCGAAGTTGGCTCCTGGATGAGTAGATTATCGCGATCCCGAACAGGAATGATATGTCGAAACTTCGCGTTCACTTTGGCATTTCCATCGACGGGTACGGCGCCGGCCCACGTCAGGACCTCGAAAACCCGCTCGGCGTCCGCGGCACCGAGATCATGAAGTGGTTCTTCCCGACGGATGTCTTCATGCGGATGCATGGGCAAGGCGAGGGCGAGCGGGGCGTCGATGATGCGATGGCGCTGCGCGGTTTCGACAACTTCGGTGCCTGGATCCTGGGGCGGAACATGTTCGGCCCGGTTCGCGGTCCGTGGCCGGACGAGAGCTGGAAGGGATGGTGGGGCGATGACCCGCCGTATCATGTGCCGACGTTCGTGCTGACGCACCACGCGCGCGAGCCCGTCGTGATGCAGGGCGGCACGACCTTCCATTTCGTGACCGACGGCATTCATGCGGCGCTCGCGCGCGCGCGCGCGGCGGCGGGCGGGAAGGATGTCCGCGTCGGCGGCGGCGTGTCGACGATACGGCAGTACCTGCGGGCCGGCTTGATCGACGAGATCAATCTCTCGGTGAGTCCCGTGCTACTCGGCGAAGGCGAGGAGCTGTTTCACGGCCTCGACATGCGCGCGCTTGGATTCCAGGTCGTGGAGCGCGTGGACGGAGAACGAGCGGTGCACCTTACACTGCGAAAGACCGCAACCACCTGAGCCTGCCCACTGCCCTTCGGAAAGAAGGGCAGTGGCTTTCCAGGCTCCGTCGATCACCCGGCTTGCAGTCGCTCAGAGTGAGAATTCCGGGACTTCCTGCTTGATCGTCTGCTTCTTGAAGCCGCCTTGCGACCGGTCGTACAGCCAGATGCCGGCGAACACGATCAGCAAGAGGGCCGGCAGGATCGCGACGACGCGGAAGGACTCCTGCGCGGCGAGACCGAGCACGCGATCGAGCTCGGGACCTGGTGTCAGCTTCTGGAATGCATCGACGCCGCCAGCGACCTCGACCTTCTTGTTGTCGAACACCCGGCCCATGAAGGGCAGCACGAACTGGATCGACAGCGTGCCCGCGGTGCCCATCAGGCCCATGAGCAGCGCGCCACCTCGCGGGAAACGCTCCGACGCACTCGCGAGCATTGTCGGCCACATGAAGCAGACGCCCGTGCCCCAGAGTGTGGCGGCGAGGAGGCCCGTGACGGGCGAGTTCGCATAGCTCAGCGCCACGAGACCGAGCGCTGCCATCAAGCACGACAGCCACAACACGCCGATGGGCGAAAGCCGCTTGCCCAGGGCTCCGGCGAAGTGACGCATGACGAACATGAGCCCACTCACGTACACGAGCAGCAGGATGCCCGGCATGTGCACGGTGCGGCTCAGCGCGATGTCGACCCACTGTCCCGGTGCGAGCTCTGATGCGGCGGTCAGGAACATCGAGAGAAAGAGGATGACAAAAAGCGGACTCCGCAGCTCCCGGAACATCTGCCCCATCGACACGCCGGATGCCGCGCGCTCTGTTGGTGGGAATTTGAGTCCCGTGCACGCGATCGCGAGCGCGATGGCGGGAACGATGGAGAGCGCCAGCTTTACCTGCCACCCGAACCCCATCTGCGACAGTCCCACGCCCAGTAATCCGCCGATGACGAGGCCGCCGGGCCACCATGCGTGGACGAGGTTGAGCTTCGCCGTCTTGTCCTCGGGATAGAGCGTGGCAACGAGCGGGTTCACCACAGTCTCCGCGAGTCCCCAGCCGATGCCGGCGATGATCGCGCCGAGGAAGAGGACCTGATAGACGCCCGCACCGGTAGCGAGACTGCCGGCAAACAGGGTGAGCAGCATACCCGCCGTGAACGCGACGCCGGAGAGCGTCAGCAGGAGCTTCATGCCGATGTAGTCCAGGAGCGGACTGCCAATGGCGATCGTGAGTGCGAAGCCGAGGAATGGTACGCCGAGTATGCTGCCGATCATCGTTGCCGAGTGGACGGCGTCGACGGGGTCGAGGAAGATCCGCTGAAGGTCGGCGGCTGTATTGGCCCGCAACGCTGCGTTGATGCCTGCCGTGGTGAGCGCGAGCGCGCTCACGAAGAATAGTCGCTTCTTGTTGTATGCCGAGTGCCGATCGGTCGTCGTATCCAGGCTCATGAGCTTCGACTCGGTGAAAGTGAGTGCGCGGACAATACCGGGCGAGCTCCTGCTTCGATAGGGAACGCGCGATGCAGTACGTCAAGCACGGTCGCGGCGAATGTAGCATCAACTGCGAACACCGGCGACAGCACACCCGTCGATCACGCGCCGCGCCGCGGACTGGCGATGCCGTGAAATTTCGTCCAGTATCATCGCGCGGCTGTGCACCCCAACACGGTGACCGTCGCCGCGTTGCCCGACGCACGCTCGAACCCGTCACCGGAAGTCCACCATGAAAACGCTCGCTCGTCTCGCTGTGCTGTCGATCGGCATCCTCGCCTGCTCACGCGGCATGAGCGCGGGTCCTTCGAACGACGGCTGGATCCCTCTCTTCGACGGACAAACGCTCACTGGATGGAAGGCCAGCGAGAACCCGGCGACCTTCAGCGTGGCAAACGGCGAGATCGTGGTGCACGGACCGCGCGCGCACCTGTTCTACGACGGACCCGTCATGGACCACGAGTTCAAGGACTTCGAGTTGAAGGCAGACGTCCTCACGAAGCCCGGCGCGAACTCGGGCATCTTCGTCCGGACTGCCTTCCAGCCGACTGGTTTTCCGTCCAACGGCTACGAGGTGCAGGTCAACAACTCGCAGTCGGACTGGCGTCGCACCGGAAGCCTCTATGCCGTACGCGACATTCGCGAGGCGATGAAGGACAACGAGTGGTTCACGCTCCACACCATCGTGCGTGGGCGTCGGGTGCAGATCATGATCAATGACCGCCAGGTCGTCGACTACACGGAGCCGGACACCTCGAAGACGCGCCTGACGGGCGGAACGATCGCCCTCCAGGGCCACGATCCGGGGAGCGAGGTTCACTTCAAGAACATCCTGATCCGTCCGTTGTCGCCGTGATGCGCGTGTCGCGCGAGCAGCGATGACCGAGACGATTGACCGGCGCGCGTTTGTCTCGCGCGCCGCCCTCGGCGCCGCTGCGCTGGCGTATCCTCTCGGCTCCTGGCGGCGTGACGCGGGGGATCCGAGTGGCATGTTCGTGTCCATGCCGCCGTGGGCGGTCGCACGGAAGGTCGGTTGGCCCGAGCAGGCGCGACTCGCCGCGCGCGTCGGGTATGCGGGCATCGACTGGGCATTCGGGCCGGCGAAGTCGGCCGGCGTCGAGGCGACGCGCGCATTGCTCACGGAACTCGCGATCGTGCCGACGATCGTCAACCTGCCCATGCGCGATCCACTCGGCGCAGACGACGCGGCATTCGAGGCACAGCTGCCCCTGCTTCGCGAGGATGCCGCGTTCTGTCAGGCCATTGGCTGCGGTCGCTTCCAGTTCGTACTGGGGCCGACAACACCGAACGGGCAGGCGAAGGCCGATCGATGGGCGCACGTGCAGCGTCGGCTATCATCGGTGGCTGCGATCCTCGCGCAGCATGACATGCGGCTCGGCCTCGAGTTCCTCGGCCCGATCGTGTTTCGCATGCGACGCGGTCCCGATCCCATGGCGCCGAACCCAGTGCCCTTTGTGTGGACACTCACTGAGACGCTCGCGCTTGGGGTGGCGTCAGGGCCGAACGTTGGCGTGACGCTCGACGCGTGGCACTGGTTTCACTCGGGTGGCACGCTCGACGAGATCCGTGCCGCGCCTGCCGCGCGCATCGTTCACGTGCATGTCTCGGATGCCCGCCGTATGCCGGCGGAGCAGGTGCAGGATGACATGCGACTACTGCCCGGCGAAGGCGTAATCGACCTCGTGGGATTCTTCCAGGCGTTGCGATCCATTGGTTATCAGGGAGGCGTGGCCCCCGAAACGATCGGGCCCCGCCTCCCTGATACGATGCCGGCGGAAGAGAGTGCTCGACTCGGCCTCCAGAGCACGCGCGCCGTGATGCAGCGGGCGGGCGTGCTCTGAGAGGGGACGGCTTACTGCCCTGCGGGTCGCGGTCGCGGCAGCGCCGTGGGCGGAATCATGTTGTTGAGGCGCATGTAGTTCGCGATCTGGCTGTAGTGATCCGCCATGTCGGCCACGTGGCCGAGCACGTAGGTGGCGCGCGTTGAAGTGCGCGTCTGGCCATTGAACGTCATGGTGAGCTGGTCGGCAAGTCGCATGTCGTCGAGCTGCGAGAGCGCGCTCTCGCAGTACGCGAACGACGCCTTGAGCTTGGAGACGAGCGAATCCTTCGGCCACATGGCCTTGACGGAATCCGGCGTGGTGCTGTCCTTCGTGGCGATGGTGGCCTTCATCGAGCCGAAGTTGTTGCAGAAGAAGTAGTTGTCGGACGCGAGGTGCTGGGCGATATAGCCAATCGTGAGCTGCGCCGGCGTTGGGCGGTACCCGAACTTCGACTCCGGGATGGAGTCGAACGCCTGGGCGAGGATGCGTTGCTGCCCCAGCGTGCGATTGCGAAACACCGTCGTGATCGGGTTTGCGGGAGTGGGCTGCTGGGCGGCGAGGGCGGCCGGCAGCGCGAGGGTCAGCAGGGCGAGGTGGAGAGCTTTCATGCGTTTCCCGTGCGATGGGCGAAGGTGGACCCCCATAGTGGGAAGGCGGACGGACTTGCGCAATGAGATGGCCGTGTCGCAGGGTTGCGCGGAGCCGTGACGACTCCGCAGCGTGCCGTTCAGGGCGTCGGACGATCAGATATGCGACATCGTCGCCAGTCGGGAATGGTCGCCTTGTTGATGGCGGTCACGCCGAGGTACTGACGCATGCCCGACCCCCTCGACATTGTTCCTGTGCGACGCCTGCCCATCGACTCCCGATCCCATGTCTGACCCGAAAATACCGATGCTGTTCGAGTGGGCATGGGGAATACCCGCCCTCGAGCGCGTCACCAGGACCGTACCTGGTCTGACATGATCGCGCGCGCACCAATCGACACGGAGCGCCTTCGCCTGGTCCCGTTCGCACCGGATCACATCCTCGCGCTCATCGAGCAACCGGAGTTGTTCGACGGCCTCGTCGGATACCCGGCTGCCGCAGGGTTGCGCGAGTTCTTCCTGTCTGATGACGTCTCGGCGGCATTCCTCGCGAGCCTCCGAATCCTGCGTCATCCCGATCCTTGGCATCTCGGCTTTGCCGTGCTGCACAACGAAGGACAGACGGTGATCGGCAGCGCGGGATTCAATGGCGCGCCAGATGCGGACGGCGTCGTGGAAGTGGCGTACGGCATCGTGCCGGATTATCAGGGCTGCGGCTATGCCACGGAAGCGAATGCCGCGCTCGTGGCCTTTGCCTTTGGCAGCGGCCTGGTGAAGACGGTCCGCGCGAATACGCTGCCG
>JBBQFW010000047.1:0-18461 GCA_038322445.1 Gemmatimonadales bacterium
TTCAATGGTGATGGGCGGGTGGACCTGTTCATCGGCGGTCGTGTGGTCTCGCGAAAATATGGCCGGTCGCCACGCAGCTACCTGCTGAGAAATGACGGCGGCGGCCATTTCACCGACGTCACGGACGCGATCGCACCGATGCTGCGGTCGGCCGGGATGGTGACGTCGGCGGCCTGGATTCCGGGCGGGGTCAAGGGACAACTGGATCTCGTCCTCGCCGGAGAGTGGATGCCGGTCAAGGTGCTGCGGCAGGAGGGAGGAAAGTTTGTCGATCGTTCGTTGGCAGCTGGCCTTGGCGAAACGAGCGGACTCTGGTCCAGCGTCACCGCCGTGAACCTGCGAGGTAACGGGACGACGGACCTCCTCCTCGGTAACCTTGGACTGAACTCGATCCTCCGCGCGTCACCAAGTGAGCCGACGCAGTTGTACCTCGGTGACTTTGCACACAATGGCTCGATGCTTCAGGTGCTGACCTCGTTCCGGAATGGTGTGTCCTACCCGCTGGCGGGGCGGGATGAGCTTATGCATCTCATTCCCTCGCTGGCCGCAAAGTATCCCACCTACAAGGCCTTTGGTGCGAGTCGCATCACGGACATCCTGCCGCGCGCCGACTTCGCGTCGGCGACGATCCTGAAAGCCACAACCTTCGCGAGCGCTGTTGCGCTGGCAGACGGGAAGGGCAGCTTTTCCCTGCGCGCGTTGCCGTCCGAGGCGCAGTTTGCGCCGATCAACGCCGCGGTCGGGGCTGACCTCGATGGGGATGGCCATCAGGATGTCGTCGTCGCGGGAAATTTCTACGGCGTCACACCGATGGAAGGCCGCTACGACGCGAGCCATGGCCTGATGTTGCATGGTGACGGAACGGGCGCGCTCCGTCCGGTGGACATGGCGGCCAGTGGGCTGGACATCCAGGGACAGGTGCGTCACATGGCATGGCTGCGCGGAGCGAAAGGGGATCGATTGCTCGTCATTGCGCGAAACAACGAAAGTCTGCAGGTGCTGCGGTTGAACGTCGTGAAGCCGCCCGTGATCGCCAATACCATCAGCAGGTAACGACATGATGCGTTCATCCACGAGAGTGTTTCGCACGATCAGCAGGACGCTCGTTGCAATCGGCGTGACGACTGCCTGTCATACCAGCCAGTCGAGCGTGCCCACCGCGACGCCGACCGCGACCGTCAACGGCACGCACATCTACGATCCTGCGCGCGAGCTCGGCGCACTCTTTCACGACATTCAGCTTGCACGGATCTTCCCGGACTCGAAGACGCTCGTGGATGCGCGACCGCGTGTCGCGCCTGCGGAGTTGAGCGCGCGGTATGAACGTGTGCGCCACGACGCGACCTTCTCCCTGCGCGCATTCGTCGACTCGAACTTCGACGCGCCCGCCGTCGCCGGTGGAAGCGTACGCTCTGATACGACGCAGACAATGGACGAGCACATCCGGTCGCTGTGGCCAATGCTCACGCGCGCTGCGGATCCCATCGACCCGCGCTCGTCGCTGATTCCGCTGCCGGGCGCATATGTCGTCCCCGGCGGGCGCTTCCGCGAGGTCTACTACTGGGATTCGTACTTCACGATGCTCGGCCTGGTCCAGGATGGGCGCACCGACCTCGTGAAGAACATGCTCGACAACTTCGCGTATCTCGTGCGGACGGTCGGGCACATCCCCAACGGGAACCGGTCCTACTACCTGAGCCGCAGCCAGCCTCCGTACTTCTCGGCAATGGTCGGCCTCTATGCCGCCGCGACTGACAGTGCGCGTGCGACCGCCTATCTCGATGCCATGGAGGCGGAGCACGATTTCTGGATGGATGGCGCAGAGCAGGTGTCGCCTGGATCGGCCGCGCGCCGCGTCGTACGCTTGGCGGATGGATCCGTGCTGAATCGCTACTGGGACGACCGCCCGGAGCCGAGGCCCGAGTCGTACCGCGAGGACTACCTGCTGGCGCAGGCCGTCCCAGTGGAGGAGCGCGAGGGTTTGTACCGAAACATTCGCGCGGCCGCCGAGAGCGGATGGGATTTCTCCAGCCGCTGGATGCGCGATCCCGCCGACCTCCGCTCGCTCGAAACGACCGAGTTGATTCCGGTCGACCTCAACAGTCTGTTGTATCACGCCGAGCGTACCATCGCGGCACTGCGGCGGGTGCGTGGCGGGACGGGCGACGCAGACGCCGCAGCGCGCTACGAGACCATGGCGAGTCGACGTTGCTCGGCGCTGCTGGCGGCGAGCTATGACGCGGCAGAAGGATTCTTTTTCGACGTCCGCTGGCGCACGGGCGCTCGCGTCACCGATCGACCGACGATGGCTGCCGCTTCGCCGCTCTATTTCGGCCTGGCGACGCCGGAGCAGGGACGTGCGGTTGCCGCGCGGCTCGCGCGCGACTTCCTCAAGCCGGGTGGATTTGCGACGACGTTGGTTGCGTCGGGCCAGCAGTGGGACTCTCCGAACGGATGGCCGCCACTGCAGTGGCTCGGCGGTGAGGCGGTGCGCCGGTACGGTCGTGCGGACATCGCCGATGATGCGCGCAACCGCTGGCTCGCGCTGAATCGACGGACGTACCGGGTGACCGGCAGGATGATGGAGAAGTACGATGTCACAGACCTCAGCCGAAGCGCCGGCGGTGGTGAGTATCCCACGCAGGATGGCTTCGGCTGGACGAACGGCGTGGCGCAGGCGATGGCCGCCGCGGAACGCGCCGCCGCGACGCCAGCGGGGGCGAGGCCGTGATGCGGCGCCTGTTCGCGTTGGGTGTCATCGGTCTGCTGCTCACGGAGGCGGCCAACGTCTACTTCATCATGCCCATGCCGGGCAGCCAGCAGATGCGCAGCATCGATGCGGCGTACGCCATTTACAGGTGGCGTTGGGAGCTGCGTGCGCTCTTTGGCCTGATGGTATTGGTGGGCTTGCCGGCGATGTCGCGGATGAAAGGCTGGCGACGAGCCGTCGTGGCGGCGTCGCTGGTGGTGCTGGCAGGAGTCACCTATGCGGTGAACTTCCGCATGTCGGCCGACCACATGTTCCGTCAGCCGACGGTGGTGAACATGCAGCCCGCATCGCACAACACGGTGGCATTGAACCGCCTCGTCGTGGGACTCGCGCTCAACGGCGACGCGCGCGCCTATCCGCTGCAGTTCATCGGGTACCATCACCAGGTCATTGACAGTGTCTCGGGACGCAGGGTCCTCGTGAGCTACTGCACCGTATGCCGTACCGGTCGAGTCTTCATGCCCATCGTCGCGGGGCAAACGGAGACATTCCGACTCGTTGGAATGGATCACTTCAACGCCATGCTCGAAGATCGCACGACGGGCAGCTGGTGGCGCCAGGCGAATGGCGAAGCGATCACGGGTCCGCGAAAGGGCACGAAGCTCCCGGAGCTGCCCATGGTGCAGGTGACGCTGAAGCAATGGCTCTCCATGTATCCCAACAGCCTGGTCATGCAGGGTGATCCCGCGTTCACGGACGAATACGCAAGGGACTACGCGTATGAGCGCGGATACAGCCGCAAGAAACTGACGGGTACCGACACGGCCTCGTGGAAGGACAAGTCGTGGGTCGTCGGCCTTTCCGTGAACGGCGCCAGCAAAGCCTACGACTGGAATCGATTGCTGCGTGAGCGCGTCGTGAACGACGTCGTCGGCGGAATGCCGGTCGTCGTGCTGCTCGGCCCCGACAGCCTGAGCTATTTCGCGTTTCGGCGGCCTTCGAACGCGACGCAGTTCGCGGTGCGCGGCGATTCACTGGTGAGTGACGGCCGTGCCTATGCCTTGAGTGGGCAGGGCGCCTCCGGCAGCCTGCAGCCCCTGAATGCCAGCCAGGAATTCTGGCACAGCTGGCGCACGTTCCAACCGACGACCGCTCGATACTGATTCTTGATTGCCGCAGGACGTTCCGCATGGTAGGCTAAGCCGCCGCCAATTGGCGACGGCAGTCCCCCTTCATTCCGGAGGCATTGTGCAGATGGTGCCGGGCCTATCTCCAATTGGACTGCGTTCCATAGACTACGCGATCATCGCGATCTACTTCGCCTTCGTGCTCGGCATCGGGTGGCAGCTGCGACGGGCGATGCGCACCAGTACCGACTTCTTCCTCTCCGGTCGTTCGCTGCCGGCGTGGATCACCGGCCTCGCGTTCCTGTCGGCGAACCTCGGAGCGCAGGAAGTCATCGGCATGGGTGCGTCGGGCGCAAAGTACGGCATCTCCACGAGTCACTTCTACTGGATCGGCGCCGTGCCGGCGATGCTGTTCGTCGGCATTTTCATGATGCCGTTCTATTATGGATCGAAGGCGCGGTCGGTGCCCGAATACCTGCGGCTGCGCTTCGACGAGAAGACGCGGGCCTTCAACGCGGTGTCGTTCGCGATCATGACGGTGTTCTCGTCCGGCGTCTCGATGTACGCCATGGGCGCGCTGATGCACCTGCTGCTCGGCTGGAGCTTCAACGTGAGCGTGCTGGTGTCGGCGGTCATCGTGCTCACCTACATCCTGCTCGGCGGGCTCACGAGCGCGATCTACAATGAAGTGCTGCAGTTCTTCCTCATCGTGTTCGGGTTCGCGCCGCTGGTGATCGTCGGGCTGAATGAGGTTGGGGGCTGGAGCGGTCTGCAGGTGAAGCTCACGCAGCTCGCGGTATCGCAGGGACATCCCGCGGGCGCCTACACGCATGCGTGGAAAGGAATGGACGCGCCCGCGCACAACCTGATCGGCGTCGAATGGTTCGGACTCGTGATGGGACTCGGGTTCGTGCTGTCGTTCGGGTACTGGTGCACGGACTTCCTCGTCGTGCAGCGCGCCATGGCGGCGGACTCGATGGAGTCGGCACGCCGCACCCCGCTCATTGCCGCCGTCCCGAAGATGGTGTTCCCATTCCTCGTGATCCTGCCGGGCATGATCGCACTCGTGATCGGCGGCAAGGGCATCATTCCAGCGAAGGTGGCCGAGGGTGGTGGACCGCTGCTGGATGCGGCGGGGCATGTCGTGCTCGACTACGACCTTGCAACGCCGTCGATGCTCATGCACCTGTTCCCGAACGGCATGCTTGGGCTTGGGCTTGCCGCATTGCTCGCGTCGTTCATGTCAGGCATGGCGGGGAACATCACGGCCTTCAATACGGTGTGGACGTACGATCTCTACCAGACGTACATCCGCAAGGATGCCAACGACGAGCACTACCTGTGGATCGGTCGAGTCGCCACGGTCGTTGGCATCGCGCTGGCGATTGCTGCCGCATACGTGGCGGCGTCGTTCAACAACATCATGGAGTTGCTGCAGCTCGTATTCGCCTTCGTGAACGCGCCGCTGTTCGCCACGTTCTTCCTCGGCATGTTCTGGCGACGCACGACGGGGCACGGGGCGTTCTGGGGCCTGCTGTCGGGCACGGTGGCGGCCGCGGTGCATCACGGGCTCACGCTGCCCGCGGGTGCGGTGCCGGGCGTGAAGGGCGGCTATTTCGGTGTCCTCGAGACGTTCCGCAGTGAAATGGGCCAGACATTCTGGACGGCCATCTTCGCGTGGACGACGTGCTTCGTCGTCACCATCATCATCAGCATGCTGACCCGTCCGCGACCCGATGAGGAGCTCGTGGGGCTGGTCTACTCACTCACCCCGAAGCCCGTGAGTACGGCGCGCGCGGTGTGGGAAAAGCCGGCGTTCCTCGGTATCGTCACACTCCTGCTCCTCCTGGTCCTCAACCTTCTCTTCCGCTAGACGATGAGTGCCACAGGCGACCTCGATGTCCGCGTGCCCATTGGCGCACTGTTCACGGTGCTGGGCGTGCTGCTCACAGCGTATGGCGCGCTCGAACCGATCTCGGTGAAGAGCGCCTTCACCAGGGGCGGGCAGATCAACATGTGGTGGGGACTGGTCATGCTGGTCTTCGGCGTGTTCATGCTGCTCATCGCCCGCCCCTCAAAAGCGTCAAAGGCCACGTAGTGTCAGCGCGCAACTCGTCATTCGCGCGAAGGCGGAGTCCATTGAAGGTCTGAAAGCCACCATGGATTCCCGCGTTCGCGGGAATGACGATCTGTGGCGTTCGCGGGAATGACGTGCGCGACGAACGAACGTCCCACCTTGTGTGCGAACGCTACCGACCCAACCGGTAGCGCTCGAACTGCACGACGAGGTCGGTCGTGCTCCAGAGTTGCACGTCGGATCCGGAGCCGTAACGAATGGGCGACGCGCGATCGCCGTGTACCTCGTAACTCCACAACTCGCTGTGGAAGCCCGAGGCCTGTACCGCGGCAAGTACCTTGTCGATTGCGGAGCGAAGCTCGCGCACGTACGCGGCATTTGCCGGGTCGCGGCGCACGAGTGGCGTGCTCGCTTCGTCGATGCGGTGCATCGTCCCGAGCAGGAAGAGATTGTTCTCCCGACCCCAGACGACGCGCGGTCCGTGGTAGCGATCCCGCTCGAAATCGCGCCAGATGGCTGGGCCAGCGTAGGCGTCATTCGCCACGACCGGGCCAACGCTGTCGACGAGCAATCCAACGGGATAGGCGAGGTCAAATAGTCGCACATCGCGACGAACTTCCGCTCGCGTGCGGTCGGTGACGACTGACGAGCCGCTGCCGACGTCGCCGAGAAAGAGCCGAGTGGATGGGTCACTGTTCGCGACAGGTATCGGGCGTCCGTCAGTGTCGAGCGAGAGTGCAAGAAAGGCAAGCGAGTCGCGGTCGGCTCCCGTGCGCGTCAGGACGTTCGCCCAGTGACTCCGCTCCTCCGCGCTCATGGCCGCAAGGCGTGCCCGGGTCCGCGCCTGCACCTCGGCCGCAGAGAGACCAACGAGAAAATGCCGATCAGCGCCCGACCATGTTGCCACCGCGCGTTCGAGGGCGCGTGGCTCACGAATGTAGGTGGTCAAGACGGACATCGATGTCGCGCCGCCCGCCACGCGCGCGATGGACTCGGGATCCAGACCGATCGACCGCAGCGCACGCAGGATTGCGGACACCGATTCGAGTGCGTGCGGCGCCCAGATGGCGTTCACGTCCATCGCATAGCGCCCGCCAGCATAGCCGACGTTGCTGTCGCGCCAGCTCTGCGACGCCCATCGCCCTGAATCGCGCGGAGCGAAGGAAATGAGATGGGTGGTCGATGGCGCAGTCGCATAGGGCGCAGTCATGCGCGTCACCAGCGCGAGCTCGCGGAGGAGGCGCCGCACCCGCGGCTCCCCGCCGTCCGCGCTGTCAAGAAGGAAGGCTCGCTTGCGCGCCGTGGACACCGTGTTGTCGCCGAGCCAGCGCGCCACCACGATCGGAAACTGGAACGCGGCGTCGATCATGTGGTAGTTCTCGCGCACGCGCCGGAGATCGCGCAGTGCGGTGCGCGCCTGCGCGAGCAGGGAGTCCGCCTGCGCCGCATGTCCCGCGTCTCGCGCCATCCGCGAGGCATCGACGAGCGCTGCGTAGTCGCTGGCGGACTCGCGGATCGCCTGTCCGCCCAACGCTTCCTCGTGGCTCACCTGTCCGTCGGGCGACAGCTTGCGCAGCGCGCTGGCAATCACGAACTCGGACATCTGCGGTTGCCAGACCGGACGCATCATGAGCGCCGTCATCAGCATGTCGCGACCGAAGTAGGTGGCGTAGGTCGGCATGCCAGCCATCAGCTTCTCCCGCGATGACAGCAGTTCGAGACCGCGCACCTGGCGCTCGAGGCGCCGCGCCCGAAGTGATGCGGTGTCGGTTGCATCGGCGGAACGGGGCTTTGCGACTGTGCGCAGAAAGGCGCGGAACGGCGAGTTGAAGACCTCCGCGCGTGTCAGCGGATGGAGCGCCCGTCCAGACGTGGTAATCCGCACGGCGAAGGGGATGTCGCCGCCGGCGCGCGATTGGAGAGAGAGCGAGTCTCCCGCGAGTGTGGTCGCGACGAGTGACTGGTCAGTGCGAATCTCCAGGACGAGCGTATCGACGCCGTCGAGCGCCGGCTGAGCGATGCGCGTCACGGCGACGCGACCATCCATCAGCGCGACCATCGTGGGCCGCAGCCGCGCGCGCAACGCGCCCGGATCCGTCGCATGCAGAAGCGCGAGGTGACGTTGCTGCTCTGCGCCGTCGAGCGACGCCAGTGCGCGAGACAGGCGCTCCACTTCCTGCACGACGAAAGGCCCCTCGGCGAAAGGTGCCTTTTGTCGGTCTGCGTACTGGAGATCCCGTTCCACGCGCATGGATCCGAGCAGGAACCATCCGAGGCTGATGTGCGCGTCATGCGCGACGAGCGCGTACTCCAGGGTGCGCGTGGCGCCACGCCGGGAGATGAGGGCGCCCGGGCCATTCCAGGCGAGTGCGGCGGCCCGTCCGTCCGCGCGTGCGGTGAAGCCGAGACTTTCGTCTTCGGCATCGGCCCAGAGGTGAACGACGCGCTGTCCGCGTGCGTCGAGATACACCTGGAGCGCATTGCCCGCTGCGTCGCGGTAGATGCGCGTCTGGTACCCCTGGTACGCGACGCTATCATCGAGACCGCGCTCCGGAAACGCGAGCACGGGCCGCGTGGCCACGGGAGCCATCAACTGCGCGAAGAGCGCGAAGGTGCTCAGCAACATGAGTCGGGTGGTGTCAGCGTTTGGCGCGCAACCGGGTCGGTGCGGCGAGTGTGGCAACAGAGCCGAGCTCGGCGAGGGTGGTGCGAATGCGTACGTCCATCATGGCGTCGGAGTTGTGCTCGATCATGCCGATGAGGATGTGGGCCGTCCGCTCGCCGAGCTCCGCGCCGGAGTGCCGCAGGTGAGTGACGTTCGGATGGAGGAAGAGCGGCGCCTGGCCATCGCTGATGGCCATGAGCGAGACGTCGTCCGGGATGCGCGTGCCGCGTTGCGAGAGCAGGTAATGGGTGCGTACCATCAGCTCGTCGGTCATGGCGAAGACGGCGGTGATGTCGGGATGCGTTGCGAAGGCGCGGTTGAGCTGGTCCTCGAGCTCGCCGACGACCGTGATGCGGAGCACCTGGCTGTCGGCCAGCGGAACGCCCGCTTCGGCGTGCGCGCGCTTGAATCCCTTGAGGCGCTGTGCGCCGATGCGTTGGCGCTGGTCGCCAAAGATGCCGAGGATGCGCGTATGTCCTCGTTCGAGGAGGTAGCTGGCGGATTCGCGGCCCGCCTCCTGGTCATCGATGGTGATGGTGGTGTGCTTGACGGTGTCGATCGTCTTGTCCATCAGCACGACGGGGATGGAGACCTCGTGGAGGATGTCGAGGTGCTGAAGGTCGATGGTTTCGGAGGAGAGGACGAGGAGGACGCCGTCGGCGGAGAGCTGGGTGCAATAGTCCACCAAACGGCGTTCCTGGGTGATGGAATTGTCACTCTGAAAGACAATAAGGGAATAATCATTCGCCTGAACCACCCGATTGATGCCCGAGATCATGGAGGGCACGAAGAACATGTTCATCTCGGGAACGATCAGCGCAATGAGCCGCGAGTGCTTCGCGCGCAGGTATCGCGCGCGATAGTTCGGGATGTAGCTCAGCGACTGCGCGGCGTCGCGCACGCGCTCCTTCGTTTCCCGGCTGATATCGGGATGGTCGGCGAGCGCGCGGGATACGGTGGCCATCGAAAGGCTCACCGTCTTCGCAATGTCCTTCAGGGTGACGCGATGGCCAGCCATGAGCTCCTTTCGATAGTTCGCAAATATTGCGCAATCGCTTGCCTTCGGGTACCGGCGGGCAAGCTACTTGTGCGGGCAGATTCTCGCTGCTATCACAGAGGGAGTCAAGCCGCTGGCTGGTGGCAACGCGCCGGCTCGTCCCTTCAGGTTATTGCGGAACGTTTTGCAACACGGGGACACTAGCAAGGAAGCCTGGCGATTCTACCTTGGGGAGTGGACACATGCGCGTTCTTATGCGGGCTTTGGTGCCCGTGGCCATCCTTTGTAGCATCCTGCTCGCCGGCGCCGCTCGCGCGCAGGACCGCACGCCCCCTCCATGGGCGAAGAACGCGGTCCTCTACGAGGTGAACGTCAGGCAATACACGCCGGAGGGCACGTTCGCTGCCTTCGAGCGTCACCTGCCGAGGCTGCGCGCGATGGGCGTGGACGCGCTCTGGTTCATGCCGGTGCAGCGCATCGGCAAGCGTAATCGCAAGGGGTCGCTGGGGAGCTACTACTCCATCGCCGACTACCGGTCGATCAATCCGGAGTTCGGGAGCGCTGCCGACTTCAAGGCACTCGTTGCCGATGCGCACCGGCGCGGCATGAAGGTCATCCTCGACTGGGTCCCCAATCACACGGCCTTCGACCACGTCTGGACCACGCAGCATCCCGACTGGTACCTCCATCGAGCAGACGGCACCATCTCGAACGCGGTGGACGAATCGGGCAAGGAGACGGATTGGACCGATGTCGCGCAGCTGAACTACGGCAACCCGCAGCTCCGTGCCGCGATGATCGGCGAGATGCGGTGGTGGCTCACCGATATGAAGGTTGACGGCTTTCGCTGCGACTTTGCGGCGGGTGTTCCGCTTGACTTCTGGGTCGAGGCGCGACGTGAGCTTGCCAAGACCAAACCTGACATCTTCCTGCTCGCCGAAGCGGAGTCGCCGGGTCTTGGCGCTGCGTTCGACATGACGTACGGGTGGGAACTGCACCACTTGCTCAACGATGTTGCCCAGGGCAAGAAGCCGACGGCGGACCTGGATGCCTACGTCCAGCGGCAGCAGCGCGCGTATCGTGACAGGGACTATCACATGTTCTTCACGAGCAACCACGACGAGAACAGCTGGAGCGGCACCGAGTTCGAGCGTATGGGCGCGAACCACCTGCCGTCGTTCGTCCTGGCCGTCACGATGCGCGGCTCGTTCCCCGAGATCTATACGGGGCAGGAAGTGAGCCTCAACAAGCGGCTGCGCTTCTTCGAGAAGGACACCGTGGACTGGAAGGGGCCATCGCTCGAGGGCTTCTATCGCACGATGTTCGACCTGCGGCACGGTGAGCGGGCGCTCTGGAGCGGTACCTCCGGCGCGCCGCAGCGCACCCTCACGACCGACGGTGGCCCGCGCGTCTACGCGTTCATGCGCATGCTTGGCGGGGATGGGGTGCTCGTGGCGGTCAACTTCGGCGACGCGCCCGCGACAGTCGCCTATCATGGCCTGTCCACGACCGGCGCGTACACCGACTGGTTCGCCAACAGCGCCATGACGCTACCGGCTGCGGGAACCCTGGCTATTCCTGCCCATGGCTACCGCGTGTTGATTCACGGATCACCCGTACGGCGGAGCGGCCGATGACCGCGCGTCCTCGCCTGGGACCCGCCGGCATGTTCAACATGAGCTTCGGGTTCCTCGGCATCCAGTTCGGCTGGGGGTTGCAACTGGCCAACATGTCGGCCGTGTACGAGCGCCTTGGGGCGCGGCCCGATCAGGTGCCGTTGCTGTGGCTGGCGGCACCCGTGACGGGACTCATCGTGCAGCCGTTCATCGGCGCGCTCAGCGACCGAACGTGGGGCCGGCTCGGTCGCCGACGGCCGTACTTCCTCACGGGGGCCATCCTCGCGTCGTTCGCGCTCTTCTTCATGCCGACCTCCAGCAGCCTGTGGATGGCGGCCACGCTGCTCTGGGTCCTCGACGCGTCGATCAACATCTCGATGGAGCCGTTCCGCGCGTTCGTCGCGGACAAGCTCGACATCTCGCAGCGAACCACCGGCTTCGTCGTGCAGTCGCTGTTCATCGGGATCGGGGCGAGCCTCGCGAACGCGCTGCCCCTCTTTCTGCGCGTGATGGGTGTCACGGGCAATACGGCGAGCGGTATTCCGTTGACGGTGAAGTATTCCTTCCAATTCGGCGCGGTCGTGTTCCTTGCCGCAGTGCTCTGGACGGTGGTGACCACGTCCGAATTCCCGCCGGAGGACATGGAGGCATTCAAGCGGACGCGCGCCGAGCGACATGGGGCCGGAGCGATTGCGCGGGAGGTGATCGAGTCCATTCGCGAGATGCCGAAGACCATGCGCCAGCTCGGTGTCGTGCAGTTGCTCACCTGGCTGGGGCTGTTCTGCATGTGGCTGTTCTTCGTGCCGGCAACGGCGCGACACGTCTTTGGCGCCACAGATCCCAAGTCCGATCTCTATACGCAGGGCATCGAGTGGGGAGGCTTCGCCTTCGCGTTCTACTCCATCACGTGCTTCATCGTCGCCTTGGCGCTGCCGAAGATTGCCGAGCGCACGAGCCGGAAGTTCGTGCACTCGGCGGCGTTGATCTGCGGCGCGGTGGGCTTGCTCTCGGTGTACCTCATCCACGACAAGTACCTGCTGCTGTTGTCGATGGTGGGCGTGGGCATCGCGTGGGCGTCGATCCTGTCGATGCCGTATGCGATCCTGTCGACCGCGCTGCCGCCGGAGAAAATGGGCGTGTACATGGGGGTGTTCAACTTCTTCATCGTCATACCGGAGATCATCGCCTCGCTCTTCTTTGGTCCGGTGTCTCGCCTGCTATTCGGGGAAGGCAACCCGAATGCGCCCGTCTATTTCGTGTTGCTGGGTGGCGTGTGCCTGCTCGCGGCGAGTGTTTGCGTGCAGTTCGTGGACGACGTGGGCGAGCCGCGGCGCGTGGCCCATACCAAGCCAACGAGCCAGCCGGTGTTGAACCGCGCCTGATATCCGGACGCATTCACTCTTCTGCCCACATCCGACATGCTCCAGCGATTACTGCTCAGCACGACACTCCTGATGGGACTGTCCGGCGCCGCGCAGGCGCAGGTCCGCGCGACGTCTGGCCTCACGCTCGACGGGGCGAAGAACATCGTTGCCGCGGCCGAAGCGGAGGCGAAGAAGAACGGGTGGTCGATGTCGATTGCCGTCGTCGACGCGGCGGGGGAGCTGGTGCTCTTTCACAAGAGCGACACGTCCGCACCGTTCAACGGCGACTTCGCAATGAGGAAAGCGCGGACCGCTGCGCGCTATCGTCGCCCGACAAAGGCGCTCGATTCCGTCGTGGCGGGCGGGCGGATCCAGCTCCTCACGTCCGACGCGCTGCCGATCGAAGGCGGTGTCCCGATCATCGTGAAGGGCCAGGTGATCGGAGCCGTCGGTGCAAGCGGGGGCACGGCGCCGCAGGATGCGCAGGTGGCGAGCGCGGGCATCGCGGCGCTGAACACCACCACTCCGTAGCGACGACGATCCTAGTCGCGCCGGTCCGTGCGGTGCTCAGCGCCGTCCGGTGCCCGCGACTCGCTCGGAATCTCGCCGGGCGCGTCGGCACTGCGACGCTTCTGCGCCCTGAAGATGAACTCCGGGGCAAGCGCGACGCCGAGCAATGTGACAGGAAGGATCTGCTGTGCCTGGATCAGCAGGGCGACCGCAATCGCCTGGTTCTGATCCAACCCGAATGCCACGGCAGCCGTCGCGTACGCCGTCTGGAAGATGCCGACGTTTCCGGGCGTCAACCGAAACAGGAAGCCCAGGTTCACGAGCAGCAGTGCGGCGATCGTCGCGACCGGTGTCATCGCAAAGTGAGCGGCCTGCGCCGTCATCTGGTACGTCGCCACCTGGAGCGCCCATGCGAGCACGCTGAGTAGCAGGGCAGCAATGAAGCGCGGCCCGTTCGACACCGTGCCGATGGTACCGATGAACCGCGAGCCGTACTGCTTGAGGCGCCCCTGCCACGAGGCCGGCTTTGGGCCGGCGACCGTCTCCACCACATCTGGTCGCCGCACGAGCCACACGAGCAACACGCCCATGAGCACGAGGGTGGGCACCGCGAAGTACTTCGCCTTCTCGAGGGCGGCGGGCAGGTCGAGGAATGTCGCCGCGAGCGAGAGCAACACGACGTAGCCTACCAGCTCGAACAGGCGTTCCAGGGCGAGCGTCGCCACGACCTTGGCGCTCGTGATGTGCGCGCTGCGCGAGACGAAGACAACGCGCGCTGCCTCGCCGCCATTGGCAACGAGCACGTTGTTCAGACCCGCACCAGCGAAGGTAGCCCTGAGCGCGAGCGGCAGGGAATTCGCCCCGATCGGTCGCAGGAAGATCCACCACCGAATGCCCTTCACGGCGATGGACGCGATGTTCACCAGCGCAGCCGCCAGGAGCATCGACCGGGAGGTGCTGCGGATCGAGTTCCAGATGTTGTGCCAGTTGACCTTGGTCGCGAACACGACGAGCAGCGCCAGGATGAGGAGCGTGAGCCCGAGTCGGAGCGCGTGCGAAACCCTTTGGTTCATTCGAGGCGATTCAGGTGGGCAGCGTCACGAAATGGAAGCCACGCGAACGTAGGCCATCGATAATCCTTGGCAAGGCCTCGGCCGTTTGCGTACGATCTCCATTGGCGTCGTATCCATTGCCATCGTGGAGGAGCAAGATAGAGCCGGGACCCATACCTTCGAGCGCTCGCTCGACGATCTCATCCGCACCAGGGCGCGCCGAGTCCCATACGCCGAGCGACCAGCCGATGGTGCGCTGGCCGAGGGATCGTGCGATGGGCGTGACCCAGGGGCTGCGGAAGCCGTGCGGGGCGCGGAAGACCTGGGGACGCACACCGCAGGCGCGCTCGATGGCCTCGGTGCCGCGCGTGAGGTCGTCGCGCACGTAGGCGGGTGTGCGGCGGTGCAGCTTGCGGTGGTAGTAGCCGTGATTCCCGAGCTGGTGACCTTCATCGGCGACACGTCGCACCAGCTCCGGCCAACGGTCCGCGTGGCGGCCGAGGATGAAGAAGGTCGCCTTGACGTCGCGCTGCTTGAGCACATCGAGGATGCGCGGCGTGGCGATGGGGTTCGGGCCGTCGTCGAACGTGATGCTCATGGCATTGCCGGAGCCTGGCAGCTTGTTGAGCGCGTACCCGAAGACCCACGAGTTGCGATGCCACGTGCCATGCGCCGCCAGGCCAGCAACGGCGATTCCCGCCGCGGCAGCACCGATCATACCGAGATCGCGACGCGCCCCATGACGTTGTGGTAGACGTCCAGCACCTGCGACGTCACACGCGGCCAGCTGTACTTCATGCTCTCGTAGCGACCCGTCGTCCCCAGCTGGATGCGAAGCCCCTCGTCGTCGAGCAACTGGACGAGCGAGTCCGCCAGCGCGTCGCGGTCACCGCACGGGATCATGAGCGCCTCACGCCCATTCACGACGACATCCTGAAAGCCCAGGATGTCCGAGCAGACGATGGGTGTTTCGCACGCCATGGACTCGAGGAGCGTGATGCCGAACGACGCCTTGGTCGTGGGACACGCGTAGATGGAGCTGTGGGCATAGTAGCTCGGACGCCCCTCGAGCACCGCACCAACGAAGGTGATGTCGGTGTCGCCGTTGGCCTGCTTGTAGTAGTGCTCGCGGAGCGGCCCGTCACCCACGACCACGAGCTGCGCCTGCCGGCGACGGCCCTTCACCTTGCGGAACGATTCGATGAGCGTGGTCAGCCCATTGCGCGGATCGAACCTTCCGAGGAACAGGATGGACGGCACATCCTTGCGGATGGCGGACGGCGCGCTGACGCTCGGGTGAAAGACGTCGGTGTCGATGCCATTCGGGATGATCTGCCATGGCGCCGAGAAATAGCGCTCGAGCGCGACGGTGGTGGAATGCGACACGCAGATCGCGGCGCTCAGCATGTCCAGGCGCTTCTGGAAGAAGCCGTTGAACAGCCGGTAACCCTTGGATTTGTCAAAGTACGTGTGAAAGGTGCCGACCACCGGACAGTCTGCTTCGTCGATGGCAAGCAGGGGCAGCACGGGCGTGAGCGGCGAATGCACGTGCACGATGTCGTACTTGCCCTGCCGGAGCACGCGGCGCATCTCGCGACGCAGGCCCATGCCGATGGTGATGCGCGCCTGCGAGCCGTTGGCGTACACCGACTGGCTGCGTCCCACGCGAATGACGTTCGGCTGCTCCTCCGCCCCGGGAAGGTTGGAGGTGATGATGTCGACGTGATGTCCGCGCCGCCGTGCTTCGCGGGCGAAGAAATGGACGTGCTCGCAGACGCCACCCAGGTGTGGGTAGTAGTACTCCGTGACCAGCGCGATGCGCAGCGTGCGCTCATCGCGAGTCTCGGGGAGCGTCGGGAGGTTCGGCAATGCCGGTCGACGCTTCAGGGCGGCACTACTGGACAGTGGGCTCAAGGGCGGCGTGTGCAGCGGCTAGGCGTGCGATCGGAACGCGAAACGGGGAGCATGAGACATAATCGAGCCCAATCGCGTGACAGAATTTCACGCTCCTGGGCTCACCGCCATGCTCTCCGCAGATACCGACTTTCAATTGGGGCCGGACGCGACGTCCCGCCGCGACCGCCATTTGAATTAGCTGCCCAACCCCCGGTTGGTCAAGGACTTGGAACGGGTCATCGGGAAAGATACCACGTTCGACATAGCCCGGCAGAAAACGACCAGCGTCGTCGCGGCTGAGGCCAAACGTCGTCTGCGTCAGGTCATTCGTACCGAACGAGAAGAACTCCGCGCGCTCGGCAATCTCCGCCGCTGTCAGCGCTGCGCGTGGAAGCTCGATCATCGTCCCGATGGTGAAGTCGAGCTGCTCGCCCATGTCGCCGATCACCTGCCGCGCAACCTCGAGCAGGATATCGCGCTGGTTGTCGAATTCGCGATAGTCGGCCACCAGCGGAATCATGATCTCCGGCCGAACGTCCACTCCACGCCGCTTCGCACGCAACGCGGCCTCGAAGATCGCACGCCCCTGCATCTCGGTAATCTCGGGATACGAGATGCCCAACCGGCAACCGCGATGCCCGAGCATGGGATTCGTCTCGCGCAGGCTCTCGACGACGTGCGCGAGGTCGGCGCGACTCACGTTCAACGTGCGGGCAAGCAGCTTCGACTCCTCGCCGCCATGCGGGAGGAACTCGTGGAGCGGCGGATCGAGCAGTCGAATGGTCACGGGCAGGCCATCCATCGCCTCGAAGATGCCCTCGAAATCCTCTCGCTGTATCGGCAGGAGCTTGTCGAGCGCGCGCCGACGTCCACTCTCGTCGCGAGCAACGATCATCTCGCGCATCGCCGTGATCCGGTCGCCCTCGAAGAACATGTGCTCAGTGCGACACAGGCCGATGCCCTCCGCGCCGAACGCGCGCGCGATGCGGGCATCGTTGGGCGTGTCGGCGTTGGCGCGCACCTTGAGCGTGCGCACTTCATCGGCCCACCCCATCAGCCGGTTGAACGACTGGAATGCTGGCGCCGACTCGGCGCGACGCATGCCGCGCGTCACCGCAACGACCTCGCTCGGCGTCGTCGGCAAGTCGCCGAGGTAGACCTTGCCGGTCGCGCCGTCGAGAGTGATCCAGTCACCCTCGCTCACTCGCACCTCGTTCATGCGACAGAAGCGCCCCTGCGGATCGACGACCATCTCATGGCACCCAACCACGGCGCACTTCCCCATGCCGCGCGCGACGACTGCCGCGTGGCTCGTCATGCCGCCGCGCGACGTCAACACCGCGCGCGCCGCAACGAGGCCGTGGAAATCTTCCGGCGTCGTCTCCTCGCGCACGAGGATGACCGCATCGCCGGCACCAGCCCGTCGCACCGCTTCGTCCGCGCTGAACACCGCACGACCACTTGCGGCGCCTGGGCTCGCAGGGAGTCCGGTTGCGATCGACTCGGCACAAACACCCGGATCGATGACCGGATGCAGCAGTTGGTCGAGCTGATCGGCGGGGACCCGGAGCACGGCGGCGCGCTGCGCGATCATGCCTTCATCCACCATCTCGGTAGCGATCCGCACCGCGGCTGCCGCGGTGCGCTTGCCGGTGCGCGTCTGAAGCAGGAAGAGCTTCCCACGCTCGACCGTGAACTCGATGTCCTGCATCTCGTGGAAGTGCCGCTCGAGCTTGTCCTGCGTATCCAGCAACTCGCGATAGGCCTCCGGCAGGCGCTCCGCCATCTGCTCGATGTCGAGTGGGGTGCGGATACCCGCGACGACGTCCTCGCCCTGTGCGTTGACGAGGAATTCACCGTAGAACTTCCGCTCCCCCGTGCTCGGGTTGCGTGTGAACGCCACGCCGGTGCCGGAGTCGTCGCCGAGGTTGCCGAACACCATGCTGACGACGTTGACACCGGTGCCGAGATTGTCGGGGATGTTCGCATGCCGCCGGTAGTCGACCGCCTTCTTGAGCGTCCACGATTTCCAGACGGCCTCGATGGCACCCCACAGCTGCTCGACCGGGTCGCGCGGGAAATCGCGGCCGATGGATGCGCGAATGAGCGACTTGTACTCCTCGGTGAGATTGCGCAGGGCGTCTTCGTTGAGCTCCGCGTCAGTCTCGACGCCGGCGGTCATGCGCTTCGCGGCGAGCAACTGTTCGAACTTGTGGTGCGGAACGCCGAGCACGACGTCGCCGTACATCTGGATGAACCGGCGATAGGAGTCGTAGGCAAAGCGCGTGTTGCCACTGGCGCGCGCAAGGCCGGCAACGGTGCGGTCGTTGAGGCCGAGGTTGAGGATGGTCTCCATCATGCCCGGCATCGACACGGGCGCACCGCTGCGCACGGAGACGAGCAGGGGCATGGTGGCGTCGCCAAATTTCTTCCCGCTCGCCTCCTCG
>JBBQFW010000048.1:0-18366 GCA_038322445.1 Gemmatimonadales bacterium
ACATTTTGCCCTGCACGGGTGAATGAGCCCTCGCGTGCTTACCGAAACCGTACGACGCTCGACGACACATCGTTGGGGCGTCGAGCGCACGATGGATCTCGTGCGCGGACGTGATGTGGTGCCCGTGACCTGGATCATGCCGCGAGACACCGAGCGCGCTCCAGTCGTGCTGCTCCTGCACCGCAACGCTGACAGCGGACGGCGGACCTCCTAGATTCGGGAATCCCCGACGCCAATTGAGGTTCGAAGTGACCGACCCGAAGATCAAGGATCGCCGAGAGTTTCTTGCGCAGGTCATCACCGCGGCGGCGGTGGTGGTTGCGAGTACCGGCTGTGCGGTGCCGCTCGCCGCGGCAGGCGGCGGCGCCACGTCGCAGTCATCGCCGTTCGACGACGGCTGGACGCGCCGCGTATCGGCAGCGAAGTATCGCGCAGTGTTCGATTCGCCGGACATCAACGAGGGTCTCGCGTTGCTCCACGCGACATTCTATCGGCAGGGATACCAGGAGCAGTTCGGCCTTGGGCCGAGCGACGTGATTCCTGTCGTGGTGTTCCGCCATGTGGGGACGGTGATGGCGCTCAATGATGCGCTGTGGGAGAAGTACGCGCTCGGTGAACGGTCGAAGCTGATCGATCCGGCGACGGGCAAGGACGCGGTGCGGAACCCGTTCATCCGAGTCGGGAAGGACGAGAAGAACGGCATGGTGCCAGCGGATGCATCGATCGAGGCCCTGACGGAGAACGGCGTGGTGATGCTGGTATGCAACAAGGCGACGATGCGACTCGCGGGTCAGGTCGCGGCGAAATTCGGCAAGCCGGTCGAGGAGGTGCGCGCCGAGTTCAAGGCAGCGGTGGTGCCTGGTGTGCTGCTGCAGCCGTCCGGGGTCTATGCGGTGTTGCGTGCGCAGGATGTGGGGTGTGGGTTCCTGAAGTCTACGTGACTTCGTTCCGTATGATCTGCGTCAGCCGAACCATGTGACGCACGTCAGACTGGCTTGTGTGCCAGCAGTTCGCGGGTCGGCGGAAAGATCCGCGGTGTAAACCCAGCTGCTCGCTGGCGTACATCCCGCATCCCTTCGTGAGACAATGATTCGCGAAACACACGAGAAGCTTCGCCCTGTTCTCGAGCGACGTGACCACGGGTTTCGTTGGCGCGGCACCGAAATTTCCCGCATCGAAGGGCTCAGCGACGCGGTGTTCGCCTTCGCGGTGACGCTGCTGGTCGAGATCTACAGCGCGGGGTTCGTGGCCCTCTACGTCATCTTCGCCCTGGTGTACTGGCACAGCTATCGGCTGCGGTCGGACTGGAGTTGAGCCCGATGGAGATCCATGAAACGCGAGGTGTGGTGCAGGAGAACGTGGTGATGATCGGGATCGGGACGTTCGCGCTCGTCCTCGCGTTACTGAACCTGCCGCGGTTCTCCGGGCTTTCGTATGCCCTCATCGGACCGATGCAGGCGTGGCTTGGATCGGTGCAGGGCAAGCGTCGGCGGTTGCTGAGCCAGGGTCTCGTTGAGGAGACGCGTTGACTATCGCGCATCGTGGCTCCCGGTCCCGGGCAAACTCCCGGCAGACGAATATTGGCCACGCGGTTACTGTTCGGGACACCTTGCGCACGCGAGTCGATACCCGACGCCGGGTCGACCAAAAACCTGAACGACGCGTTGATGAAGGGCCGGAATCAGTGCAGCACGCAGACGTTCGACCAGTCGCTCGCCGACCTGGTACTGCCCGGTGTCGTGGCGTTCAGGATGGCGGTCAGGATCGCGGGCGACCCACTGGATCTCGAGCTTCCGCTTCGCGGCTCCCGGTAACGCTTCTTGTCTGACGAGTTCTCCCACCGTCGGTCCAACGGGCCGGCATCGTTATTGGCCGACGGCATCCGCTATGAGCGCGGAGGCGTCGTCAATCGCGCTCGCGATTGCTTCGAGGCCGTCACGCAATCGGCGGCAGAGTACCCGGAGGAGGCCGCGGAGGCGTGGTGGCGCCTCGCGAACCTGCATCGCCTCCACTCGTCATGGGACGATGCACTGGCATGCGCGCGGAAGGCCGCGAAGCTCGCACACGAACACGGCTTCCCCAACACGGAAGCGGACGCGATGAACATCGAGGGCGCCGTGTGGTACACCCGCGGCGACCACGAGCAGGCGCGCGTCCACTACCTCAAGATGCTCGACCTTGCGACGACGTCGGGCACGCGCGCCAAGGCCCTCCAGAACCTCGGCGCGCTCGCGGCAGAGGCGGCCGATTTCGATGAAGGGGAGCGCCTCTTCGCCGAGTCGCGCACGGCGTTTCGCGAGGCCGGGGATGCGCGGGGCGAAGCCAACTCCCTGCTCAACATGGGCCGGCTGCAGCTCGACCGCGGCCTGCTTGAACTCGCCAACCAAACGCTGGAGGAGGCCGTCACCGCTGCACGCCAGACGGGAGACCTCGAGATGCACGCCGCCGCACTCCTCAATCACGGCGTCGCACTCGGCGAGTTGGGGCGCAGCGATGAGGCAGAGGAGCGCGTCATCACGGCGTACGGGCAGTTCACGATCGCGGACATCCCGTTGCAGCGAGTGCGAGCGCTCATGCAGCTCGCCGCGCTTGCGGCATCGCGCAAGGAGGATGGCGCCGCACGAGTCTGCCTTGAACACGCGAAGGATGTGGCCGAGTCCGCACAACTTCCGCGTGAGCTGGTGATGATCCGTGAACGACTCGCTGCACTCGGCGACATACAGCCCCTGGACGAGAAGTGACGAACGGCACAGTGCGCAGGGTTTGACTGGCATGGGTTTGGCACTGTGGGCAGCAAATGCGTGTTCGGCCCGGACACGGGAGCCAGGCGATCCGTAGCGAGTACAGCCATTTCAGAAGGTGCCGTCATGAACATTCGGATCCTGCTCGCCGCCGCCGCGACACTCGCTCTCGCCGCCTGCGCTGAATCGCCAACCGCCACGCAGTCGCCACTCAAGCCCGGCGCGCGGTCGGCGGACGAGATCACCTGTCGCTCCGGCTATCACGTGGCCACACGGTCCGACGGGTCGCAGTACTGCGAAGTGGATGCGGCGTCGATGGCGACTCCAGCGTCGACGGGCTCGCCCTGACCTTCCCGGACAACTCCGGAACGGACGCCAAAAACTGAACACTTCACGGCTCCCCGCTTGCTGCCTCGCTCAGTCCCGGGCCAGTGCAATCGCGGAGCCGTCAGTCCTTCAGAAACGTGCAGACGCGGTGAACCGAGGATCGTTCAGCACTTGCGTTCCGATTCGAGCGGCGGCTACTTGGCCTATCGCCCTCTTGCCGGAGCCCAGCTTGATTCGTCGCTTCAGTTCACTCGTCGCCTTCCTCGTCCCTGCAGCGCTCGCGGCGCAGGGAAGGGCACCTTCTTCCCCCAACGACGTTCGCCCGAGCATTCCGCTCAACGGGCCGCAGCTTCGCGCTGACGCCACGCTCGATACCGCCGCGCTCAACAGCCTCAAGTGGCGAGAAGTTGGCCCGTTCCGTGGCGGCCGTTCCGTTGCCGTTGCGGGCTCGGTGACGCGGCCGAACGAGTACTACATGGGCACCGCCGGTGGAGGCGTGTTCAAGACCCTGGATGGCGGACAATCGTGGGCCGCCATCACCGACAAGTATTTTGGCGGGACGATCGGTGGCATCGCGGTCGCACCCTCGAATCCTGACATCGTCTACGTCGGCGGCGGGGAATACGCGCTGCGCGGCAACGTCTCGCACGGCGAAGGCGTGTGGAAGTCCACGGACGCGGGAAAGACCTGGACGTCGCTCGGCCTCAAGCTCACGCGACAGATCTCGCGCGTGCTCGTGCACCCCACCAATCCGGATGTCGTCTACATCGCGGCGCAGGGCAACGTGTGGGCGCCGACGCCGGACCGCGGCGTGTACAGAAGCCGCGATGGTGGGAAGAACTGGAGCAAGGTGCTCTTCCGGAACGACTCCACTGGCGCATCGGATCTCGCGTTCGATCCGGCGAACCCGAACGTCCTCTATGCCGCTTTCTGGCAGGCAGGCCGGACGCCGTGGATGCTCAACTCCGGCGGCGCGGGCAGCGGCGTCTTCAAGAGCACCGATGGGGGCGACAGCTGGCGCGACATCAGCCACAATCCTGGCATGCCGGCCGGCATCTTTGGCAACATCGGCCTCACGGTGTCTGCGGCAAACCCGAACCTCGTCTTTGCGATCATCGAGGCCGACTCGGGCGGCGTCTATCGCTCGAACGACGGCGGCGCCACCTGGGCCCGCACGAACGCCGATCGCGCGCTTCGGCAGCGTGCCTGGTACTACTCGAAGATCCACGCCGATCCGCAGGACACGAACGTCGTTTACGTGAACAACGTGAACTTCAGCAAGTCCACCGACGGCGGCAAGACCTTCCGTCCCGTGCGCGGCATCCCGCACGGCGACTCGCACGATTTCTGGATCGCACCGAACGACAACAAGCGCTTCATCGAATCGGATGATGGCGGTGCGAGCGTCTCCACCGACGGCGGTCGCACCTGGAGTGACGAGGACTTCGCCACGGCGCAGTTCTACCACGTCATTGCCACGAATCACTTCCCGTACCAGATCTGCGGCGCCCAGCAGGACAACAGCACGCTCTGCGGCCCCAGCCGCAAGGCGGGTGGCATCGATGTGCGCGATTGGGTCGAGGCCGGTGGCGGCGAGTCCGGCTACATCGCCTCGCGCACGGACGACCCGGACGTCGTTTACGCCGGCAGTTACGGCGCGTTGCTCACCCGCAAGGACCTGCGCACGGGGCTCACCCGCAACATCAACCCATGGCCTGACAACCCGATGGGCCACTCGGCAATCGATCTCAAGTATCGATTCCAGTGGACGTTCCCGATCGTGCTATCGCCGCACAACCAGAATGTTCTTTACGCGACATCTAACTACGTCCATCGCACCATGAACGACGGCCAGAGCTGGGAGGTCATCTCTCCCGACCTCACCCGCAACGACCCGAAGACACTCGGCGCATCGGGTGGCCCACTCACGAAGGACCAGACGTCGGTGGAGTACTATGGCGTCATCTTCGCCTTCGCGGAGTCGCCGAAGCAGAAGGGCGTGCTGTGGGCGGGGTCCGATGATGGCCTGATTCACGTGTCGCGCGACAACGGCAAGTCGTGGAAGAACGTCACGCCGAAGGACATGGCGATCTACACCCGCGTGTCGCTCATCGAGCCGTCGCGCTACAACGCCGGAACGGCGTATGTCGCTGCCAATCGCTTCCAGCTCGATGACATGAAGCCGTACCTCTGGAAGACGAGCGACTTCGGCGCGACGTGGAAGCGCATCGACGCAGGCATCGACCCGACGGAGTTTACGCGGACCATTCGCGAGGATGACGAGCGACAGGGCCAGCTCTACGTGGGCACCGAGCGCGGCGTCTGGTTCTCGCACGACGATGGCGCATCGTGGCAACGGCTGCAGCTCAACCTGCCGCCCGTGCCCGTGCACGACCTCGCGATCAAGGACGGCGACCTGATCGCCGCCACGCATGGTCGCAGCTTCTGGGTGATCGACGACATCTCGGCGCTCCGGCAGCTGACGCCGAAACTGACGGCGGAAGATGCGCACCTGTTCAAGCCACGCGACGCCTATCGCGTGAGCTTCGGTGGCGGACGTGGGGGTGGTGGCGGAGGCGGAGCCGCGATGGGGGCCGCCGCGGGGCCGCCGGTGCACCCGATCGCGGCCAGCCCGACCGGCGGTCCGGTGGTGAGCTATTGGCTCAAGCGACCGAGCCGCGAGGTCGTGCTGGAGTTCCTGGATGCGAAGGGCACGCTGATTCGCTCCTTCACGAGCAGGCAGGATTCGGCGTCGGCAGCGGATTCCGTCACGCGTTCCGTACGTGCCCGTGCGCGGGTGGATTCACTCGTGAAGAGTGGCGTTGCGGCGGATAGCGCCGAACGTCTCGTGCGCCGCACTGCCGCCACGCCTGATGCCGCGGCGGCGTTCGACGAGGACGGCCCGATTCGCACACCACCTCCGCCGCGGGTGCCGAACAAGGTGGGCATCAACGCGTTCAACTGGAACATGCGCTATCCCGACGCGTCCACCTTTGAAGGCCTGATCATGTGGGCGGGCGGCACGCAGGGTCCCACTGCGCCGCCGGGTACGTATCAGGTGCGCATGATCGTCGACGGCAAGCCGGTGGCCACCCAGTCCTTCGCGCTGAAGAAGGATCCTCGCACGAAGGCGACCGCGGCGGATCTCGCTGCGCAGTTCGCCTTCCTCATCAACGTCCGTGACCGCACGACGGCCGCCAACGATGCCGTGAAGACCGTGCGGTGGGTGAAGGCGCAGCTCGACGATCGCGAGAAACGACTCACCGGGCAGGCGAAATCCGATTTCCAGGCGCAGGCCGCTCCGCTGCGCGCGGAGCTGTCGGTCGTCGAGGACTCCGTCTACCAGACAAAGAATCGCAGCGGACAGGACCCGCTCAACTATCCCATCCGCCTGAACAACAAGATCGCGGCCCTCGCGGGCGTGGCGGGGAGCGCGGAAGCGGCGCCGACGAAGCAGACGACGGATGTCTACAGCGGCCTCGCGAAGCAGCTCGACGTGGAGCTCACGAAGATGAAGAAGACACTCGACGCGCGATTGCCGTCGATCAACCTGCTGCTCCGCAAGGCAACCCTGCCGGAGATCGTCCCGCGTCCCGCGGACGTGCCCGCACCGCCGGGCACCATCAGCGACGATGTAGACTAGCCGCGTCACCACGGTTCGAGGCCGGCGTCCATTCGGGCGCCGGCCTTTGTCTTTCCATGACGCGATGGTGCCGGCGTGCCTGAGCCGATTCTTCGCGCAATTGCGCGTTCCTGCCTGGGACGCACCGCAATCCGCGATGTGAATCCCTCCACGGCAATGTCTGCCGCACCGAGGAGCGCTCAATGCATTCAGCCGTCTCTCCCGCGCCGCGCGTCACGTCACCCCGCACGCATCCGCCCCGCCTTCGCGTTACGCCGGACACACTCCCGAATGCCGGCGTTACCTACGACTCCGAGGACTACGCGATGCTCAACCGACCGATCGAGACCGGTCGGCACTCGCGACGCATTCTACGCTACCTGACGCCGGCGCCATGGAGCCGCCTGCTCGAGATCGGGTGTGGGCGCGGCTGGCTCACGCAGCGCATGCAGGAGATCTGTCCCGCCACGTACGGCATCGACGTGAATCCGAAGTCCATCGCGCACGGTGTCGCGAAGCACCTCTCGACGATGGACGCAGTGGATCTGCGCTACGACGACGAACAGTTCGACCACGTGTATTCGTTTCACGCCATCGAGCACATCGTCGACGCGGGCGATGCGATCCGCGAGATGCAGCGTGTGCTGGTTCCGGGAGGGCGGATCCTGCTCGTCTATCCCGCCGAGCCGATTCGCGGGTTGTACGCGATGCCGGGTGCCTGGATTGGGTTCGGGAATCCCTTCCTCGCACGCGAGCTGCACGTCCACGCATTCACGCCGCGAAGGATCCGGGTGCTCGCGGAAGAATGTGGGCTCACGCATGTGGAGAGCGCCCTCGACTTCTTCATCACGCCGCAGTTCATGACCGTGCTGGAAAAATCGCCACGCGCCGCGCGATGACGACTGCTCGCGGACGCTCATTACACATGCTGGCGAGCGTCGCGTTCGTGGTGCTGCTCGTGATGTTCGCTCGCCGTGTCGACTGGCGAGCGGCGGCAGCGGCCGCTCGGAATGCCGACGCGGGCTTGCTGGTGCTCGCGTTGTGCTTCAACCAGCTTTCGCTCGTGCTGAAGGGCATGCGCTGGTGGGTATTCCTGCGCGCGGTCGGGGTACGGTCTCTTCGCCTCGTGCTTCGTGCAACCTATGCGGGTGCGTCGCTGAACAACCTCGTCGTTGCCCAGGGCGGCGAGGCGGCGCGTGTCGTGATCGTCGCGCGCGCGAGCGGTGTCGCGGGGACACGGGTCGCGAGCGCGCTCGCGCTCGAACGAGTGCTCGATGGCGTGAGCTATCTCATGCTGCTGGTGAGTGCCGCATTCATCCTCGACCTGCCGGAGACACTGACGCGCTGGCGCGCCGAAGCTGTGGTCGCGCTGGCGTGTGCCACCGTGGCGCTGTTGCTCCTTGGCGCGACATCCCGATCGAGAAGTGTATCGATGGCTCGCGCCAACACCGTGTTGGGGCGCATGGCGAGTACGGTGCGACGATTTGCATCAAGCGTCAGCGAAACCGCAACACTTCCCCGTCTCGCGACCGGTATGGCCCTGTCAGTGTGCGCGTGGGCACTTCAGGTGGCGACGTACCACACAGTCGCACTCGCAGCGCACCTTCCCATATCACTCGCTGGATCGACCACGGCGATGCTGGTCATCGGCGTCAGCTTCCTGATACGGGCCACACCTGGAAATGTATGGGTGTTCCAGGTCCTCTACGTCCTGACCATGAACGAGTTCCAGGTCGGCGCCTCGGCGGCGCTTGCCGCGGCGCTTCTGATACAACTGGTGCAAGTGGTACCCACCGTCGTGCTCGGGACCGTTGCGGGTTACGGTCTCGCCGGGGAGGCAGAGCGCCGCAAAAAAACGCGGCGAGCACGCGTGGAGTGATCGCCGCGGGATACTGGGACAGGGTGGAATCCTACCGCCGACGTCGACGCACCCCAATACCGAGCGCGCCCAACCCCGTGAGCATCAGCGCGAAAGTCGCCGGCTAGGGCGTGACCGTCGGGTCGGGCGCGCGCCCATCCTTGTAGGAGTCGACGAAATTCCATTTCGTTGGAGCCGCATCACATCGCGCCGGCTCCGGCCGTCAGCTGCCGGCGTGCTCCGTGAACGCCATCACGCCCATTCCCATGGAGTGGTAACCCTTGTCCACGTAAAGCGTGGTCCCCGTGATGCCTGATGCGAGGGGCGAGCACAGGAACGCGGTCGCCGCACCCACTTCCGGGGCTGACAGCTCCGCCGTAAGCGGCGCGTTCGCCGACACATACGCCACCATCTTCTCGATGATGCCGATCGCGCTGGCCGCACGCGACGCAAATGGTCCCGCCGACACCGTGTTTACGCGCACCCCCCACTTGCGTCCTGCCTCGAAGGCAAGCAGCCGCGTATCGCTTTCAAGCGCTGCCTTCGCACTCGACATCCCGCCGCCATACCCGGGAATCACGCGCTCGCTCGCCATGTACGTGAGCGACGCGAACGCCCCATTCGGCCGCATCAGTGGGCCAAAGCGCTGGATCATGCTCACGAGCGAGTATGCGCTCGCGCTCACTGCGGCCAGGTAGCCACTGCGACTCGTCTCGAGCAACGGTTTCTTCACCTCGGGCCCGTTGGCGAGGGCATGAATCACGATGTCGAGTGGCTGCTCGCCGAAATCCGCAACGAGCTGCGCCGCGAGGCCTTCGATCGAACAGTCGCCCACATCCCTGTAACGCTTGCTCGCGCGTACTTCCTCGGGCATCGCGCTCATCGTGTCGAACACTGCGTCGAGCGGATAGATCTTCTCGAAGGTGAGAAGCGAGCCGTCGCTCATCCGGCGCGACTCATCCATCTTGCCGCGCTCCAGCAGGTTCATGAAGATGTTCAGCGCCGGCGGCCATGTGCCGACGCAGACCGTTGCACCGGCCTCGCCGAGCGCCTTCGCAATGGCGAAGCCGAATCCGCCATCGTCGGCTACACCGGCCACCAGGGCGCGGCGTCCTGTCAGGTCAATGTTGAGCATGCCGGGAGTATGTCATGGAAGCCATCCCCGGCAAAGGGGGCGAGCCCGGAGCCGTCGCGCCTGTTCCCACCGCGGAGGGGTTGGTGCCGCGTATTTCGACAGTGCGGGGAGTCGCGCGCAGGCGTAAAGTATAGACGTGTCTCATCACGCCCTGCCGTCCATCGTCAGCGATTCCCCATCACCGGAACCGCCAGCCACCGTGCTTCCTCTCGCGGAACGCCGGCGTACGCTGGCAGGCTCCGGGCCGGCGTTTGCCCGCGGACTGTGGCGCATCGCCGCGGCTGACGTCTCCAGTGGCAACGCCGTGGCCCTGCTGCACGACGGTGCCGCCACATTCGACGCGATGGTCGAGGCGATCGACGGGGCGCTCGAGACCGTGGTGCTCGAGGCCTACATCCTCCGCTCCGACGAGGCCGGACAGCGCATCGGCGACGCCCTCATCAATGCCGCCCGTCGCGGCGTGAAAGCCCGTGTATTGAGCGACTGGATCGGCATGCGGGGCATTGCCTCGAGCTACCTGAGTGCACTCAAGGCCGCCGGGATCGAGCATCGGGTGTTCAACCCACCCGGGCTTCGCCCGTGGCTCGGACTCATTCCTCGTGATCACCGCAAGCTGCTGGTGACCGATTCCCGCGTCGGCGTCACGGGGGGCGTCGGCATCGGCAACGAGTGGCTTGGCAAGACCAAGCGACGACGGGGACACTGGCGCGACACCGCCGTGCGCATCGAGGGAGCGGCGGCGGGTGACATGCAGCAGGCCTTCAACACGATGTGGGAGCGCTCAATCAAGCGAGAGCGCCGCGGATCGCACCGCCTCCCCCGACTCATCGCCCGCGGCGCGCACCTCGATCCCGCCACCGCGACGCCGGCGCTCGTCGGCATCGTGGAAGGCGAGCCGCTTCGCCTGCGCATCGCGCGCGCGTTGCAGATGCAGGCAATCTCCGCCGAGCGGTCGATCTGGATCGCGAACGCGTATTTTGTGCCGAGTCCGTCCGAGGTGGAGGCGCTGCTCGGGGCCGCGCGGGATGGCGTCGACGTCCGCATCCTCGTGCCCGCCCGCAATGACCATCGCTGGGTCTCGTTCCTCACGCGCCGCTACTATCGGCGACTGCTCACGAACGGCGTGCGCATCTGGGAGTGGAAGGGCACCATGATGCACGCGAAGACCAGCGTGGTGGACGGTCGCTGGGTGCGCGTCGGCTCGACTGACTTCAATCCACTCGGCGTCGCAATCAACTACGAGCTCGATGCGGTAATCGAGGACGCGAAGCTTGGCGCGCAGGCGGAGCAGATGTTTCTCGAGGATCTCGAGCAGTCGCGCGAAATCACCATGCAGAGCAGGGTGTTGCGGAATACGTGAGCCGGCTGAGAGCACTGCGCCGTTCCGCTTCACTCCAGCGGCGGACCCACCCGACCTCTTCCGTGGGCGTGCCGTCGGCCGACGAAAGCGCGGCATGGCATATGACATACGACCAGTCCCCGTCATTATACCCAGCACGCTCACGACCACTCATGTCGCGCCGGAAAATCCTGCTCCGCGTCAGCCTGTCCGCACTGCTTCTTGCCATGGCGCGGGAGCCGGTCGCTGCGCAGTCCGACAGCACGCCGAAGATCCGGCTCTTCACGTATGGCGACGCAGCACTCGGCACGGTCGTGATCGCCGGCGCGCTCCTCGCCCGAAGGCTCGACGAGCGGCTGTCGCTCCGCATCCAGGATTCATCCACCCAGGCGAATGCACGGCTGCACACGATCTCCGGGATCGTGCGCACAACCGCTGCGCCTGGAGCACTCATCATCGGAACGACGATGTACGCCGCGGGGCGCCTCACGCGAGAGGAACATCTGGCTGCGCTCGGCCTGCATGGGACGGAGGCGCTCATCCTCGGCGAAGCGATCGGCGGGGTCATGAAGGGGTTCATCGGCCGACAGCGTCCCTACGTCAAGCCGCAGAACTCGCACAGCTTCGGCTTCATGCGCGGGTTCGGCGGCGGCGACCAGTTTCGTTCATTCCCGTCGGGTCATACGCTCGCGGCGTTCGCCGCTGCGGGGGCGGTGACCAGCGAGACCTCCGGATGGTGGCCGGAAACACGATGGGTGATCGGACCCGTCCTCTTCACTGGCGCAGCGCTCACGGGCGCCTCGCGCATGTACGACAACCGCCACTGGGCGAGCGACGTCATCGTGGGCGCGGGCATCGGCACCTTTGCCGGCCTCAAGGTGGTGCGCTACGTCAACGCCCATCCGGACAATCGAGTCGACAAGCTACTCCTTACCGCGTCCCTCGTCGCCACGCCTGGCGGGCACGAGTTCCATTGGTTTGTGCTGCCAGGCGTCGCGCTCCCGAGCGGGCCGCGCGCGCATTGACCGGCGCCCGCGCGTGAACCGCAGTGCGAAGAGCGGAATCTTCCTCATCGCGCCGATCACCGGCCCGGTTGGCGACCGCATCGCCGCGCTCCAGAACGAGCATGATCCGAGGATCCTGAAGCTCGGCCGACCGCATGTCACGCTCGTTGGGTCCTCCGGCGCCGGGCCGATTTCGCCCAATACGACGATCGAGGAACTGGAGGAGCGGATCGGTCCCATCGCTGCTGAGACGGCGCCTATCGAGCTCCGATTCGGGCGACCAACGCGGTTCATGCAGACCGAGATCGTCGTCCTTCCGCTGGACCCTCACGGACCACTTCGCACCCTGCATGAGCGGGTGAAGATGAGCGGACTGCGCAGTGCGGCACCGAGGTTCTTCTTCACGCCCCATGCGACACTGAGCTTGTATCGCGCGTTGCCGGAGGACGTACTCAAGTCGTTGCTGCGGCAGCAGTTTTTTGAAACCGTAGTAGTGGACACACTGGAGGCGCACCTCACGCGTGATTCGGGGGAGTCGTGCAAGATGGGGAGCTGGGCGCTCACAGGTTGATCTGGGCCCCACGACAGCATGACCGAGTGCCGTCCTTTCCCGGATGGGAGTCGACTTTCAGGCGATCGCCGGCCGTAACGGGTGGACATATCTCGGGACCACGGACGCGGGTGGTGCGGCAGGCCCGTTCTCGTCCGTTCCCGGGAGCGTGACCGGCCGCCTCGCGTTCGACAATCCGATCGTGGGCTTCTTCGCGATTGCGCTCAAGTCGAGCACCAGCTTCAGCATCTATCTCTTCAACGGCGGGCCGGCGGGAATCTCGAGCGTGGACTTCACCACCATCGGCACGAGTCTCACCAAACGCGGCATCGCACAGGATCTGTCTCACGCGTCGTTGTACGACTATGCGGATGTCATCGCGACCGCGCTGGCCGTCGCCGTCGTCCCGGAGCCCGCATCGCTGGCGTTGCTCGCAACAGGGATGCTCGCGCTCGCCGGTGTCGTCCGGAGCCGAAAGGCCTGACCTGACGCGGTACACCAGCGCGATTGCGCGGGTCTGGACGCCCAGGAACGCGTCACGGCAAAATTCGGTAGATTCGGAGCGCCACCCATCCTCCGACCGGATTCCCGCCCATGAAAGCGAACTCGATTCTCGACACCATCGGCAATACCCCGCACGTCCGGATCAACCGGCTCTTCGCCGGCATTGCGAAGGCCAACGTGGAAGTCTGGCTGAAGCTCGAGCGCGCCAATCCCGGCGGGAGCATCAAGGATCGCATCGGCAACGCGATGATCGAGGACGCCGAACGTCGCGGGCTCATCAAGAAGGGTTCGGTAATCGTCGAGCCGACGTCCGGGAACACCGGCATCGGCCTCGCGATGGCCGCTGCGGTGAAGGGCTACCGCTGCATCCTCGTGATGCCTGATTCCTTCTCCGTCGAGCGACGGCGCCTGTTGCTGGCCTATGGCGCCGAACTGGTGCTCACGCCCCGCGCACTCGGCATCAACGGCTCGATCGCGAAAGCGCGGGAGATCGTCGAAGCGACACCCAACGCGTGGATGCCGATGCAGTTCGACAATCCTGCAAATGTCGAGGTGCATACCCGCACGACTGCCCAGGAGATCCTCACGGATTTCCCGGAGGGGATCGATTACATGATCACCGGCGTGGGCACCGGTGGCCACATCAGCGGCGTGAGCGAGACGCTCAAAAAGTCCATGCCCAGGCTCCAGACGTTCGCGGTCGAGCCGGCGAAGTCCACGGTGCTCAGCGGCGGGACGCACACGCCGCACAAGCTGCAGGGCATCGGAGCGGGCATCATCCCTGGAAATTTCCACCCCGCGACCGTCGACGGATACATCCAGGTGACGGAAGAAGACGCGTACTCATACGCCGTTCGCTCGGCGAAGGAGGAGGGAATCTTCGTCGGACCGTCGTCTGGCGCTTCGCTCGCTGCCGTCGCCAAGAAGCTGCCCGAGATACCCGAAGGAAGCAAAGTGCTCGCGTTCTGCTACGACACCGGCGAGCGCTACCTGTCGGTCGAAGGGCTCTTCCCCTCCGAGACGGCTACAACGCCTTCCTGATCGCCGCCTCGATGTTCTGGTCGCCGCCGACGCCGGTGTAGACGACCTTGCCCGCCTTGTTCAACACGACGACATGCGACGTCGCCGGCACATCCCACTTGCCGGTGGCGTCTCCCTTCGTGTCGTAGAGCTGCTCGCCCGGGACCCCATGCTTCGCGACGTACAGCTTCACGCGATTCACGCTCTGGTTCACGCTCACGGCGACGGAGACGAACTTCACCGTCTTTCCATACTTCGCCGCCGCCTTCTGCATCGTGGGCAGCAGGTGCTCACAGTTCTCGCACCACGTCGCCCAGAACTCGATGACCGCAGGTCCGGTCGCGATTTTCGCAAGGTCGACCGGCTTGCCATCCAGCGTCTGCACCATTGCGCTGGGTGCCGATGCGCCCAGGTCGAGGCCGGAATCCTGCGCGCTGGCGACACGCGGATCAGTGAGCACGACCAGCGCGGCGACCGACGCGATGACGAGATGCTTCGCGGCGAAGAGCTTCATATCAGCAGTTGCCCCATCTTGACGAGGTAGTACTCGGCGGCGCCGAGCATGACGAGAGCGAAGATCTTCTTGACGGTGAGCATCCACGCGCCCGCGCGCGGGAGGCGTGCAAGCCCGCCAGTCGAGAGTCCGACGACCACCAGCAACGCGCACATTCCGAGCGAGAACGTCAGCAGGTAGACAAATCCGAGCATCGCGCTGTGCGTTGCCGTCACCCACGTGAGCACCGCAGCCATCACCGGTGCCGAACAGGGTGCCGCCACGAGCCCTGACATCGCTCCCATTCCGAACGCGCCGGAAAACCGGCCGGCAGTGCCCAGGTTCGCCGCGCGGTTCATGATACCCGCGGGGAGGCGGATCGGTACCACATCCATCATGCTCAACCCCGCGAGGATGAGGACGTTCGCCATCGCGAAGTAGAGCCACGGGTTGGTGCTCACGCTGCCGAACAGGGTACCCGTCAGCCCCGCAAACACGCCAAGGGCGGAATAGACGAGCGCGAGTCCGACGACGTACGTGAGCGTGAGCAGCACGGGGCGGAGGCGCGACGGTCTGCCTTCTCCGGCCGACTGACCACCCACGATCGCCGCGGTGATCGGAATCATGGGATAGACGCACGGCGTGAGGCTCGTGAGCACGCCGCCGAGGAAGAGCGCGGGAAGTGCCAGGAGCGGATTGCCGTTGAGCAGCTGCTGGGAGATGGAGGGGTCGGCCACGAACGGAAGCTAACGTCGGCGGGGGACGCTGCGCACGCCGTGAATCCCATGCGTCACCTTCTTTGCGGTTGCGCCTGATACCGTGCGACAGCTTTTCAAGGCGTCGACCGACGGCGGCAATACCTGGGTGTCCACAGTCGACGGACGCTACGTGAAACGGCAGTAGTCCGCCCAGTCGTTCTTAACGATCCCGGCAGCGGAACGTCCCCCATCGGGAAGGTTGTCATGACAACGACATCACGCGGATCATGGTCACAATGCAACGAAATGTCGCAACCGCACTCGCCGTGGGCGCCCTCATCCTCGTCGCGCGTGGTGCGCACGCGCAGGCCCACGATCACGGACACATGGGCGACGCGAACGCGAGCCTCCACATGGAGATGACCGCGCCGCGACCCGGCACGCACGCCGACTCGGCACGCGCGGCCGGCGTGGCTGCGCTGCTGCGCGATGCGCTGGCGCCCTACAAGGACACCACCGTTGCCGTGCGCGACGGCTTCCAGATGTTCATGCCCCAGGTGAAGACCCAGAAGGTCTATCACTTCACCAACCGCATGAACGCGGTGAAGGAGGCATTCCGATTTGATCCCGCGAAGCCCACGTCGCTCCTGTACCGCAAGGACGGCGACGGACGCTTCACGCTCGTCGGCGCGATGTATACCGCTCCAAAGCGATTCGGCCCCGACAAGCTCGACGCCCGGGTTCCACTCTCCGTGGCGCAGTGGCACAAGCACGTGAACTGGTGCATCCCTGCCAAGGACCAGGCGTCGCGGTGGCTGGAGCAGAAGGGCGGACATCCCGTCTTCGGACCCGAGAGTCCAATTGCCACAAAAGGGGCGTGCGACGCCGTGGACGGCGTATTCCATGACACGCTCTTCGGCTGGATGCTCCACGCCAACGTGTTCGCCGGCAACGATCCGAAGGCGATCTGGGGTGACGACCATGCCGGGCACGACATGCACGAAGGCATGAAGATGGGCGGCGCGCCGGAATAGCATCAGCGCCTCTGCGTGTGGCGTTGGATCCAGTCAGCGGATTCTGCTTGCAACCCGCGAGCGGCGGTGGTGTTGCGTAGGAAAAAACGTCGGATGGTGGTATAGTAGCCCGTCCGCCAACCCCCACCACGGTACGATCATGATCGGCATTGAATTCTTGCTTGCTGCCGCCGTCTTTGGCGGTCCCGTTACGAAACCAGCAGTCGCAGCGCCCGTCGTTACCGTTCACGCGAGGGAGTTCAGCTTCGTCGCGCCGAAGTCCATCAAGTCCGGGGTCAGCACCTTCCGTCTCGTCAACGATGGGATGGAGATGCATCACCTCCAGATCATTCGGCTCGAGAAGGGCAAGACCATGGCCGATCTCGCGGCGGCGCTGAAGAACCCCGGGCCTCCTCCTGCGTGGATGACGCAGGTAGGTGGGCCGAACCCCGCCGTGCCTGGCGGGACGGTCGAAGCGACGCTTGCCCTGGAGCCCGGCTCGTACGTGATGACATGCTTCGTTCCGTCGCCGGGCGGGGCGACGCCGCACTTCATGAAGGGCATGATCGCCGCGTTCACGGTAATGCCGGAGGCAACCGGCGCGGCGGACGCGACGCCGGACGCGACGGTGCACCTCAGCGACTACACCTTCACCCTCGACAAGCCACTCGTCGCGGGTCATCGTGTGCTGAAGGTCGTGAACGATGCGAAGCAGGACCACGAAGTCATCCTGGTCGCATTGGCACCGGGCAAGACGGCAGCCGATGTGGGCAACTGGGTTGAAAAGGAAATGATGAAGGGCCCACCGCCGGGTAAGCCGATCGGCGGCATGGCCGGAATCGCGAACGGCCGCACCGGCAGCTTTCCGGTGGACCTGAAGGCCGGCACGTATGGTCTCATCTGCTTCATTCCGGACGCGAAGGACGGGAAGTCACATTTCACGCACGGAATGACGAAGGAGATTGTGGTGGCCGCGAAGTAGTTCTGACTTGGCAGCGAAGGACGATCGCCCGGACTGCGCCCCACCCGCGGTCCGGGCGATTTTCATTTAGATTGAGCGCTCCGCCCAAAAGCTCGCGCTCCGGCTCGCTGTCAGACTGTCGGACAGTCCGACTGTCTGACTCGCAAGCCCGTCTCCCGTTCTACGAATTCAATGGCTCCACAATTCATCTACGTCATGAAGTCGCTGCGGAAAGTTGTTCCGCCGGCGAAGATCATTCTCGACGACATCTGGCTCTCCTTCTATCCCGGCGCAAAGATCGGTGTGCTGGGCGCCAATGGCGCCGGCAAGTCGACCCTGCTGCGGATCATGGCCGGTGTCGACGAGAACTTTCAGGGTGAGGCGTGGGCAGCCAAGGGGACGAAGATCGGCTACCTGGCGCAGGAGCCGCAGCTCGACCCGACGAAGAACGTGCGCGAGAACGTGATGGAAGCGGTCGCCGACCAGAAGAAGCTGCTCGACCGCTTCAATGCCATCAGCGCCGCGTTCGCCGAGCCCGACGCGGACTTCGACAAGCTGCTGGATGAGCAGGCCAAGGTGCAGGAGCGGATCGACACGCTCGACCTCTGGACTCTCGACAACAAGATCGAGATCGCGATGGAGGCCCTGCGTCTTCCGCCCGATGATGCGGACGTCACGATGTTGAGCGGCGGCGAGAAACGTCGCGTCGCGCTGTGCCGGATTCTATTGGAGCAGCCGGACATGCTGCTGCTCGACGAGCCCACCAATCATCTCGACGCCGAGTCGGTGGATTGGCTGGAACATTTCCTCGGGTCGTTTCCGGGCACCGTCGTCGCGATTACGCATGACCGGTATTTCCTGGACAATGTCGCGAAGTGGATTCTCGAGCTCGATCGCGGGAAGGGGCATCCGTACGAGGGGAATTACACCAGCTGGCTGGAGCAGAAGCGCGAACGTCTCAAGCTCGAGGAGAAGACCGAGTCCGCGCGGCAGCGCACCTTGCAGCGCGAGCTCGAGTGGGTGCGCATGGCCCCGCGTGCGCGACAGGCGAAGAGCAAGGCGCGTATCCAGAAGTTCGAGGAGCTGCAGGAGCAGGACACC
>JBBQFW010000049.1:0-18097 GCA_038322445.1 Gemmatimonadales bacterium
ACCTCTCCCACCACGCGCGCCCGGGGGCCATGTACGGGGACGAAGACGATATCCCCGGACTGGAGCCGGACGTCGTGCGAGGCGTCGCCGCGCAGCAGGTAATCGTAGACGTCGAGCGCGTCAACGGTACGACCGCCGCGCCGTACCTCGATGCGGCGCAATGAGCCGTTGGTCGTGGGCCCACCCGCGGCATACAGCGCGGTGAGCGCGGTGCCGGCGCTCGAGACGGTGTAGCTGCCCGGGCGCTGGACGTCGCCGACGACGAAAATCTGGTTCGACCGTAGCTTGGCGACACTGACAGAAAATCGTGTGTTCCCCCCGCTGGAGTACACGCGTCGTAAACGTGAGCGCAAGAGTACGTCGAGCTCGGCGAGCGTCAGGTTGTTGACATACACCTGCCCCACTTCGGGGATGACGACGAACCCTTCCCGGGTGACATCGAGCGAATACGACTCTTCCACGTCTCCCGTGAGGATCAGCACCAGCCGATCGCCGGGACCCAGCCTATACCCAGGGTCGACTGGACCGGCGAGGTTCGCCTGAAACTGCGACGTCGATGCCCGAAAGACATCGAGACCGAAGATCGCGAAGCCCGAATCACGGCTCGTCGCAAGACGAATCACCGAATCACGTGCAAAGCGGTCTCGAATGGTGTCGGGGCGGAAATAGGACTGCGAACGGGCCAGAAGCCCAGTGTCGCCACGGCTCGTCACTCCGGCCGTGATCGTATCCGCTCCGCCGCTGAGGAGATCCAGCGAATCCGCGACGCCGAGGTCCTGGACGGCCCGAAGGACGGTGGAGGAGGGTGGTGTCGCTTGTCCCGTGGCTCCCGGGAGATACTGGTCCAGGAGATTTTCAGGATATCCCTCGGCGCGAAGCCTCGCTCGGATCTGCTGGGCGGTCATCCCGCTCGTCACCATCCGCTGTCGCAACTGCGCCACCAGATCGGGGCGAGTCTGCAGCAGGGCCTGCGCCTGTTCTGTCGAAGGCTTGACGCCTCCGCTCGCGGATTGCGCGCGCAACCCGCACAGGGGGAAAACGAAAACGGTCACCAAGAGTGACCGCAGAAGGCCAATTCGCAATGTGCCCCGCGCGGATGAAAAGGAAGCCCGAGACAATTCGCGCATGAAACTCGAATGCCGGACGCTGCAACGTTCACGCGGCGCGTCGACGCGCTGACATCCGCGCCACGCCAGTGCGGACATAACGCAATAATTTTATTGCTCATGAATGAAGTCGGCAAGGGGACCATCGCGATCGCAGTCGCGGGGGTGCCAGTGATCCGCTCCCTGAGTATCGGGCCAGACACCCACAACCATTAGGTTGCACCGCAGCAGACCGCACCTCGCGCGGCTCCGTGCTTGCCATCCTGCCTTCTCGCAGACCATGCCCCGTGACGAATGACCCCAAGAACCTCGATGCGCACGTGGTGCGCGGATTTGGGGATGAGTGGTCCCGGTTTGACCAGTCGGCACTTACGACAGCCGAGCACCAGCAGCTGTGGGATAACTACTTCTCGATCTTTCCATGGCAACGCCTCCCTGCTGAGGCGAGAGGGGTGGATATCGGGTGCGGATCCGGGCGCTGGGCGCAGCTCGTTGCACCCCGTGTCGGAGCACTGACATGCGTGGACGCCAGTCGGGAGGCGCTCGACGTCGCCCGGCGCAACCTGGATTCCCACCCGAACGTGTCATTCACGCTCGCGAGTGTGGATGCCATGCCGTTCCCCCCAAACCATTTCGACTTCGGCTATTCGCTCGGCGTGCTTCACCACATCCCGGACACCCAGGCGGGACTGCAAGCCGCAACGGCGACGCTTCGGCCAGGAGCGCCGTTCCTGCTGTATCTCTATTATGCCTTCGACAATCGTCCGGACTGGTTCAGGAGACTTTGGCGGCTTTCGGAGACGCTGCGCTACGCCATCTCGCGTTCGCCGTTCCCACTGCGTTTTGTCCTGACACAGCTCTGCGCGGCGCTGATCTACTGGCCCCTGGCGCGCGGGGCGCGGCTCGTCGAGCGAATGGGAGGGCGGGTAGGTTCCCTTCCGCTTTCCACCTATCGCAACATGAGTTTTTATACCATGCGGACGGATGCGCTAGACCGCTTCGGCACTCGACTGGAGAAGCGATACACTCGGGCGGAGATAGAGACGATGATGCACAACGCCTCGTTGGGCGACGTTACCTTCGCCGACGGTCCGTATTTCTGGGTCGCCCTCGGCTACAAGCGGTAGTGGTTGCCTCCGTGATCGCATGAGTGCGCGAATTCACCAGTGCGTGCCGACGCGGTGACCGCCTCCCTCGCGCGCGCGCGGGTCGTCGAGCTCCTCGGTAAGGCACGGGGAAAGCGCGTCGCCGTCATCGGGGATGCGATGCTTGACGTCTATCTCACTGGGAATGTCGAGCGGATTTCGCCCGAGGCGCCCGTGCCCGTGGTGCAGGTGCGCAATCGCGTCCATGCGCTCGGCGGAGCCGCCAACGTTGCCCAGAATGTGCTGGCAATCGGTGCCACGTGTGATCTGGTTGCCACCGTCGGCGACGACCAGGCGGGGGGACGGGTTCGGTCAATGCTGAATCAGCTTGGCGCTGGCGACGCGAGCCTCCTCACCATCGCGCGATGCACCACGGTCAAGACTCGCATTCTGGCCAGGTCGCAGCAGTTGGTGCGCGTCGATGAGGAGGACGACACCGACCTCCGCCCGCCGGATATAGCGTCCCTTATCAATAGGGTACGGTCGGCGATTGCGGTGTCCGATGCCGTGGTACTCGAGGACTACAACAAGGGCGTCCTGGTGCCCGAGGTCATCGCCGAGACCATGCGGCTGGCTGGGGAGCGTTCGCTTCCTGTGGTCGTCGATCCCAAGTACCGGAACTTCTTCCTTTACCGTGGGGCGACGATCTTCAAGCCGAACATCCGAGAGTTGGAGGCGGCACTCGGTTCGGCAGTCGACCTCGATCATCCGGAAGCCCTGCCGTCCACCCTCGTGCGACTGGGAGTCGAGCACATCCTGCTCACGTTGGGAGAGCGCGGCATGGTCCTGTTCTCGGAGCATGGAGAACTCGCGCGCGTGCCGACCGTCGCCCGGGCGGTCTATGACGTGGTCGGTGCAGGCGACACGGTGACTGCCTACCTCGCGACGGTGCTCGCGGCGGGCGGCAGTGCGGCGGAAGCGGCTGTGATCGCGAACATCGCCGCGGGTATCGAAGTGGGCAAGCTGGGAGCGGCGACGGTCTCGGGCGAGGAGGTCATCGCCTACGTGGACATGCATTCCCTGTCAGGGTGACCGGCGGTCAAGCAAGCGCGCCAAGCTGTCGATAGACTTCGAGGGTTGCTCCCACCACGGATATCTCGTCGAATTCACTTGCGGCCTTGATGCGGCTTGCGAGGCCCATCCGCGCGCGCGCCTCGGGATCGGTCAGGAGCTGTTCAATCGCGTTGGCGAGCGCCTCGGCGTCGCGCGGCGGCACCAGGAGCCCATTGTACCCGTGTTCCACGACCTCCCTGCAGCCGGGTACGTCCGTGGCCACGAGCGGCTTGCCCATTGCCGCCGCCTCCAGCAGCGAGCGAGGCACGCCCTCGCGGTAGGAGGGCAAGGTCACGATCGTTGCCGACGCCAGCGATTGCTCGATGGCATCGACATGTCCACTGAATGCCACCACGCCCTCGCGGAGCCAGGCGGCTAGCTGCTGTCGCGAAACGGACGAGGGATTTCCGGGATCGAGGTCGCCGGCTACCTCAAAGATGGCCGTGTTGCCCCTGTTGCGAAGCAGCCGTGCCGCCTCGACGAACTCGTAGATCCCCTTTTCCGCCAGCAGGCGCGCGACGAGCAGCACACGCGGCACGTCCTGCCCGCGGGCAACACTCGGCGCAAACCTGGCCAGGTCCACACCGGAGCCGCGAATCAACGCCGTCTGCTCGGACTCGATAAGGCCCAGTCCCACGAATGCATCCCGATCGTCCGCATTCTGGAAGATGCTGCGGGTGTGTGGCGATGCGAGGACCACCCGATACAGTCGAGTCACCAACGGGCGGATGAGGCGGGCCTTCAGGCGCTGGCTGACGAATACGTGACCCAGTCCCGTAATCGCGTTCACGACCGCCGGCGTGCGCGCAGCGAGCGCGGCGAGCGAGCCGTAAAGCACGCACTTTATGGTGAAATGGTGCACCGCCGCTGGGCGCTCTCGCCGATAAAGTCGGGCCAGCGTGACCAATGTCAGCAGTTCGACAAACGGGTTGATGCCGGCCCGGCGGAGGCGCAGGGGTTCATAGCGAAATCCTTCTGCCTGGAGCGCGTCCGCGTACCGGTCGTGGGGCGCAACGAACAGGGGTTCGAGCCCATGCTCCCTCAAGGCGCGGGCAAGCGGGCGACGAAAATTGTAGAGGTACCAGGCCGTATTCGCAAACAGGATGACAGTGCGCGACTCCTGGTCGTCGCCCATCCCTACGCGGATGGCTTCCTCGCCAGGCAAAACACGTAGGGAGAGGTCGCCGAGTTCGCCGGCAGTGACCCTACTCGCTGCTCAAGGAACCACAGCATCGCGGTGAGCGCCTTCAGGCCACTGAGGACGACATTGCGTACGACACCGCCGATGCCGGCGTGGGCTTCGTTGATGTTCACGACGCCAAGGTGTGCAAACAACACGTACCTGGTGTCGAGCACCTCTAGTCCGGCACGCTCGTGCGCGGAGCGCAATCGGTCCGCGCTCAGCGCCACGTGCTTCTCGTAGACCGCAGGATCAAGCGCACGCTGGAGGCGACCCATGAGCCCCGCCATGTTCGGCACTGTGGTGACCATGAGCCCTCCAGGCTTCAGGAGTCTCGCACAGGCGCGCACACAATCGGCGGGATCGGAGAAGTGTTCCACGACGCCGAACGACACCAGGACATCGGCGCTATCGAGCTCACTGGCCGGTGGATCGAACACGTCAGCGCAGATGACCTCGCCGTCGATCCCCTCACGCAGCAGGTTCTCCTGTGCAAGGGCGCACCCCGCACTCGCATAATCAAGTCCGACCACGTGAAAGCCGAATTCGCGGCCCAAGTATGGCAGGATGCTCGATCCCCCTGCCCCGACCTCGACAAGGCGAAGGCCGTGCGTGGCGAGGGAAGAGAAGGCGAACTGAAAATATTCGTGGAATTTCTGCTTCCAGAAGTCCCTGGTGCCACCTCGGTGCGGATCGAAGCCGCGCGCCGAGGTGCCGCTCGCAGCGGCCTTGTACCCGCGCTCCCAGTACTGCTGTCCAGCCTTATCCATGCGGTATCCGCTCCGACAGGGTCATTTCATGAAGCTATGAAAGTAACCCGCCAGCCGCGTGGCGAGCGTTGGCAGGGCGAAATGCTTCAGGACCACCTGGCGACCATTCATGCCGAGAGTTTGCGCCTGGTCGCGCTCTGTCAGCAGGCGGGAGAGCGCGCTCGTCCACTCGGCTGCGTCATTGGCAGCCATTCCCACATCGCCCAGCGCAAGGACTTCCGCATTCATGCCCACCGGAGAGACGACGACGGGGAGGCCGCACGCCATGTACAGCAACATCTTGTAGCTGCACTTGCCGCGTTCCCATGGTGTGTCGAGCAGCGGCATGATCCCGACGGTCATCTCCTGCATGGTCCACACTTCGTTCTCGGGCGACCACGGAAGGTACTCGATCCTGCTGGCCGGGATGATCCGGAACTCGGGACGCCGGTCGGACACGACGCGAAGCACGACGTCCTTGTGCTGCTCGAGTACCCGCGCAAGGGCGTGCTCGATGCTCAAGAGATATTTCGCACCTGCGTAGAGTCCGGTCCAGCCAATGATGCGCCGCGCTGCCTTGCCCTCCGGGTTGTCCATGCCATCAGGGCCTGGACGCCATCGCTCGGTGTCGACGGCAGTCGGGAGGATGATTCGATTGGCGATCCACTGGCCCGCCCAATCGTCGATGAATGCATTGCCACAGACGACGCCATCGACGCAGTCCACGAGCTTCCGCAGCTGTGATTCGCGTGACATCCACACCGCGTCATCGAGGTCCAGCACGCGCGGTGCCTTCGTGAGCGGTTCGAGAGTCCGATAGGTCGACAGCATCTCTCGCTGCAAGAACGTCAGGTCGTAGCGGTGCGATGCGACGATGCCCGGGAGGCGCGACGCCAGCGTCGCGATGGCCCAGGCGGGGCGCATCGCGCCCCGAACCGTCGGCCACGCACCCAGCCGCGCCGTGTACTCCACCATGTCCACGTCGTGGCGCAGCAGTTCAGGGATGAATTGGCGAACCCGAAAGCGTGAACTGGAGATGGTACGACCGCCGGTAAACGCGGCAATGCGGATCATCTCGCCGGCCTGGCGAGCACTCGGCAATCCCGCCACCAGAAAAGCCAACCCGCCAGCGCATACGCCGGAAGCGCCACCCCAGCCTTCGCTTGGCGAAGGACTGACCACGAGGACCCCCGGGCATGGTATGCGAAGCGGGCCAGATTGACGAGTGCGCGGGCGCGATTCGCACGCGAACGCGACATCGCAGCAAATTCGCCGTAGTAGAGCATCGCACCTTGTGGAGACTGCACGCGGAGCCGAAGCAGCCCCGCCGTGAGTCCATCCGGATGGTATTCCACCACGCGCAAGGGCTCATTCACGAAACGAATCAGGTACTTGTCCGCCAGCCGATTCCAGACCAGTCCCTCGGGGATGAATCGCTCGCCGGGGATCTCCGGATAGGGACAGTCTCGCAGGAGCTCCGTGCGGTGGAACCCCCATTTATCTCCTTCGTACACGTTCGCTGCCATCAGGTCGAGGGGACTCGCATCGAGCACGTCCTGGGTGAACGACGTCCCAATGATATTCCCGTTCGGGTCCACGCAGAGTCCGGTGATACCCGAGAATCGCTCGCGGTTCGGGATCGATCGCCAATGGGTATCCAGGCGTGCAAGGGCCTCGGGCAGCACACGGTCGTCGGAGTCGAGCGTCAACACCAGTTCACCCGAGGCCTCCCTGATGCCGTGATTGAACGCAACATGCTTGCCCTTGTTCGACTGGCAATAATACCGGACGACGATTTTCTGCTCCGCAATCCACCGCTGGACGATCGCCGGGGTGGCATCGGTCGAGCCATCGTCGATGATCAGCCACTCGAAACTGCGAAAGGTCTGCGCGCACAAGCTGTCGTAGACGGCCGGTAGGGTGTGCGCGCGGTTGTGTGTCGGCGTAAGCACCGTGAACGTGCAGGACGGGCCGCCGTCCGCCCGTTTATGCACGTATCCCAACCAGGTGGTCGCAACAGGCCGGACCGCCAGGCATGCCAATCGGCTTCAACTCATTCCCCACCAGGCGGAACTCTACCGCTGCGGCGCAACGCGAGCACCGCCGGCACGGTGAATCCGTAGCGCGCCGCGTGATGGCCCGAACCGTCGCGCCTTCGCGACCAGAAACGAAACGAATGCATGTCGACAATCCCGCCTGAGCGACGAGACTCTCGTACACGCGATGCGTTGCATCCGCGCGGTTGAACGCCGGCGTGCCGACGGTGAATGTGCACCATGCGCCACGTGCTCTACTCACGTATGGCCACCAGGTTCTCGCACCGTGACGAGCTGACAGAGCCGACCACCGGCTGCAACGGCGCGTCGTGGATTCATCACCATACCCTACGCTCGGAGCGCGGCCGGATTACCGCTCGATGCGCCCGCGTGTGCCTCGTACCAAGCCTGGAACATCAACACGGGCCAGATCTGCGGAAGCGCGTTGGTGCGACCACTGACGTGCGCTCCCCACACCGCATGAATGGCCTCCGGATCGAAGAAGCCCTCATTTTTCAGGCGAGCAGGCTCCAGGAGCGCCTCGGCCCAATCCCTGAGGTCACCGCGCAGCCACACGTGCAGCGGTATACCGAACCCCATTTTCGGCCGTTCCACCAAGGCAGCCGGAACATAGCGATGGAGAAGCTCGCGCAGGATCCATTTCGTCGTGCCACCGCGCACCTTCACGTCATATGGCAGTCGCGCGGCAAACTCCACCACGCGGTGATCGATGAACGGAGCACGAGTCTCCAGGCTCACCGCCATCGCCGCACGGTCGACCTTCACGAGGATGTCGTCACGAAGGTATCCTGTCAGGTCAGCGAGCATCATCTGCTCGACGAAGTTGAGGTTTTCGCTCGGCCACGGTCGAGCAGCTGCCAGCGTGACCCCACTGGACCATCCGTGCAGTGCTCGAGACGGAATGGACCAGGATGAAATCATTTCCTCGTACATCGATTCCCGCGAAGTCAACTGGAGCAACCGCGAGAGCTTGTGCACCTTGTCGCCGTACGTTCGCATGCGGAGGGATGGAGCGACACGACCCACTGCCGCTCCCACGACATCCCAGAATTCCGGAGAGCCTGCCTGCATGGTCCTGGCGGCTGCGCGGCGGAGGGCCATGGGCACGACACCCATCTTCCGCCAGGCGCGCTCCGTCCACGCATAGCGATTATAGCCTCCAAATACCTCGTCCCCGCCGTCGCCGGACAGCGACACCGTGACGTGCCGGCGCGCCATCTGCGCGACGAGAAAAGTGGGGATCTGCGACGAGTCGGCAAAGGGTTCGTCGTAGATGGCCGGCAGGCGCTCGACCACGTCCATGGCCTCGCGGGACGTCACGTAGAGTTCCGTGTGATTCGTTCCCAGATGCGCCGCCACCGCCTTGGCGTGGGGCGCCTCGTCGTAATCGGGAACATCGAAGCCGATGGAAAATGTGCGGACTGGCGATCCGCCTTGCCGCTGCATGAGGGCAACGATGAGTGACGAATCGATGCCCCCCGACAGGAATGCCCCTAGCGGAACGTCGGCAACCATCTGCTCTCCAATCACGGTGCGGAGAACCGAATCGAGATCGTCGATGAGCGCCGAGGGCGGCGTCGCCAGCCTGTTCCCAGCGCCGGCCGTGACGACGTCCCTCGCTGACCAGTAGGTGACGACCCTGCTGAGCGTAATCTCCGCCTCGCTCCTGGCCTGGTAGACTTCGATCGTGCCCGGGACAACCTTGCGCACGTGTTCATAGACGCACGCGCTCGTGGGGACGTAGCCGTATCGGAGAAATTCGTGGAGGCCTGCGTGGCTCACGCGTCCCTCCCACGCCGGGTGACGCTGGAACGCCTTCAGCTCGGAGGCAAAGAGAATTCCTCCAGCGGTCGAGGCGACATACAGCGGTTTCTCTCCCAAACGGTCGCGGGTGAGGTACAACCGCCGCTCACGGATGTCCCAGAGCGCAAGGGCGAACATCCCGGCAGAGCGCGCAATGGCGGCCTCGGCCCCCCATTCCTCGATGGCGGCCAACAGCACCTCCGTATCGGAGTCACCGCGGAAGGAGCACCCGAGCGCACGTAACTCGTCGCGAAGCGTGCGGTAGTTGTAGATCTCTCCGTTGAGGATGATCACCCAGCGGCCGCCCGACGAGGTCATGGGCTGCGCACCAGACGGTGACAAATCAACGACGGCCAGCCGCCTGTGCCCGAGCGCTACACCGGCCTCATCGTCGCACCAGACTCCACGGGAGTCGGGTCCACGATGGGTCAGGCAATCGGCCATGGCACCGACCGTCTCTTCCGGGACCGAGGGCCGAACGGCCCCGGACCAGAATCCTACGATACCGCACATGGCCCACGCTCCCCGGACGGCGGTGCACTTCCTTCGCGAGCATTCATCTGCATCACCGTATCGGCACCGTGGTTGCGGCGAGCGAGGAATACATCGCCTCGAATCGTTCGCGAGTCCGCTGCGCCGAAAACTGCGCGCTGATTCGCTCACGGGCGCGCTGTCCCAGGCTCTCCCGCTCCGCCACGGGCATCTCCAGAAGTTGAACGAGCCCCCGCGCAAGCGCTTCTGAATCCTCCCTTGGTACGATAACACCAGTATCGCCGACGAGAAACGCCGCATCCCCCACGTCGGTGACGCAGCATGGAACCGCCAACGCCATCGCCTCTCCCACAACGTTCGGAAATCCCTCCGACCGGGACGAGAGGCACAATACGTCCATCGCCTGAAGGCAGGCTTCCACGTCCGACCGCTCCCCCAGCAGGATGAAGCGATCGGCATGACCCGTCTGTTCGATCCAGGAAACCAGTTCCGGATTAGCTCGGTCAAGGTCGCGACCAACCATGAGGAATCGCGCCTGGGGAACCTGGTCAGCTACACGCTTGCTGGCCCTGACGAAGTTACGGTGGTCCTTGTAGTGGTTGAATCGCCCAACGCACCCAATGACGCGGACGTCCCCTGACCAGCCACACTCCTGGCGCAGGCGCCGGCTCTCGGCGACGTGACGTTCCCAGACGGGGACGTCGAATCCATTCGGAACCACCACCATTCGTGACGCGTCGTAGCCGATATCCTCGTGCGCGCGGCGAGATGCTTCGGCGGCGCACACGATGAGCCGTGGCACGCGCGACGAGAGGATCGCGCACAGCCGCCGCAACCACACCGTGAGGCGCGACGTGCCACTGATCATGTCGGTGCTGCGGACTCCCCAGATCACGCGAGGATTCCCTGCCAATCGCGACGCGATCCCGCCGAACAGGTCCGCGTGATACATCCAGGTCTGGACGATATCCGGAGCCTCTTCTCGAATGAGGCGGAAGAGCCGAAGGAAGGCACCCGGCACCCCAAGGAGAGAGCGCATTCCCAGTTGCCGCACACGCACGCCATTCGATTCCATTTCGGCGCCAACGACCCCGATGCTGCTGAGCGAGACCACGGCGTGAGTATACCCCGCGTCGCGCCCCGTGCCAGCGATGAGCCGTTGTAGTGACCGCTCCGCACCGCCGCTTTCCAAATTCCCGATCACGTGCAGCACCCTGACCGGCATACTCACACAGAGAGCGAAGCGCGACGCTCATCGGCGAGGCGTGCCTTGCCGAGCAGGAAGATCAGGATAATTGCGCCGGCCAGCACGCTCCAGCTCACTGCCTTCAAAGCCAGGCCGCGCGGCTTGGGCTGGAGGTGCGAAGGCAACCCATCCACGACGACGAGCGCGGGCACCTCCTCCAGTTCCTTCGCCGCTGCTCCTTCGCGCGCACTGACGGCCTGGGAGTAGAGGTCTGACGCGATCCGCAACTCGCGCTGCAGCCGCTGTTCCTCGAGAGATGCAACCGAGTAGTCCCTGGTGGGTCGATTCGTCATCCGGAACGTGCGCTCCGCATTCTCCGCCTCGGTCAACCGGGATTGCGCCCCGCTCAGTCGTGCATCCTGCGCGTGCTTCAGCGCGCTCCCCTGGGCTCGAGTGGTGTTCACAAATGCAGCACTCGTCTGCTGCAGCAGCTTCGAAGCAAGTCGGCGTATCAATGCGCTGTCTTCAGCCACCACTCGTATCGTGACGAGGCCGCTCTGGAGATCGGCCGCTGACGATACCGCCGACCGCATCGTCTCGAGCGCGGTCCTGTCATCGACCGAACCGGGTGGTTCGCCGCGCATTCGGTCAATGACTCGACCTGTCTTCGACCCCAGTGTGTCCAGCGCGACGCCGAGGAGCACGCCATCGAGGCGCGCAATACGACTGACGAGAATCGGGGTGGACTGAAAGTCTCCGGCGGCGCCAGCACCGAGCACGCTGGCGGCGAGTGACCCGCTCCCCAGTCCTGGGCGGTTCGAGACCGGCGACACGATGATGGTGCCCTCGTACTCTCTCGGCCTGAGCAGTCCGATGCCTATCACGAGGAATCCGACGAGCGCGGGAATTCCCACCACGGCTCGACGGTGGTCGAGGAAGATGTCAACGAGGCGGTTGATCATTCGGCTGGGCGCACTCCCGTCGTCGCGAAGCTGGTTGACGTCAATGCGGGACGATTGACCAGTGAGACGAAGAGGACGAAGATTCCCAACTTTCCAAGAAAATTCGCATTTGTATAAAAGGGCTCGCCGAAGGACGATTGCAGGGTCGCGGCGGCAAGCACGCCGAAAAAGAGCGTTGCGCCAAGCTTCCCCGATGCGGCACGCCTGTGGGCAAAGGCACTGACCCACCCGATGACCAACGTGAGGCAGAGCGTGCCAACGAAGCCTGCCTCGGGGTAGTAGGCACTGTACATGGTGTACACATTCGTGTCTATGGCGTCCCCGACGCTCGTCCACTGCAGGTGCTGTGACGGAATCTCGTAGTGTGCGCCAAGGCGATTCGCTACGTCATGCACCCCCCGCAGGTAACCGCCATTGCTCGGGATGCTCTCCGGGTCGTCAACGATCCGGTCGAAGCCGACGATGCCGGAGAGCGAGTACACCTGCAACCCATCACTCATCGCGGCGGCGTTGTCCAGGAACCCTGCATCCGGCCTGGCGTTGCCCTTCTTGATCAGCACGCCCATCAACGCAAAGACCATCACCGCCGCTACGAGCCCCATCGCAACCCTCCCAACGGGCAGCGTGCGCGCGTGAACGGCCGCAATAGCGCCGACTCCACAAATCAGGGACAGGGGGGCACCGCGGCCTCCTGTCAGGATCGCGAGAAACAGCGCCAGCACGATCAGCAATCCGCGACAGAAGCGGTCGATGGGGCGACGAGCGCTGACAGCAGTGGCCAGGAGCGCGCACATCATCGCGAACAGGACGATGTTTCCGGCGACGCCGATGCCATCCTCGATGGTGGTATCCAGTGTGCGGACACGGAGGGTGAAGAGAAATTCGGCCCGGGGAACACTCCCCACGACGGCGATCACCCTGGCGACGTACACGGGAGTCAGCAGGACAACGAGCACGGTGAGTAGCGGCACCAGCCACTCCCGCACGACGGGCGCTCCGCGCCGGCCTTCCTGCTCCAATCCGGCCAACATCCACCCAAGTGCGCCGCCAAGGCAGAATGTCGCAGTGCCGCCGAGATAGATCAGCAGCGTGGCGCTCGACACCGGTGAATAGCGATTGCCCGCCGAGAACAGCCAGAGAAGTTCCGCGCCCCAGACGGCACAAAGCAAGGCCGGCGGGTACGCCACGTGCCCTACCAGGCGCACCTGCAGCAATGCGACGGCGAGGAGCAGTAAGCCGACAGGCAGCAGCAGGCTATCCATGGTGGGCGCGAAGTCCCGGTGCGTCCTGCCCTGACAGCCCGCCCTCGTGGCCGGGTTTCTCGAGCGCCATCGAGAACGTCTCACACAAATCGCCCGCCCCGGCCGCCACCACGGCCAGCGTCCAGAGTCGCCAGAGCACGTGCAGGGGCAGCAGGAATGAAAAATAGGAACTCATGTAGTAGCGTCTCGTCTCTGCGACATGCAGGCCCGACGCAACGGCCAACCTGGCGATCGCCGCCGGCGTGCACTGGTCGTAGTAGGGTCGAAAGCCCTGGGTGCGGCTCGTCTCCGGAAAGACGCCGAACAGGATGCGCCGCCTGAGGGACTCCGGAAGCAGGAGGCTCAATCGAGCGAATGGAGCGTTGCGGCACGGAACGAACAGCAGACAGACCCCTCCCGGACGCAACATGGAGGCAACGGACTGGATGGCAGCTGGAACATCCGCGACATGTTCGAGCACTGCCTGACAGAGCACCACATCGCAGTCTCCGCGGCCCGGCAGCGCCGTGATGTCACCGACGAGCACTTCGTCATAGGCGCCATCGGGGGCGCTGGCAAGTTCTTCGGATGAAATATCGACCCCAATGACGCGACATTGGAGCTCGGCCTTCCGTTCCACTGACAAGAAGGGCTGCTTCCCGCCGCCGACATCCCCGACAGTCTGCCCTGGTCGCAGGTACCTCCATACGAATTCGTGCAGGAAATCCTGATTGCCGTCGACCCGCAACCGCAGCGCAACCCACTGGTCAACCCAGTGTGATGCGCGCTTGTTTGCGTCCACCCATCGCCTGGTGAGGGACTTGGTCATTCCACGAGGTTCACGTGCGCTGCCATGCTCGCATGGAGCGCTTCAGGTGGGATTGGGCTCTCATCCAGACGCCCCATCCTTCTGAGGTCCAGCCAGGTCGCCGGAACTTCCGTCCCCATGGCGCCCAGCGACACCACACCGGTCACGATGAGCGCTGGCGTCCATCCGATGCTGATGGCGGCAAGAGCGGAGCACGCCAGCACTGCGGCGGGCATGCGAGCCATTCCGAGCCTGCGAAGGGACACGATTGCGCAAAGCCGATGGATTGCCCGCGCATCGATGAAGGCGGCGTACACCAACTGGCTGACCACCCAGGCCCAACCGATTGCGTACCGTGGATACTGCCCCGCGAGTGACAGGAACACCGCAGCCAAGGCGACGAACGAGATGGCGGCAGCTTCTCCAACCGTGCGAAACCGCCCCCCCGCCTGAAGGAGTTCAATGGAGAGTGTCGCGTGGGCATTCCAGAGGACGCCGATGATCAGCAGGGCAAACAGCAGCGGTGGCGTCGCATTGAGCCGCATGACGGTGAGTACGAGTGGCGCGACCAGGATGGCTGCCACCGCCGCCAGACAGGAGGCCATCCAACTTGCACTCTGCATGGCCGGGAGCACTCGCGCCAGGCGCTCGCGCGAGGCCTGTCCACGGAGGAGTTGGATGAAGCGCGGGTACAGGACCGTTCCCGCCGTGTTCGAAAAGAACCAGACCTTGCTGGCGACATCGAACGCGGAGCGGTACACCCCGAGTGCCGTGAGTCCGAAAAAGCCGTTCACCAGTACCGACCCCGCGGCCACGGTGGACATCTGAAGCAACTGGTTGAGCGCCAGCTGTGACGACTGGCCGACGAGCGCCAGCGCCTCGTGCGTGGATATCCGGGGGCGCCACGAACCGTTTGGCAGGTGTGGCAAGAGGTACGGCGCCGTCGTGAGGTCAACGAGGCGCCGGCCGAGGACGAATGCGAGCGCGAACTCCACGCGGTGCGTGAGCAACACACCCGCGAGCATGAGCGCGTACCGGCTAGCGTTGGATACGAGCATGAATCGCGCGTACGAGCCGATGTTTTCTCGGCTCAGCGCATAATTCAACCGGATCGCGACAGGAATGCCGAGCAGGTAATCGAGGATCGCAATGCCGGCGATCCAGTAGACGGTGGCGACGTACGGCGCCGGGACGCGAAACATGGCCGCCTCGACAGCTGGCACGATGAGCGGGGACAGCGTAACCAGCGCGACGGCAATGGCGATGTAGAGCCCCAGCGCTAACCGGAGCAGGTCCCGCGCTTCATGCTCGGAGGGCGCCGTGCCGAGTAGTCGCACGAGGTTCTTTCCCATCCCGAGTTCCACGAGGACGAGGTAGCCCGCGAGGACGGAAAATATGGAATAGAGCCCGTAGCCCTCGATGCCCAGCCGCTTCACGGCGATCGGTACGATCACGACGCCGAGCACGCCGTTGAGCGCATTCACGAACGTGACGGCAGAAAGACCGCGCACGAAGGTCTTCAAGGCAGCGCTCCCTGATCTTGCAATGCGTCTTAGAGGGAGGTTACCGAAGAACCCTGGCTATGACCGCGGGCGCTGTTTGCGGGCACATCGTCCGCGCTGTGCGCAGGCGACTCGTCGCGAAGATCGACACCGGCATTCGAGCGAAACCATTCCTCGAGTGCCGGACCGATGCGCGCCGCCACACGCTCGGCCGTATGACGCGGGCCGATTCGCGCTGGCCGCGGACACCAGATGCGCAGGATCATTTCCCGCATGCCATTGGGTCCTTCGCATGCAAATGGATAGTCAAGACGGAGGGGGAGCGCGTCGTACGAGGAGATACGCTGCCGACTGGGTCCGTGCGCGTGCAGATTTTCGCTCGATTCCAGGACCTCGATATCGAGGACATTGGAGTCCGCGACGAGGGCGGCAATCGTCTCCCGTACCTCTATCAGGCTCCGGGCTTGGCGCAATGACTGGGCGCTTTCATCCGTGCGGATGTTGGTGCGAACCACAGCGCGCGCGTTTCGAATGACCGACGATAACGAAGCACTGAGGGCGAAAAACTCATGGTAGCGCAGCCAGCGCAGCCCATACCAGAACGTGGCGAAGGCAATGGCCGCCGACGCGAGCATCAATGCCAGCGAGGCCTGCGGTGGCGCGTAGGAGATGGACGCACCGAGCAACGCCACCAGGACGAAACAGGCGCCCAACAGTTCCACGGTGGTACGCGCGGACAATCCCAGCGCGAGCATCTGGTGGTGAATGTGCCGCCCATCGGCCCGGGAAAACGGATCGCCCCGGAGCCACCGTCTCACAATGGCGATCCCGGTGTCGAGCAACGGCAGGGCGAGTGCGGCAAGCGGCACGAGTACATACGTATTCCCGCCGGTGTCCGTGGCGCTCATGACCAGCCGAACGGAGAGCAGGAATCCCAGCACCATTGCCCCGGAATCACCCAGGAAGAGCTTCGCCGGGAACCTGTTGAATCGCAGGAAGGCGAAAACGGATCCAATGGCGGCGACAACAAGGAGGGGTGAATTGCCGGACAGCCCGAACGCATCGAGCCCGAAGCAGGTCACCAGCCCAATCAGTGCGGCAGTGCCTGCCAGGCCATCGATGCCGTCGATCAGGTTGAAGGCGTTGGTGACGCCAACGATCCACACCACGAACAGCGGGGCCGCGAGCCACGCGAGGGGAAAGCTTGTAAATCCCGCCGCGAGGACGATGGAACCAGGGCTGAACACGTACCGCGCGACGATGACAGCGGCGAGTCCCTGGCCCAGCAGCTTGGCCTTGGGCGAGAGACCACGGATGTCGTCAGCAAGCCCCGTTGCAAATACCATGGCGAGCGCTGCCGTGAAGGCAACATTCCGCACCAACGCCGAGTGATCTCCCATGGCTTGAACCGTGGACAACACACTCGAAGCGAAGACCACGACGAAAATCGCGACTCCGCCCAGCCTCGGCACCGCGACGGAATGTATCCGGCGAGGGTCGGCCGGGTCGTCCAGGAGCCCGGTGCGCGTTGCGAGCCCGATAAGCGCAGGAATCATGAGGCACACCGCCGCGTACGACAACACGACTACAAAACCGATTGTCAACGCTTCAGACATTGCCCTCCGGGAGCGAGCCGTGAAAAGTCACGCCGAAACTCGCGCGTATGAGCACGTTCAACATGCAACATCCATGCTGCCACTGAATTCCAGTGCCGCTAGTGGTCGCGCAGGGACTCGAACCCAGGACCTCTGCTGTGTGAAAGCAGCGCTCTAACCAGCTGAGCTACGCGACCGAACGCCGAGCTGGCTCGGCATGTGAATTGTGATCTTAGTGTGGGTCAGGAGGAGGGGCAAGGGCAAACGCATACGCCCCTGATACACCCCGCCTATCGCTTGATCGCTACGATAATGGCGACGAAGCTTGCCACGACCTGGGCAACCGTGCCGACGATAGCGGTATAGTCCTTCCTGTCCGCAGGATCACGCTCGGGGACGGTCACGACGCTGCCCGGACGAGGCTGCGGCATACTCGCCGCCCTGAGGAAATGGTTCTGCACCGATTCAAGCTTCCCGCTGGGTTGCGTGACGTAGGCATGGCCCTCATCACCATTTCGGGCTGTGCCGCCAGCGGCGTTGATGTAGTAGTCGATGTCCTTCCCGGAGACGTACGCGACCGTGGACGGTTGATTGACCGCGCCGCGAATGCTGACGACCGAGTTGATCGCCGGCACAGAGATGTTGTCGCCGTCCCGAAGGATCAGGTTGTCGTTGCTGTCGTACCTGCGCAACGCCGCCGCCAGGTCGATGCCCACTCTGCCCACGCCGTTCTGGGCGCGCACAAAAACGATACCGTCAGAGTTCGCCTCGTCACTCAAGCCACCGGCTCGAGCGATCAGGTCCGACAACCGTTCACTCTTGTTCCTGAGCGCGTACGCTCCCGGAAACTTCACCTCTCCCGTCAGGACCACCGTTCGGCCCAACTCCCAATCGGGCTGGCGGAGAATCAGGACATTGTCGTAAGGCTTGAGCAGGACGTCCGGGGCGCCGGAACTGGCAGTCGGAAGGCCTGGCGGCCCAACGTAGCCGCCACCCGTTGCGCGCTCGAACAGATAGGTCGAATCGAGAGGAACCCTGATCGTCACAGCCGTTCGTCCGCTGTCGCGGCTCTCGGGCAGCCGCGCGATCTCGGCTTCTCGCAGGTAGGCACTCTCCTGCACGCCATCCGCCAGGAGGACGAGGTCCCGAAGCGTCATTCCGACCCGATACGGAAAACGTCCTCCGCTCCTGACCGCACCGGCGATCGCAACGTACCGG
>JBBQFW010000050.1:0-17896 GCA_038322445.1 Gemmatimonadales bacterium
CCCTCGGCACACGAAACCGGAAGGCGTTGGGCTCCGACGTCACCGGCATCCAGTACACGAAGTTGTCGATGTGGAAGAACCAGTTGCGGCCGTGGGCCATCAGGAGGCTCGCGAACGGCCACTGTGCGGCCAGCAACGCGAGCACGAACGCAATGGCGAAGGCGATCGCCGCGGCATACGATGGCCATTCGCGCACGCGCCGCCACACGAGGTCAATGGCAAACGCGGGGACCACGAGCAGGAGCGGGAAGTCGAGCGGTACGTAGTGCGTGATGTCGCGATAGATGGGGCCGAGCTTCGGCACGGCGGGAAACAGCATGAGGAACCAGCTCGTGCCCCCAAAGACGATCATGTAGATCGCCGCGGCGGTCGTCGCCGGCCAGCGGCTCCTTCCCGCCACCGCCGTGGCGACGAGCACGATCGGCAGCGTCATCGACAGCGCGGTGTAGAAGCTGCCCGAGTGCATGCGGGTCCGCCCCGACCAGTCCATCAGCAGGATGGCCAGGATGCTGAGAAACAGCCCCGACGACAGCGCGAACATGCGCGCCGCGCGACCACGCATCACTTCGTCGTCACTGTTCTGCAGCGCGAGCGTGCGGAGCATCGCGCCCAGGACGATGCCCATCATCCCGAGCCCGAGCAGGATGTGCGGCGGACTGATGATGCGGACGTCGAGCCCGTAGGCGTTGTGCCACCAATCGTCGAACGGTGCCGACGTCAGCATGGCCCCGCAGCCGAGAATCGCGACCCACGCGCCGAGCGGCGCGCGAAAGCCCCAGAACCAGACCGCGCTCGCCTTCGCCTGCGCCGAACCGCCGAACGTCGTGCGAAGCGCGACGATCCCCGAGCTCACGCCAGCAAGCAACCCACCGCCCTGGATCAGCATGTGCGCCGGCGTCCAGAACGTGTCGCGCCCGATCGACATGTGCCAGGAGATGTCCCAGATCATCCCTGTGACGATCATCGTCGCCGCGGCAACGACCGCATACGCATGCCACGCGAATGCCTCCGCGCCCTCGGCGGCTTGCGTCGGTGCGTACGCGACGTATGGACGATCGAGTGTCGTGGCCATGGTTGATCAGAAGAGAGTCATCTGCTCGCCGAGCGATTCGGGAGCAACGGGTTGCTGGCCGAGGAGGAGCTGCAGCTCGCGCACGCTTTGCGGCGAGTGCCCGGCAAAGTGGTTGTTCACGTAACCATAGACCTTCACGTTGATCTTCGCGAGCGTCGCGAGCACGCCGAGCCAGTCCTCGAGCTCGCGCGTGCGATCGATCTGGATGCGCGAGTAATCCACAATTTCGCGATTGCCACCCATCCAGCGGATATACACGAAGTCAGCGGTGGGGCGGCCGCCGAGCGCGAGCATCTGCTTGCGCGGCACCCAGCGCGCATCGGTGAGCGCAAGCGCCACACCGTGCTCGGCCAGCAGCGCAAGGACGTCGTCGGCAATCCAGCCTCGGTTCCGGAACTCGACCGCGAACTTGATGTCGCGCGGCAGGGTCGGCAGGAATGCGGTGAGCGCCGGCAACTCCGCCGGCCCGAAGTCGGGGCCGAGCTGGATGAGCACCGGCCCGAGCTTCGGACCGAGCTCGCGCGCGCGATCGAAGAATTCATCCGCGACATCGGCGGAATTGCGGAGGCGGCGTTCGTGCGTGATCTCCTGCGGCAGCTTCAGGGCGAAGCAGAAGCCATCAGGCGTGCGGTCGTGCCAGCCGCGTACCGTCTTCGACGGCGGAATGGCGTAGAAAGTGGAATCGACCTCGACGGTATTGAACGCGCGCGAATAAATCGTGAGGTAGTCGGCCGGCCGAGTGCTGTGGGGGTAGAACGGACCGACCCAGCCATCGTAGTTCCAACCCTGTGTGCCCACCCGGATGCGCGCGCTCATAACGGAAAATGGGCGCGGCGGCGGCGGCGATGTCAAGCTGGTGGTGCGTCATGACGGCGACACGCTCCGGGCGAGCCAGCGAGCTCTGCCAGAAGCTCAATGACGGTATCGATATTGCCTTTACTCAGGACATAAATCACTCACAATTCCGGAGGGCTTCATGGACAATCTCAACACGACGGACGGAAGCATCGAGCGCGCAAAGGACAAGGCACTCGGCTCCCACGACAGCAACCCCAGCCACGTTGACGAGGCGGGCGAAGCAGTTGGTGGAATCGGCGGCGTGCTCGCCGGTGCAGCCATCGGTTCGGCCGTCGGTCCCATCGGAACGATCATCGGCGGCATCGCCGGCGCGATGGGTGGATGGTGGAGCGGACGCGCCGTCACGGAAGCGGCAAGCAGCGTCTCGAAGAACGACGACGAGTACTACCGCGGCCACTACGAGTCCTCGCCCAGCAGGCTGGCCGACCGCTCGTACGACGACGTGAAGCCGGCCTACCACATCGGTCAGGTTGCCTCGCACAATCCCGACTACGCCAACAAGAACTGGAACGACGTCTCCACCGACCTCCAGCGTGGCTGGTCCGGTGACAACACCAAGAAGTACGGCGACTGGAACTCCGTCAGCGGCTACGCAAGCGAAGGCTTCACCCGCGGGCGCTCCACCGTTGGTACCGCTGCCGCCGCCACGGCGAACATCGCCGAGCGCATGGGGAACAAGGCGGCGAACGTCGTCGACGACATGAAGGATCGCGTCGATGGCAATCCGGCGTCACGTCCGGGCAAGGACTCGACGGATTCTTCGCGCCGCCTCGACACCTGACCGCTGTTTCAGTCAGACTGTCTGACAGTCCGACTGTTCGACTGAGTTCAGCGGTACGTCTCGAAGAACCCCGCTCCCGTTCCGGCGAGCGGGGTTCCTCGTATCCGCCCGGATAACGTGGCGGTCCCCTTCATCTGCACGAAGTACGGCCGACGAAGCCCACGCGCCGACAGCCCCTCGCCACGCTCGGCGCCGGTGCCGCGCGTATCGCTGGCCGCCGCATCTTCGACCGCCAGCGTGACCCGAAGCGTGTCAGCGCCACGAACGTCCAACATCTCCGCAGTTGATGGCGTGCGGATGAGAGCGTCTCCAACGCGCGTGGTGCGTCCGTCCACATAGCGGATTTCGCGCGGGCGGAACACCGCGAGAAATCCCGCGGAGTCCACGAGGTAGACGAACAGTGGCTGCACTGCACCCACGGAGTCCGGCGGCTCCACGCGACCATAGAGCAGCGTGTACGCTCCCGCCCTGGCCGCGCCCCATTCCCAGGTGACGCCGCGCCACACGCCCCAATTGTGGTCGTGATACGCCTGCACCCCGTCATATGTCGTGCACGTGGTGCCGAGACAGAGCTTGCCCGCCGCCGACGCGCGCAGTGCGGGAACGACATACCCGCTCACCACGCCACTCGTGACCGCCGCGCCAGGAAAGTACGCGCCCGGTGCGGGGCGCACGTCGAGGTCGATGGCGAGCGGTGTGCCCACCTTGTCTTCGCGCGCAATCGCATGGAGGCGATACGAGCCATCGGGCATGACGTCCACGCGCGACTCGCCGATCCGCAGGTTGGCGTCAGTCGTACTGAACGCGACGTTCGAGGAAGGTGCCGTCGACGTGAAGCGCCGTGTTTCCCCGCCCTGTCTATGCAGCGTGACGAGCACCTGCCCACCCCATGGCGCGGTGCTGCTTCCCACCGCACCGGCAAGGATGAACGACACGAACGCCCACTGCTGCCGATCGGGCGAGATGATGTTGAAGTAGTGCCACTCCGCCCAGCTCGGGTCGCCGTGCGCCTGCGCCGGCGGCAGGTGGAAGTGATCGATCTCGTGTCGCAACTCGGCCATCGTCGGCGAGCGCCACCGGCGATCCGCGTCATCGTCGACAAAGGCACCGGACGTGACGTTGGGCGCCGCACCCACGGCACTGGTCAACGACGGAATGTCGCCGCTCGCGCGCACCGCGTACTCCGCTCCGCTCGCGGAGCGCAGGTACACGAGCTTTCCCTCGATCTGCGGGGCGACGGCGCTCACCACGTCCTTCAACCGCGGCGAGGCCAAGAGCTGTCGCTCGATGAATCGCGCGTGATCGATTGAGAAGAACATTCCGCCCAGCCCACCGGTCTTCATTACTTCGACATCCACTCCTTCGGGGAGCACGGTCAGCGACCCGCCGCCCACGAGCTTCTCGTCCTTGGCCTGGTCGAGCAGCGCCTCACCAACGGAAAGCAGCACGATCATCGTCGCGACGCCCATGCTGAACCCGAACAGCAGGAACAGCGTGCGCCACGGATTCAGCGTGAGGTTGCGGGTCGCCAGCAGTCGAATCATCGCGCGCGCTCGTCTCCCACGACCTCGCCGTCGCGCATGTGGATCACGCGTCGTGCGGCGCTCGCGAGGTCCTCGTCGTGCGTCACGACGACGATGGTCGTGCCATCGGCATTGAGCCGTTCGAACAACGCAATCATCTCCGCGCCCGTGCGCGCGTCGAGCTCACCCGTGGGCTCATCGGCGAGGACGATCTTCGGGGAGTTGGCCAGCGCCCGCGCAATCGCGACGCGCTGCTGTTCTCCGCCGGAGAGCTGCGATGGCCGGTGCCCTTCGCGCTTGCCGAGTCCCACATAGTCAAGGAGCTCACGCGCCCTGGCTTTCCGCTCGCGTCCCTTCATTCCCGCCTCGGAGAGCGGCAACTCCACGTTCTCGCTCGCGGTCAGCGCCTGCATGAGGTAGAACCGCTGAAACACGAACCCGATGCGACGCAGCCGGAACTCGGTGGCGCGCGCGTCGGGAAGCTGGTCGACACGCTCGCCAGCAATCGACACTGTTCCCGACGTGGGCCGGTCGATCACGCCGAGAAGGTTGAGCAGCGTGCTCTTGCCGCATCCCGACGGCCCCACAATGGCGGCGTAGTCGGCGGCCTCGACGTCGAACGACACGCCGCGGAGCGCCGCAACACGCTCGGAGCCCATCGGATATTCGCGGACGAGATTCCGCACCTCGAGAATGGCGCTCATCCCACCGCCTCCTTTCGAAGTGTCATCGCGATGGGAAGTGACGCGCTGCGCCACGACGGATAGATGCCGGCGAGCACACCGGCCAGCGCGAGCAGGCCAAGGGCCGTCCACGCCGCACTCGGCTGGAAGAGAAAGAAGTCGATGCGCTCGGGCATGCCGGGAAAGTTCGCGAGGATGGAGTTGAGGTAGCGCGCAGTCACGAGGCCGAGCACGAGCCCGAGTGGTGAAGCGACGAGCATCATCGCCGCCGCCTCGAGCACGATCTGTGCGACGATCCGCCAGCGCCGCACGCCAATCGCCCGCATCACGGCGATCTCGCCGATGCGTTCGTTCACCGACACCGTGACGAGCGTGGTAACGAGCAGGAATCCGACAACGAGACTCACGGCGCCGAGGATGACGGCCAGCTGCGTGAAGTAGCTTCGCCGTTCGTCGACCTGCTTCAGCGCCTCCGCGATGGAGATCACATTCACGCGAGGAAACAGCCGCTCGATGGTCACGCGTGCCGTGTCGATGTCCGTGCCGTCCGCGAGGCGCACCATCGCCAGCGAGATGCGTCCGTCGGCATCGGGCCCCTGCATTGCGCGGAACGTCTCGATGGGCAGCGCTGCACCCTTCTGCTCGCGCGCCATGTAGACGAAGCGCACGCGACCCACGATGCGGAGCCGCCGCTCGCCGGTCAGGGCCCGCAATTGTGAGTCGTAGCCAGCGCCCGCGTGCAGCGTGTCGCCCACGTGCAGGCCCGTGGCGGCGAGAATTGCGTCGTTGGCCACCATCTCGTCTGGAGACGCAGGCTGACGTCCCTGGACGAGCTCGTAGTCGCCTTCCACCGCGGGCACTACACCGAGTGCCGATGATGCGACGACGCCCTTCGGCGACACGAGATGCAGTTGTCCTCCGAGCACCGGGCTGACCGCGCGAATCTCCGGCCGCGTACGCAGGCCCGCGACCAACGAATCGCCGTCCTTGATCGTGGCTTCGGTGTCGAACGGCAGTGTACCCTTGGGTGCAAGGCGGAGCTGGAATCCCTGCTTCTGGAGCAGCGACCCGAACGACACACGCATCCCGCTCGACAGCATCACCATGTCGAGCAGCATGGCCGCGCTGACCGCCACACCAATGATCGCGAGCGCGGTCCGGGCGCGGTGCCGGAGGAGCGAGGCGGCGGCGAGTGTGACGATCACGTCGTCCTCACGCTCGACGTGTCTGGTCGGCTGCTCATCGTCCGAAGAGTGCGAGCGGCGGCGTCTGGACGAGTCGGCGGGCCGCGAGCCAGCCGGCGGCGAGTCCCAACACGAGCGACAAGGTCACGGCGAGGAGCATGATGTCGCCCGTGACGATGGAGAAGCGCAACGGCGTCCGATACACCGCCTGATAGTGCAGGTTGACGACCCACGACGTCACGAGGCCGACACCAACGCCGACGATGCTGCCCGCTACCGCGATGCCAGCCGCCTCGAGGACGACGCCCCGCACGATCGTCCGCGCCGAGATGCCCATGAGCCGCAGGGCGGCGACGTCGCGGCGCCGCTCGTCCACCTTCAGCAGCATGATGCAGAGCAGGAAGATCGCGCTCGCCACGATCGTGATGACCCCGATGGCACGATGGAATCGCGAGATGACCGCAAACGTGGACGACGTCTGCACCGCGATGTCAGCCGACCGATGCGCACGGAACCCGAACGCCCAGCTGTTGATCCGCTCGGCCGCATCACCCACGACGGCATCCGACGTGGTGGCCACCGCGAACCGATCGACACGATCGCCATAGCCGAGGAGTTCCTGTAGCTGCGTGAGGTGCAGCCGGATCTTGTATTCGCCGCGCGCGATCTCGGCGGGGTCGGCACTGCGACGCACGATGGCGCCCACGATCGCGAACTGCCCGGAGTCACCGGGCGCGCCACTCAGCGACACGCGATCGCCGACGTGGATTCCCGCGTCGGCGGCCAGGCGTTCGTCAATGGCGATGCGCCGCGGAGAAGGTTGCGCGGCCAGCAGCGCAGCAAGGATGACGGGAACCGCATTCATGCGGTGAGCTTAATCGACCGGCGGGCCCCCTGCTTGAGCGGCCATCGTATGCACAGCACGCAAGCCGCGTCTAACGGAGTTTTCCCTTCGACGCCCAGTTCGCGGTATCGGCGAGGGCATGCCGGCTCGCCTCGAGGCTGTACGATGGTGCCGTGATCGCCTTGATCGCACGCTTGATCAGGTAGACACCGAGCCACAGCTCGACCAATCCCGTGCCGATCGCACCGAGCCACATGTGGCCATTCACGGCGCGCCCGATGAGCGTCGTCAGGAAGATCGTGAGTGCCACGAGCATGACGATCGACACGCCGAAGGCGAGCGCCAGCCACATGACGCCGCGCGTCGCACGCGACAGGCTTTCCTTGGCCTCGATCTTCGCCAGGTGGACCTCATCGGTCACGAGGCGCTTCGAGTCGTCGCTCAGGCGACGAATGAGATCGGGAATTCCTGGATCCGAATCGGTCATGACCTGGCTTACCGCCACAGCGTGCATCCTCCGAATGGGGATATCAGCCTCCGCAGAGCGCAATCTCCGTTCCCCGCCTACTCCGCCATCCCCTCCACGAACACCTGCTCGGCCAGCGCCACCCCGATAGCGCGCGTCGAACCGCCGGCGGAATCATCCACCCAGACGGTGATCGGCCCCTCAAAAGGCGCCTTGTCCAGGATGCGCACCGCCGCTCCAGGGCGAATCCCGAGCTCCGCCAGGTACCGCAAACGGCTGGCGTCCTCATCCTGCACGCGTCGCACACGGAACCGCTCGCCCTGCGCGACCTCGGCCAGCGTCCGCAGGAACGCCTCCTCCACACGGCCGTCCCGGGTGGGGATCGGCGCGCCATGCGGATCCAGCACCGGATCGCCGAGGGCGGCGGCCATGCGCTCGATGAGCTCCTCCGACGCGGCGTGCTCGAGCCGCTCGGCTTCCTCGTGCACGCCGTCCCACGGGTAGCCGAGCACCTCGGTGAGGTAGCATTCGAGGATGCGGTGGCGACGGAGGGTGCGCAGCGCCGCGCGGCGTCCGTCGCTCGTGAGACGCACGCCGCGGTAGGGCTCGTGCGTGATCAGCTTCTGGTCCGCGAGACGGCGGACCATGCCACTCACCGAGGCCGGGGAGATGGAGAGTCGTACGGCGATGTCATTTGTCGTCGCCGGCTCGCCGACCCGCTCCAGGTCATAGATGGCCTTGAGGTAGTCCTCGACCGGACCACTCAGCGAGAGCGCGGTACTGGACATCAGACCGGCCGCAGGCGACGCGGCGCTCCGCGCACCATGAGCACCGGCACGGTGATGCGATGGCGGACGTCGTTGGCCACGCTGCCGCGAATGAGGTCCTGTACCCCTTTGTGACCGTGCGTACTCATGGCGACCAGGTCGCACCCCTCACGCACGACGGCCGCGGCGATCTCCGCCGCGGGATCACCACCGGCGAGTACGCACTCCACTTCCAGCCCCGCGGCCTCGAGGCTGTCGGCCTGCGCTTCGATGTATTCCCGGTCCTTCTTCATCTCGTCACTCTCGCGCAGCACGAGCTGGTGCTGGTTGCGCGCCGCCCATCCGTCGGCCACGTGGATGAAGACGACGGACGCCCGGCACAGCAGCGCCAGTTCGCGCACGTGCGCGACGATGGCGTCGTCGTAGTCGGAATGCTCGAGGGGAACCAGGATGCGCGTGTACATGAGTGGTCTGCCCGAAGACGTATGAGAGCGCTACGACAACCAGTTGCGCACGGTGGAGAGGAGCAGCCACACGTTGAGCACGGCGATCACTATCGCCACGAAATACGCAAGACACTTGAGCCACAGCGGATTCACGAACTCGCCCATCTTCAGCTTGTCGGACGTGAACATTACGAGCGGGAACACGGCAAAGGAAAGCTGGAGACTCAGGACCACCTGGCTCAGGATCAGCAACTTGGCCGTTCCCGACTCTCCGCCGACGATCGCCACGATCACGGCAGGCACGATGGCGATGAGCCGCGTGATCATGCGGCGCAGCCACGGCCGGATGCGGATGTTGAGGAAGCCCTCCATGACGATCTGTCCGGCCAGGGTGCCGGTGAGCGTGGAGTTCTGTCCCGACGCGAGCAGCGCGAGCGCGAACACCGAGCTGGCACCTGCCCCGAGCAGCGGGGTCAACAGCTTGAACGCATCCTGGATTTCGGCGACACCCGAATTGCCCGAGGTGTGAAACGTGGCCGCGGCCACGATCAGGATCGCGGCGTTGATGAACAGCGCGAACGAGAGCGCGATGGTGGAGTCGAGGAAGGCGTAGCGCACCGCCTCTCGGCGCCCCGTCGCATTCTCCTCGTACTTGCGGGTCTGCACGATGGATGAGTGCAGATACAGGTTGTGTGGCATGACCGTTGCGCCGAGGATGCCGATGGCGATGTAGAGCTTGCTCCCGTTGGAGATGGTGTCGAGCGTCGGGATGAATCCCTTGGCGACGGCGGCGACGTCGGGACGCGAGAGCAACAGCTCGAAGGCAAAGCAGACACCGACTGTGGCGATGAGTGTGACGACGAGTGCCTCCAGCACGCGCACGCCCTTGTTCTGGAGGAAGAGCAGCAGCAGGACGTCAAACCCCGTGATGGCGACGCCGATGGGAATGGCGATGCCGAACAACAGGTTGAGCGCGATGGCCGATCCGATCACCTCGGCGAGATCGCACGCGGCAATGGCGATCTCGCAGAGAATCCAGAGTCCCCAGACCACCGGCCGGCTGTAATGGTCCCGGCAGGCCTGAGCGAGGTCGCGACCCGTGACGACCCCGAGCTTCGACGCGAGGCCCTGCAGCAGCACGGCCATCAGGTTCGAGATGAGGATGACGCTGAGCAGCGAGTAGCCGAACTGCGATCCGCCGGCGAGGTCGGTGGCCCAGTTGCCCGGATCCATGTAGCCCACGGCGACGAGGTACCCCGGGCCAGCGAACGCCAGCATCTTCCGCCACGTGGATCGTCCGCCGGTCGGCACGCTCCGGTATACCTCTGCCAGGCTCGGCGCCACGCGTGCCCGACGCCATCCAGTCTCGGGATCGGGGGGAAGAACGGGTCGTGGCGCGGAGGGGCGAGCAGTCATGGCGTATCGATTTAGGATTGCCTAAATATGGATTGAGGAGACCATAAAGCAATGGTGTGGTTTGGCGAAGACGCTTTTGCCGTAAAAGGCGGTCGCGTCCAGCCAACGACTCTCGAGAATTCTCGCCATGCCCACCACCGCCAGTCCAACCGCGATCACGGGCGTCCGCCAGATCGCCCTCACCGTCAGCGACGTCGCCCGTGCCACGGCGTTCTACCGCGATGCCGTTGGTCTTTCCTTCCTGTTCGACGCGGGGCCGAACCTCGCCTTTCTCGACGTCGGCGGCGTGCGACTGATGCTTGCGACGCCGGAGGGCGCGTTCATGCCCGGCAAGGGGTCCATGCTGTACTTCCAGGTCGCCGACATCGAGGCCGCGGCCGCGGCAATGGTCGAGCGCGGCGTGAAGTTCGGAAGCGCGCCGCATCTCATTGCAAGGATGCTCGACCACGAGGTCTGGCTCGCCGATTTCGAGGAGCCGGATGGCAATCCGCTCGCCCTGATGAGCGAGGTGCGGTAAGGGTTCATTCCGTCATTCCCGCGAAAGCGGGATCAGGAGAGTGTTCGTCATTCCCGCGGAGAATGCGGGGATCAGGGGAATGACGAAACAGTGCTCTATCTGACGAAACAGCGCTCTATCTCAGGACTCGGCCTGGGTAAACTCATCCCCCAGTAACCCGACCAACTGCCGCAACACGCGCTCCGTCAGGCCCCAGACGGTATGGACGCCGTGCTGGAACGCGGAGACAGACAACTCCACGCCGCGCACATGCACGACCTCCGTGCCCCACGGATGTCGCGCGATGAGCAGTGCGAGCGGCACCCAGAATGAGAGCGCCACTTCCTCCGACGGCACGATCTCGACGTCATCACGCACGATCGCCACGAAGGGACGGATCACGATCGGGGGCAGTGCCATCGTCGTCGGACTGAGGTCGTCGAGCTGGCCGATGAGCCGTCCATCTCGCACGACGTCGACGCCAGTTTCCTCCAGCGTCTCGCGAATCGCGGTGGCGGCGAGGTCCGCGTCGTGCGGCTCCATGCGCCCACCCGGACAGGCGATGTGACCACTCCACGGATCGCGCTCAACTTCGGCGCGCTTGATCATCAACAACTCCGGCTCGCCGTCGTCCCGCTCGCGGATGACGAGCAGGATCGCCGCGCGCCGAACATCTGGCCCCGCCTCGATCTCACACGGCTGATGGTCGGCGAGGGCCTTGATCAGCCGCGCCACGATGGAGTGCGCCGCGAGCCGGTCGAGCCGGGCTTCGGTCATCGAACGACACGCACGAGGTCAGTCGTCGATCTCACCGCCCGATTCAGCCCAGCCGCGAAAACCCGTGTCCAGCGACGCGACATTCGAATACCCCATCTGCGTCATCGTCTCGGCGGCCAGTGCCGATCGATTGCCGCTGGCGCAGTAGATGATGACTTCCGCATCGCGAGGCACCACGGCCTCGACCTTCGTCTCGAGATTGCCACGCGAGATGTGCACCGCGCCGGGTACCTTGCCAAGGTTGACCTCCTGCAGGTCGCGCACGTCGAGGAACACCGCGCCGCCCCGTGCGTGAATCTGCTTCGCTTCCGTCGCATTCACCTGACGAATGCGCGACTTCGTTTCCCTGATCAAGTCGGCGCCGCTCTTCATGTATGTCTCCGGAAGTTCCTCGTGAATCCTGCAAGCGTGAAGCCGAACCGCTGTTTCAACGGATGACGTGCAGCGACTTCGCGTCGGCGTCGAGCTCCGCCATGGCGCCGAGCGGGATGGTCCATTGGTCGTCAATGTGTCCGACCGGGATTCCGGCGAGCGTGGGCACACCCGCGATGTCGGCGGTTTCGCGCAGGAGCTGCTCGCGCGACGGCGACGCCGCATTCGCGCGACCGCCCTCCTCCGTGAACTGGCCGTAGGCGATACCGGCGAGCTTCGCGAGCGCGCCGGTCAGCATGAGCTGTCGCAGCATACGGTCGATGCGGTAGGTCGCCTCGTCCACGTCCTCGATGACGAGGATGGCGCCGTCGTAGTCGGGAGCGTAGCGCGTGCCGCACAGCGCGGCGAGCAGTGACAGATTGCCGCCCACGAGCCGCCCCTGCGCGCGGCCGGGCCTGAGCGTACGTGCCGCGGGGGCGATCCCGCACGAATCCGTGCCCAGTACCACGGCGCGCGTCAGCGAGTCGCGCGAGAACGACGTCAGCGGCGCGGCCGCATGCGGGCCATGGTAGCCGATGACGTCGGCGTACTTGCCGAGTGCGGTATGGAGCGCGGTGAGGTCGGAGAAGCCGATGACCGCGCGGGGACGCGATTGCATCGCGGCGGTGTCGAGTCCGTCGAGGATGCGCATGACGCCGTAGCCGCCGCGCAGGCACCAGATGCCGTCGATGGTGTCGTCCTGGAACGCCGCATTCAGGTCGTGGAGACGCTGCTCGTCTGTCCCGGCAAGGTACCGTGTCCGGGCGCTGACGTTGTCGCCGGTGACCGGCTCCCAGCCGAACGATTTCGCCTGTAGCACGGCGGTGTGGAACGTGCCGTCCTTGCTGACGGGTCCGGCTGGAGCCACGAGAGCGACGCGCGCGCCCGGCGCGAGCAGTGGAGGAGTGCGCATCGCGGAGAACGTAGAGAGGGCTCGCGTGCGAGGCAACGGCTCGACCATCTTTGCAGTGTGACCACCCTCCTTGCTGTCGTCCTCGCGTCGCCGTGGGTGGTCGTTCCGGTGGCTACCCTGCTGCGTGCGCGGCATTCGCGCTCGCTCGACGACGAGTCAGCGGTTTCAACCGTGGATGCGCCCACGGTTTCCGTCGTCATCCCGGCGCGGAACGAGGCGCACAACATCGAGCGCTGCGTGCGGTCCGCTCTCGCCGCCGACTATCCGCGGCTCGAGGTGGTGGCCGTCGACGATCATTCGACCGACGGCACGGGTGCGATCCTGTCGCGGCTCGCGCTCGAGGATCCGCGCCTTCGCGTGCTGACGCCGGCGCCGCTTCCCCCCGATTGGTTCGGCAAGCAGTGGGCGTGCACCGCTGGTGCAAACGCCAGCAGCGGTGACGTCATCGCCTTCTTCGACGCCGACACCGTGCAGACGCCGGATCTCATTCCGCGCGCGGTGAATGCAATGCGATCGCGCGACGCGGACTTCCTCACGGTGGCGGGCACCCAGGAGCTTGGCACGTTCTGGGAACGTGTGATCCAGCCGCAGGTGTTCTCGGTGATGCTGATGCGCTACGGAGGCACGGAGACCGTGAACGACTCCCGCCACGCCAGCAACAAGATCGCAAACGGCCAATGCATCTTCGTGCGACGGTCGGCATACGTCGAGACCGGAGGCCATGCGGCCGTGCGCGGCAAGGTGGCTGAAGATCTCGCGATGGCGCAGCATTATTTCCGACTCGGGCGCCGCGCGTACGTCGTGCTCGGCCTCAACCAGCTGTCAACGCGGATGTACACCTCACTGCGCGAGCTGATTGGCGGGTGGGGAAAGAACCTTTACGCCGGCGGTCGCGATTCCGTGCCATTCGGCGCTGTGGGACGGGCGCTGACGCCGTTCCTATTGTGCTCGCCATGGCTGAGCACTCTGCTGCCGCCGTTGATTCTCATGCTCGCCGCTTTCGGACTGGTTGGTCATGACGCACTCGTATGGGCCGCGATCGCGACGGCGGCGAACCTCATCTGGTGGCTCGGGGCATACGCATGGCTCCGACTCTCGCCCATCTACGCGCTGTTCCACCCGCTCGGCGCCGCCATGATGTTGTACGTGTCGCTCGGCGCTATTGCTCGGGGGGGCAACGTGCGGTGGAAGGATCGGGAGTACGTCTCCGCGTGAGGGCTGCGCAACGCGGAGCGTTTCGACAAGTAGAGTCCCGACGCGTTCGGATCGCGGCTAGCCCAATGCGCGGGAACTGGCGCCGGACTCCGACGGGGCGTTCCGGCTGCTCTCCGCCTTAGGGCCGTCCTTGACGCCGTTGGCTCGCAGCCAATATCGGCCAGCTCGTGGCCATCCTGAAAATGTGCTTTCAGATGCGTTTCAGGGTGGTCAGCAGCTCGCCGGCCGTGCGCTACCGTGTGCCCGACAGAGGCGGATTGATCGGCCACTTTCCTGTTGCCGGGCATGCACGCGCGCCCATGCGGCGCATCAGCACGTTGAAGCGCGGGTTCGACTTGAGCGGGTCGAACAACAGGTTGCATGGTATGCTGACCGTGCCGAACACCGGATCACCGTGCGCCACCGCCTGTTCGAGCGCGGTCATCGCCGCGTCGTATTCGCCGAAGGCGATATCCTCGACGGCGTGCGTGTAGTTGGGTGAGTCGTCGTCACTCCGTCGGTCGTTCAGCGCGCGCTGCTGTCGCGCTTCCTTCCATTGTCCGGCCACCGCATAGCCGAACACGAGATTGGCAGCGCTCCCTAAGCTGGTGGCATCGAGCTTGAATGCCGTCTTGAACGAGGCGAGCGAACTATCGGGCTTTCCCGTGAACGCGTAGAGAATCCCCAGCTCGCGATAGCCCAGCACGTGATTCGGATCGAGCGCGAGGGTAGCCCTGATGTCCGCAAGCGCTTCAGCGAATTGGTGCGTCATGATGAGTATTCCGCCGACGATGCCGATTACGCGTAGCGGATCCTTCGCGCGCGCACGGCGCGCTTGGACCAGCGCGTCCTGCACGCGTCCGACCTGGGCCAGGGCGAATCCGTAGTTCCAGAGCAGGTCGACGTTACCTGAATCGATCACCAGACCCTTCTCCAACGGCACGAGTGCCTCGGCCTGCCGCGTGTAGTCGCTCGACTGAATGAACGCCTCGGCGATGTATGTCTCGGCGACGGTCGAATCGATTGCTTTTGCCTTTGCGGCGGTTTCGCGGGCAAGCTTGATCGCGGAATCAATGGTCATGAGGCCGAAGATCGGGCTGTCGGCATAGGACATCGCAAGAAACGCGAGCGCACGCGCGAAGTGGGGATCACGTTTGACAGCTTCGCGAAACAGGCTCTGCGCGCGGGCAATATCGAACCGGTCTCTCGCATGGCGCCCTCGCAGGAACAGGTCGTATGCTTCAGCGTCGGTAGTGCCACGGGCGCCAATGCCACTCAGGTGCTGAACGTCCTGACGTACCAGATGCAGCGTGCTCACGACCGCGCGGGCGATGGTGTCCTGCACGCCCAGAAGCTCATTCGATGCACCGTCGAACGTGTGGCTCCAGAGCGCGTTGTCATCCGACGTACGCACCAGCTCCGTGGTGACGTGAAGGCGTGAGCCCGACCGGCTAAAGGTTCCCTGCACCACCGCGGCGACGCCCAGCTTGGCGCCGATCTCGCGAGCGCCGTGGCCCTTCATCTGCTGTGACGAGCTGCGCGCCTTCACGGCGAGACCCGGTATGGCGTTCAGCGCATCGCGCACATGGTCGGTGACGCCGTCCTCGAGATAGTTGAACGTCGTATCGCCGCTCCTGTTCTCGAAGGGCAACACGGCAATCGAGCGGATCTCGGCCGTCGCCGAATCGCCTGGATGCATGAGCCACCACGCCCCGAGACCGCCAAGGCAGAGTACGATGCCGGCGACAACAGCGAGTGCGCGCATTCGGCCACCGCCGTCCGCGCGGCGCTGCCCTGTCGCCTGAACGCGACGTGGGGTAGTTGCTGTCACGGGAGTGAGATTGTCGAGCGCCTGCAGAATCTCATTGGCGCTCTGCGGGCGGTCGCCGGGCCGTTTTTCGAGACAGCGCATCACCAGCTCGACGAGCGCCGTCGGCGTGGCCGCTCGCAGCGTGCCGATCGACGTCGGCGCCTCGGTCGCGTGAGCCGCCATCACCGCCTGTACGTTGCGTCCGGCGAATGGCGGATGCCCCGCGAGCATCTCGTAGGCCATCGCGCCGACGGCGTAGATGTCCGCACGCAGATCGGTGGCCGGATCCGCGGCGGCCTGTTCCGGCGCCATGTAGGCCGGCGTCCCCAGCGCGACGCCGACGGACGTCAGCTGGCCGTCGGTGGTCGAGCCGGTGAGTGCCTTGGCCACGCCGAAATCCGTGATGACGGCAGACGTACCGGCGAGGAGCACATTGTCCGGCTTGATGTCGCGGTGCGTCACGCCCTTGCCATGCGCGTAACTGAGCGCCTTCGCGACGTCGCGCAGGATCGAAATCACCTCGGCGACCGGCAGCTCGCCGTGCGAGAGCCGCGCGCGAAGTGATTCACCGTCGACGAACGGCATCGTAAAGTACGGCAGCCCGTCCACTTCACCCGCCGAGATGAGCGCGACGATGTGCGGGTGCTGAAGTCCCGCGGCGAGAGCGATCTCGCGCCGGAACCGCGCGATCGATAGGCTACCCAAGAGCTCCTCGGGAAGAACCTTGACGACGACTCGCCGGCCGAGTGCCGTTTCTTCCGCAACGAAGACCCGCGACATACCCCCGCCGCCGAGCTCACGCTCGATGACGTATGCGTCGCCGAGCGAGGCTTGAAGCTGGGCGCTGAGGTCCATCGTCGGCACGGGGATTGGATAGGACGGTGTTCAACCGGACGAGTACCCACGTGCGGCGGGTCGCCCGAATCAAAGGTCGTGCGCGGCGCTACATCGTGGAAGGGTGATCGTTCCCGAGGGAGTCGGATCCGGCTGTATGAGTCACTCTGCTGAACATCGGGTACCGCCATGCGTGGCAGAGAATCGCACCCGCCGATCCTGCACCGGCGTCGCCGCATCTCGGCCTCACTTTCGATGCGGCGTGCGTTGGCGTGATGACGCAACTCCCAGGTGAAGCGAGACCGTGAGGCATGCTCACATATACAGGGATAACCGGCTCAGCAGGTATTGCACGAAGTAGCTTCCGGAAGCTACTTTGTGGTATGCGCTCCATTGGTCTGAAGGTTCTGAAGAACAAGCTCAGCGAGTATGTGCGGCTTGCAGCGGGCGGTGAGACGGTCCTCGTTACTGACCGCGACCGCGTAGTCGCCGAACTCATTCCACCGCGTGAAGGGAGGAGTACCATGGTCAGCGATGCACAGTTGGCCGAGGCGGTGCGGCAGGGTTGGGTGACGCCTCCGGCGATGGTGAAGGAAGGCGCGCCAGCGCACGTCCCGATCGCATCGCTCGAAGCGTTGCTGGCCGAGCTTGCCCACGATCGCGGCGACCGGTGATCTACCTCGACACGTCCGTCGCGCTCGCGCAGCTGTTCGCGGAGGATCGTCGTCCGCCGGCGTCCCTGTGGAGCGAGACACTCGTGTCGAGCCGGTTGCTGGAGTACGAGCTCTGGAACCGGGTGAACGCCCGCGGGCTTGCCAAGGCGCACGATGAATCCGTGCGCGGGCTGCTTGGCCGCGTTGCGTTCGTCGAGCTCGCGCGACCAGTGCTCGATCGTGCGCTGGAACCCTTTCCCGCTCCCGTTCGGACCCTTGATGCGCTGCATCTGGCGTCCATGGATTTCCTGCGGCGTCAGGGCCAGCGCGTGACGCTCGCGAGTTACGATGAGCGGTTCACTGATGCGGCAAAGCGCATGAAATTCGCGATCGCGCGGCTGTAAGGCGCGCAGCTGGCTAGAGTGCGGGCGGAACCCGGCGTCGGAATGCGATGGAGTATTCCGGCTGCTCGCCCGCTTCCGGACCGTACTTCATGCTGCCGACCAGGCGGTCGTTTGCGTCGACTGTGCCGGTAAAGCGCGCGACGCTCGTGGCCGGTGTGGGAACTCTTGCCGTGTAGGTCAGATGCAGCGTGAGCGTGGATCGTGTCGCGCCGCCGGTAATGGCCACGCCACCCGCGGGTCCTGCCTCGCCTGCGAAGCTGCCGCTGCCTGTGATCGTGGTGTCAGACGCCGTCAGGAAGAAGCCAAGGAAGTTGCCGGGAATCGTCTGCTCCGCGACCCAATTGCCTTCCGCGGCCAGTGCGAG
>JBBQFW010000051.1:0-17888 GCA_038322445.1 Gemmatimonadales bacterium
CGCCAGGGTCACACTGTCGCGCTTGATCACGCCACCAGCGGAGTCGCGCAACACATACCCGACGATGGTGACGCCGTTGCCGATGGCCGTGATGGTGAGTGAATCACCGGTTTCCACTCGCTTGGCGATCGCCTGGTAGACTCTGGGCGCCGGGGGAAGGCCGGCGCGCACGGCGACGATGACCGGCGCGGAGGCGCCGTCCTGCCCGCCGCTGTTCGTGGACACTGGGGTGATCGTCAGTAACGCCTTCGGGGGCGCATTGCCCGGAATGGGAATCGTCGCCGACATGGTGACGTCCTTCGGCAGCGCTGAATAGTTGATCGTGACGGTGGTGTCGACCTTCGTCGGGAAGGACGCGTCGCTCTGGATACGGAACCCGAGCTTCGACACCCCCGTGAGGTCCTGCGCGCGAAGCGTAACGGTAAGTCCCGCGCCTGGCGTGGCGCTGTCTCCAACGATAGGGCTGAGCACCTGGACGCTTGGCCCACGTACGATCTTGACCGCCACACGCGCCGTGTCCACGCCGCCGAGTGCATCGATCGCGATCGCGCTCACGACGAGGGAATCCACGAGCGTGTCCACCGGAACGAGCGGCTTCAGGTAGCGGCGAATGACGGTGTCTACTACGCCCGGCAGAAACGTTCCGTTCTGGGACGGCGCCGTGATCGCGGGATACCGGACCACCGTGTCCTGCGTGCCGAGGTCTGGCGAGCCGCGCAGCGAGTACCCGATGAAGGTGATGCTCCGAATGCCGGCGCCGTCCTGCACGCGCGCGGTCACCAGCAGCGAATCACCAACGTTGAGCTTCGCGCTCGGCAGCGGCGTCACGAGCGTGATCGTCGGAGCCGCGAACGTGAGGGTCGTCGAGTCGACACGCGTGTTCTGGGCGGCGTCCGTCGCCGTCGTGCGCACGGTGAGCTTGTCGGTCTTCTTCACGCCAGCCAAGGGGATAGAAATCGCGCGCGTGGTGCTGGTGACGGTTGGCTTGATGGTGACCGAATCGAAGGCAATGATCACCGCGCCATTGCGTACCGACGTCTGCACTGAGGAAACGCCGACGTTGTCCGTCACTCTCACCGACAGGTTGACGGGCTGCCCGAAGGGAACGGCGTTGTTCAGCGCCCCGGGAACCGTGAACGTGACCGCGGGTCGCTCCGTGTCGGCGGTGGTGCCCGTCGACGTCAACGTCGTCTGGGTCGGAAGACGCGTGTCGCAGCTGGATGCGACGAGCGCAGCCACAGTCAGGGCGACGTACTTCGCCCGGGATCTCGAGTGCATCATTTATCGGCTCCGCGGTGCGGCTATCGCCGGACCGCTTCGGTTGGCAACTGCCCCTCATCCACGATGTGGGGCGTTATCAGGACGAGCAGGTCGCGGCGTTGCTCCTGTCTCGTTGTGTACCCGAAGAGCCGCCCGATGAAGGGAAGGTCGACGAGCAGCGGGATGCCGGACTTGGTGACGCGAACGCTCGTCTGCGTCAGGCCACCAATGACGACCGTCTGCCCGTCCGCCACAAGCAGGTCATTGGACACGTGATTGTTGTCGATCAGCGTGCCGTTGTTCGTGAAGCTGACGTCGGAGTTCGTCACGTCCACGTGCATGATCACCTGCCGGTTGTTCGTGACGCTCGGCGTCACGAGCAGCGTTACACCGGTCTGGATGCGCTCAACGGTAATCGGACCCGTGAGCGATGTTCCGGCGCCACCGCTGCTGACGAGCGGGACGAACGGCACCTGTACGCCCGAGGTGAGCGTCGCCGGCTTGTTGTTGATCGTCGTCACGCTCGGCTCGGCCTGGACGTCGAGCAGCGACACTTCCTGGAGCGCGTCGAGGAACGTGCTGAAGTCGAAGTTGCCCAGGGCCGTGGAGTAGATCAGGCGCAGCGCGGCGCCGTTGACGGTTCCCGACGCGTTCGCGATCGCCGACACCGTGTTTCCGCCGAGCAGCACGCGCGGCGGATCGTTCGGGCTGCCTACCGCGCCGTTCGAATCGACGCGCTGGATGACGTTGCTGAAGAACTGCTGCCGCGAGCCGAGGTCGTACTTGATGCCGAGGGCGTCGAGGTCCGTACGATTCACGAGGACGATCTTCGCCTTGATGTTCACCGCCGGCTGGCGAAGGTCGAGCGTGCGCGCGAACTCGGCGAGATCCTCGACGATGCTGGCAGGGGCCGTGATGCTGATGCTGTTCGACGCCTCGTCCGCGCTCACGCTGCCGCGCCCACGGCAGCTCGAAGCGTCAGAACCGCCGCCACTGGCAACCGGCGCGGCCGTGGGATTGGTGGGTTGTACGCCGCCGGTTGGCTGCGCCGGAGGCGCTCCAAGTACGGGCGGCTGGCCCGCCGCAGCGGACGAAGATGTGTTGCCGGAGCGCTCCGACGGGATGCACTGGAGCAGTCGCGTCCGAATCTGTTCGGCGACGGCGGTGGCGCGCTGGTAGTTCACGCGGACGACGCGTGTTGCCAGCGCTTCGGTCGCAGTGCGCGACGCGATGCGTTCCTGCGTGTCGACGATGATGATGCCATTCGCATCTTCCGTCGCGTCGAGACCCTGTGCCGAGAGGATGGCCTGGAGCGCGACGTCCCATGGCTGGTCCTTGATCTCCGCGTTGACCTTGAGGCCAGGCACGCTGGAGCTCGGGAGGATCGTGCGGCCCGAGAACGAGGCGAACGACGCCAGGACATCGCGAATGTCGGAGTCCTGGAAAACGACGCTGATCCGCGGCTGCTGGGAGCGCTGGCGTTGTGCCTGCTGGGTGATCTGCTGCGGGGACATGGGCTCGCGCTGCACGTTCGTCCGCATGGGCGGCACGTCCGTGGCATCGCGCGCTTCGCGCGCCCGTGACGCGACCGCGCGGTCGATGGCACGCTCGGGACCCGACACCGGTTCTCCCGCCGGCTGCACATCCCCGCGATCTGCGGCCCGCGACTCGGGCGAGCTTCCCGGGCCGGTATGCCACGACGCGAATTGCGCATTCATCGGCACCGATACCGACACGCGCACCTCGCCATCGGCTCGCGTGAGCTGGTAGGCATGGGGCGCGTCGAGATAGACGACGACGCGCACCGTTCCCCTCCTGAACTGCGAGTAGCGGACGTCATAGATGCCGCCGCGCGAGATCCGGTCATAGGCGCGGGCCCGCAGGCCGAGGGACGCCCCACTGAGATCGATGACGATGCGGTCAGGTGATCCGAGCGTGAAATCCTTGACTTCCGGATCGCCCGAAACCCCAATCACGATCTCGGCCCTTCCCGAGCTGGGCACCACACTGAGGGAGCGCACTGATCCCTCCGCGGTGCGGGCTTCGACCGGCTGGGCGCTGGGCCCGAGCAGAAATGCCGAAGCGACGATGATGGCCAGGACTGGCTTCATTTGTTCCTCACCTTTGTCGAATCCACCAAGAACAGGGAGTCCTGACGACTGAGTCCGAACTCGTCTATCGTGAAGATCACAACGCGCGGCTTGATCTGGGCAACGCGCATCCGGCCAATCGTCTGGCCGGAGTTCACTCGATACTGCGCATTGGTCGCCAGGTCGCGCATGATGGCGACACTCCGGCGACCAGACGCATCGTACAGGACCGCGACGAGCTTGAGGTCCGAGAGAAGGGGACGAAGGTCTTCGGTGAGGATGAGCGAGAAAAACGGATCGCGTCGTCCCTCGGCGGCATATTCGTACACTTCACGCGTTACCGGTGCCATCACGCCGGGCACGGTGGTCGATGGTCCATTCGTGACCGCGCCGGCCTTCGGTGCGGGCACGCTACCCGGCCCCGACGACTTCGCCGCGGCGGCGGTCGGCGCGCCACGACGAACGGGGAGCTCCTGGCCTGTCTGGGCCGAGAGGCGGGCATTCTCCGCGTCGGCGGCTTTCTCCGCCGCGCGGCGCGGTGCATTGAGATCCGGAATGCGCTGCGCGGAGGACGGCACCGCGACCGCGCTCATCAACGCGATGACGGCGCACCGGAGCAAGACATGGCGCTCACGCACGAGCGCCGGCTTCAGGTGAGTGGTTGTCATTTCTCCCCCGGTTTCGGCACGTCCGCGGTGACGCCCTTCACCGTGGGCGGCGGCTGCGGCGCACGGGCGACGTACGTCTGGATCTCGAAACGCGCCTCGAGGTTCTGCGAGCGATCCTTCTTGACGGCCTTCGCATCGGTCGCCTGGGGCGTGAGCACGAGGTTGATCGGTGCGACGATGCGTTGCAGGGAGCCGATGTTTGCGAGCAGGGTGCCGATCTGATGGTACGATCCCCCGCGCACGACGAGCCGGTACTTGTAGGCTTCGTACTGGTCGCCAGCGAGCGAGGCCAGCGGTTGCACGTCGGCGATATCGAGCCCCACGCGACGCGCAGCGGTGGACACCTGATCGAGCAGCGTGGGCACTTCGTTCCCGGTGGGCACCAGCAGGCGCATGACGGCGAGATCGGCGGAGAGCCGATCCGCCTCCAACTTGAGTTCCTGGGTCTTGCCCTGGGCCAGCTCCGCCTTCGCGCGCTGGTTGATGACGAGCAGCGAATCGACGCGCGTCTGGCGTTCGACGAGATCGTCGCGCTTGGGCTGCCAGACGTACATGACGTAGACGCCAACGAGCGCCAGGGCAACGAAACCGACGAGGGCGAATGCCTTGTCGCGATTGGTCTTTGGAAGGATCGCCATGGTCAGCGCACCGATACCGCGAGAGGAACCCGGCGAACGAGCGCCGGTTCAGGCCGCGTGTACACCATGTCGAGTTGGAATTGCGTCACGTCCTTGCCGTTGTCGTTGGCGTGCTCGGACTTCACGAGCTGCACCTGCTCGATGAACGGGGACTGCTCGAGCTGGCGGATGAAGCGGGTGAGCGCCTGGATGTCCACCGTATTGCCAATGATGCGGAAATGCACCGAGTCGCGCGGGATCACGGTGCTGAGCGACTTCCTTTTCTTCTTGCCGCCCTTTGCGCTGTCGGCCGGGGCGACGGTGGCGACCGTGGAGACGGGCTGCTGGGCCTGTCCCAGACCTGTGAAGCCAAGCGACACGAGCCACGTATACGGCGGCAGCGCCTTGCTGACTTCGTCCATGACGTGCGCCCAGATGAAACGGTCGTCGTCGATCGCGCGAATCAGGTTGAGCGAGCGCAGGACGGTATCGCGCTTGGCTTCCGCCTTGTCATGCTCCTTCAACACGGACGCGTAGCGCGTGGAGTCCTGGACAGCCTTCTGCAGCGCTGTCTCGACTGTTTCTTCCGTGCTGGCCTGACGCATGTACAGCAGCGCGACGACCGCGACGGCCACCACGGTGACGCCGACGGCGCCGATGAGCCACGGCTCCTTCACCCGCTCGCGCACGGAGGCCATCGTCGCGGCCATGTTGATCGACGAGCCACCGCCACGCCGGGCACTCCGGCGAGCGCCGGGGAGCAGATTGATTTCAATCATCGAGTTGCCTCGCTCATGCGACCTGGCGCAGGGCCAGGCCGATGGGGAGCATCAGCAACGGCGCGACCTCATCGGTGATGAGGTTACTCAACGCGCCGTCGCGCACCTTGAGGTTCACGAGAGGGTTCGCCTGCTGCACCGATAGGTGGAGGCGATCGGCCAGCACGTCCGAGAGGCCGGGAATTCTCGAGCCGCCACCGCACGTGTAGATGGCCCTGACCTGTCCCCCGGTGCGGGAGGACGACGCTAGGAACGCGGCCGCACGCTCGACCCCCACGGCGATTTCCTCCCCGCGGCCATCAAGCACCGCGTCGAGATGCTCGGAGCGATCGTAGCCCTGCAGGAGTTGCTGCGCCTCGTCGGCAGAGAGTCCGCGTTCGCGTTGAAGATCTTCGCGGAAGCGGCGGGTGCCGACGGTGATGTCGCGTGTGAGGATCGGGACGCCCTCATCAAGAATGTTGATGTTGGTGATGTCGTGGCCGATGTTCACGAGCGCGACGACGCCGTGCATGGCATCCGGGTAGTTCAGCTCGAATGCGTTGTGCAACGCAAAGGCGTCTACGTCGACCAGCGCGGGATCGAGGCCGGCGTCCGTGAGGATGCGCAGCTTCGACTCGATCAGCTCCCGCTTGGCGGCGACGAGCAGGACGCTCATCTCCACGCCATCGGCGTTGGGATCGAGGATCTGGAAGTCCAGCTCGACCGACTCCATGTCGAAGGGGACGTGCTGTTCCGCCTCCCATCGCATGAGCTCGCGCGCCTGTTGCTCCTTGACGCGCTCGATCTGGATCTTCTTGATGATCACGTCGCGACCGCCGACGGCGGTGACGACCTGCGTACCCTTGACGTCGGCAGCGGCCAGGGCCCCTCGGATCGCCTCGGCGACGATGCCCGGGTCCATGACCTCACCTTCGACAATGGCGTCGGCGAGGAGCGGGACGACCGCGACTCGAACCAGTTCCGGCTCGCTTCGGGTGTGGTCGATCACCGCGACCTTGATCAGTCCTGAGCCGATATCCAGCCCAACCGTGGTTTTAGTACGACCGAACAGTGCCATCGGGAAGGTCGAAGGGGATGCGGACAGGTGGCGCGGCGCGAAGATGATCCGCTATTGCACACTTGTCAAGAGGCTTTAAGGGAGGAGGCGTATAAATCGATCTTGCTTGCACTTACATCCGATTCGCCTCGCTATGCCTCGAACTCCTTCATTCAAGTGCCGTTCGTCCGGTCACTCGTACCGGTATCACGACCGGCGGGCGAAGATGGTAACATGACGACCGACCGCTCCGTGTGATGCCGGTCACGCTGGGCCCGAAAACACCCGAAAAAACAACTGAATCTCGTCAAAACAGGTCAGCAAGACTCCATTGGCCGATCGGAACGGGCGCACCCGCGATCGTCACGGAATCCGACTCCGCTCGTCGCGCGATGAGCAGGCTGAGTCGCCTTCGTGCCGTGGTGAGACCCTGGGGACCAACGGACGTCTCCAGCCCCACCACGTATCGGGCACTCGAAACGCGAAGCACGCGGAATCGCGTCAGCGCCACCAACCCCGCGGCACCAACCCGCCTCGGCCCGATCTCCGCCTCGAAGGATCTCCCGATCTGAAGTGAGTCATACGCGGTTGACCACGCCGAGACGAACTCGGCAAGCGCTGTGCGCGCTTCCGACTCCGCCGTGATCGACGCCCCGTGCGACTGCGTTGATCGCATCATCGCGCGTCCGGCCATCGCGGAGCCGGCCAGCAGGGCCGCGGCGAGCGCGAGCAGCGCCAGGGCCACCAACAATGCCCCTCCTCGGCGCCGCGTCTTCCTATCGAACGATGGCATGCGGGAGCGCCACGTCGACGGAGTCGCTGCGCACGCTGTCCTGAGCAGCCTCGCGTGCGACGACGCGCGCATGCGCCACGAGGCGGATACGGGTCACCGAGCGCTCGAAGCCGACGTCGGCCAGCTCCTCCCCCGCGCCTCCGAAGTAGCGAAAACGCGATTGACGTCCGTCGCTGTTCCGCAGGAAGGGACCCGCGACCGGTTGAGGCGACGAGAAGGCTCCAGCCGCTTCGCTCCATTCGCGAAGTCCAAGTTGCCAGGTGCCGTCACCGGATCGGTAGAAGGCGTACCGTATCGGTCGTGTCACCCGGATGGGCGTGCCGGCGGGAATGGTGTCCGGGGCGCTGATCGACAGGTGCAGGGCGGAACCGGTCACCGAAAACGGTGCCGGACACGCGACGGTGGCCAGCGCGACATCCGTGATGCGAGCGCCCTGCCACGACGAGTCGCCCAGGAACCACAGCGAGTCACCTTCCCTTGGCTGGGAGGCGACGCCTCCCAGTGCGACTACGCCAGGCATATCCGGGAGAAACGTCACCCGCCCGGTGGCGGTTGCGCAGGTGATGGCGATTGCCACCGTCGCTCGAAGCTGGATGGCAGTATCCCGCGCTTCGCCCAAGGCGAGATCGCCGGCGGCTGCGTCCATGTATGCCAGCTGGCTGGCGAGAAGCGCCGTCGCTGTCCTGAGCTGAACTTCAGTGGCGGATACTCCCGCAATACGGGCGTGCGTGCGCTGCTGTCGCAGGACACTCGCGGTCGCGGCGCCGAACACGATGGCCGCGATCGTCAGCGATACGAGCAGCTCGACCAGGGTGGCCGCCCTGCGGTTCAACATAGGGCGGCCGTGGTGAGCGAGAAGGTACCGTTCCCGCTTGCTCCCACCCACGTGACGCTGTCGGTGACCTGCTGGAATGCTCCGACGCTTCGTACCGTCCATTGTTCGGTGAGTTGCCGCTGGACGTCGGTTGATCGTCCGCTGGTCGCGCGGCCGCATCCGGCCGCCACAAGCAGCGACAGGCGCGACTGCGCGCGCTCGGCTGCGTCGCGCCTGCGTGTGGCATCCAGGGTGGTGCGGAGCGCCAGTGCGGTAGCCCCGGCGATACCCAGGAGACCGACCGTCACGATCATCAGCGCGACGATCACTTCAACGATGCTGAAGCCCAGACGCGTGACGCATCGCTTGCGGTGAGGAGGTGAAGTGTGCATGCGGGAAGTGTATGACCCGTGGCTGCGACACCTCCCATCGTTTCCTTGCGTGCCGTAACGAAAGAGCGGCGCGCCAGTGTTGGCGCACCGCTCTCCTTTGTTCGGTCCCGACGGTCAGTCCGTCAGGTTACTTGCAAGCCGGCTCGCCGTCGCCAGCCGTCGTGACGATCGGGTTGGCCGTGTTGACGCCGATACCGCAGGAAAAGCTGGCGATCTGCGTGTGCGTGATGGTGGCGGACCAGAAGCCAGCGCCGGGGACGATCGTCGGGTTGTTGACGCCGGTCGACGGCTTGAACTTCAGCTTCGTGGTGTCGTAGGTGACGTACTTGGTGGAGTCAGCGAAGAAGGACTCTTCGGCCGTCACGAGGTTGCGCAGATCCGACTTCATCGCGGCGATGTACGCCTTCGACTTGGTGTTCGCGAACTTCGGGATGGCGATCGCGGCCAGAATGCCGATGATGACGACGACGATCAGGAGCTCGATGAGCGTAAAGCCGCGACGGGAACGATTCTTCATGGTGATTCTCCGAGTGGGCGAGAGGAGGGAGCAACTGGACCTTCAGGCGGGTGCCACGCAGCGTTGCGCCGGCGCCCATCTCCAAGGCAACGTGCGGACCACTCGGTGCGATCGTTGCAAGTTGCGGTATCACAATCGCTTACAGATTTTGATTTACGCGCGCAGCGTGCCAATCGTGCGGGATTTTGCGGCAGACCTAGCACTTTGCGGCAGCCCGGCACCCCATCTCGATGGGACGGTTTCAGCGCTTCAGGGCATCGTTCGCCCGCACGACCGCCGCGCGCATGAGGTTGATGTCGCGGGCGGGCACCAGACGGAGGCCGATCAGCGCCTCGCGGCGCACATCGGCCCAGCGGTCGAGCTTGGCAAGGCAGTACACGTACTCGTACCGCCCCTCCCCCGTTTCCTCCTTCACGGAAAACGTCCATTCGAAAAGCGCTACTGCCGGACCGCAGAGCCCAGCACGCGTGTAGGCGTCGGCGACCGAGAGCGTCATCCCCGCATCGAAGGGGAACATGCGTATGGCCCGGCGATATTCCATTTCCATGTCGCGGAGATGCCCGTGGAGGCCGAGATACCGTCCGTGCAGGAAATGCGCACGGTAGCCATTCGCGGCATCGCGCATGAGGGCCAGGAAGAATGCTTCATTGTTCTTCCAGACCCGCTGCCGGTCGATGCTGCGAGCGAGACCCGCCACAAGCAGCAGCGCGAGCCCCGCAAGCGCCAGGCGTTGGCGACCGCGCGATGCACGATGCGCCACGTACTCGGCCAGGCCTCCCGCCAGAAGGACCGCACCCGCGCTCGGCAGGAAGAGCGTGCGTTCGGCGGTGATGAAGCCGGCGGGCACGAGCAGGTTGCTCACGGGCAGGAAGGCCACGATGACCCACGCGAGCCCGAAGCTCACCACCGCGGCGCGCTGGCGCAGCACGATGGCGAGAAGCACGGCGGCCAGGCAGATGAACAGGCCCGGCACCTGTGAGAGCGCGGGTCCTTCGGCGACGAGGACGTCCGGCGGGGAGTAGTCCGCGCTGAGCCGCACTGGAAAGAGGATCAGCTGCGCGATCCGCGGCATCTCATTCATCATGGTGCCGATCCGGTCGACCGCACTCATATGGAGAAAGCGGAAGACCGGGAAGGGGAGAAATCCGGCGAGGTCGGCCTGGATGCGTCCCCGTACGAGAAGATAGGCGAGCGCGATGGCGACCAGCGCCAGCATGAGCGTGCGCACCGCGCGCACGCGCGCACGCCAGCCCACGTCTGGAATGACGGTCGCCTCGGCAGCGAGGAGGATGCCAGGAAGCACCATGGCGTGCTCCTTCGCGAGGAGCGCCAGCGCGAAAAGCAGCTGGATCGCGATGCTCCTGCGCGGCGTGAGGGCATGTGCGCGCCGCGCGCGCACGTAGATGCCGATGGCGACGAGGAGGCAAAGCGCGACGATGAGCTCCGACTGCCCAACGACATTTCCGGTGACTTCCACGTGCACCGGATGCACGGCGAAGAGCGCCGCGGCGACCCATGCACCCAGGCGGGGAAGCACCGCGCGTGCACACCAGTACATCGCGACACTGACCGCCACCGCGAGGAGGATGTTCAGCAGGTGGAAGACCCACGGCGAACCACCAGCCGCGAGCCACTCGAGCGTGAAGAGCGTGGTCACGAAGGGCCGGTAACCATCCCCGCCGTAGTACGGGGGCCAGTATGTCTCGAGGAAGAGTCGCGGGATGTGCGCGAACGCGTGCACGCGCTCGTTCTCGAGGATGACGGAGCGATCGTCGTACGTGAAGTCGTGACCGATGCTCGTCACGGTGGCAGCGAGCGAGAGCAGAGCGACCGTCGCAGGTGGCAGCCAGCGGCGACGCGCCTCCATCATCGCGAGAAGTTGAACTTCAGCGTGTGCCAGAAGGCGGCAATGCCATCGCGCCAGTTGATCTTCTTGCCCTCGGCGTACGTGCGACCGGCGTAGGAGACCGGCACCTCGAAGATCCGCGCGTCGCGCTGCGCGAGACGGGCGGTGATCTCCGGCTCGAATCCGAACCTGTCCGACGTGAGGTGCAGCGAGCGCGCGAGATCGCCGCGCACGGCCTTGTAGCACGTCTCCATGTCGGTGAGGTTGAGGTTCGTCAGCATGTTGCTGAAGAGGGTGAGCGTGAAGTTGCCGATCGAGTGCCAGAAATAGAGTACCCGATGCGGGCCGCCAAGGAAGCGCGACCCGAAGCAGGCGTCGGCCTTTCCGTCAACGATCGGCGTGAGCATGGACGGCCAGTCCTGCGGGTCGTACTCCAGATCCGCGTCCTGGACGATGACGATCTCACCGGTGCTTGCGGCGAGCGCGGTCCGAATCGCCCTGCCCTTGCCGCCATTCTGCGGCTGGAAGATCAGCTTGTCGATGAAGCCGGCCGCATGGAGTTCGACGAGGCGTTCGCGCGTGCCGTCCGTCGAGCAATCATCGACACAGATAATCTCCTTTCGCACGGGCGTCTTGTGCACGCGATCGAGGATCGTCTCGATGGTATGGCGCTCGTTGTACACCGGGATCAGCACCGACAGACGAAAGGACTGTACGTCCAGTGGCGTGAGCTCACGCGGCTTGGCGGCCAGCGTGAAGTGCGGCGACGGCGTGGTGGGGACGGAGAACGGAGTAAGCGTCATGGCACCAGGACGGCGAAGGCCGCTCCCCCTGGCGTGGAAGCGAGGGGAGCAAGTCGAGGCTTTGGAGGAGAGGAAAGCTGCATGGCCGTGAGATAGCGATCGTTGGTGTGCACAATGACGGTGCGAACAGGATATGCCGCGAGGATCGGTAGGAGCCCCGTCGCGGCGTCCTGCTCGGGTGTGGAATCCTCGAGGTACTGCCTGGCGGTGAGGGGCCGAACGGGAACCGTGCGTCTGCCAGTATACAGGAACACGGCTCCGTCGTCTTCCGTGGCAATGATGTCGCTGGCCGCCGTGCGGCTCTTCGTCCACCCGACGGCGAAGCTAATGTGCGGTGCTGCCGCTCGCGGTATGGTGCTCCACCAGCGACCGCGAATCGCCCGCGCTTCATACGCCGTGTATCCGACAAGCGCCCATGCCCCGGCCGCCGCGACCGACACGCGTACCGCGGGCCGCCATCGGCGATGCGTCGCGCCACGAACGCCAAGCACGAGCACCATCAGCAGCAGCGGCCAGACGCCCCAGATGAAGCGGGAAGGATGGAAGGGCCAGAGCGTGACGATGGCGAGATAGCCCGCGAGGAAGAGCAGCGTGACAGGAATGCGGCGCCGGGCTGCCGTCATTCCCGCGAGCGTGAGCACGCCGAGTGCGCCGAGGGTGACGGTGTGCGCAAGCGCTCCGCGCACGGGGGAAAACAGCGCGGCGCACATGCCCAGCGCATCACCGGTGGTACGAGCGAGCGTTCGCGACACCATCGCGGGTCCCATCTCACGGTAGCCGCGAATCCACCATCCCGTGTACGAGTCGTATTCACCGAGAAGCGGCGTCGGCACGGCGCCCGTGTGCATCGCGCTCCACACCTGCCACGGCGCGAAACAGAGCAGGAATGCGGCAAGCGCGATGCTCATGTCGCGCCAGCGTCGTTGGGCCACGAGTGGCAGCAGGAGTGCCGGCACCAGCACGATTCCGTGCGACCGTACGAGCGTACACACGCCGATCGCCAGGCCGATGCCCGCCGCGTGCATCATCGCGTGGCGGTGACCCTGTGGTGCCTGTACGAAGCGTTCAGCTGCGGGAAGCAGCAGCACGATCAGGCAGAGGAACAAGGGTTCGGAAAACACGAGCGCGACGAGGATGAGCGACGGAACGCTGATCGCTGCCAGCACGCTGATGCCGATGGACCACCGCGCCCCGGTGCGCCGAAGGAGCGCGAAGCGCGCCATGCCAATGGCCGCGACAACGAAGCAGGCGATGTTGAACGCCTTGAACAGGATGACGTTCTGCGGAAACGATGGCCACACCCGCCACAGCGTGGCGAGGACCGCCGGGTAGCCCGGCGGAAAGTGCGTGTTCGCCGGCGCGCCCGGTACGTTGATCGAGTGGTACCCCTGCCCGGTCGCGAGTGATTTCGCGAGCACGAGGTACATGGCGTCGTCGCCGCCGGCGCCGACGGGAAACGTGTCGAGCGTCGCGACGCCGAATCCAAATGCGAGCAGCCCCACCAGCGCGAGCTGGAGGGACCATGCGAGCGTGCGTCGTCGTTTCGTGGAAGAGACGAGCGCCGCGGAGGAACGGGGTGTTGCGACTACGGCACTGCCAGCCGTCATGCCTCGACGCCGTAGCGTGACAGCTTGCGATACAGCGTGGACGGGTCGATCCCGAGCGCATCGGCTGCCCGGCTCTTGTTGCCACCCTCGCTCTGCAGCACCCACATGATGTAGGCCCGCTCGACCGCCTCGAGCGTAGGGTTGGAGGGCACGCGGTCAGCGACGAGCGGCTCGCTCACGCGGGCCGTCACACGCTCTGGCAGCGACGACGGGAGGATCTCCTGACTCGACGTGAGGATCACAGCGCGCTCCAGTGCGTTCTCCAGCTCACGCACGTTTCCCGGCCAGGTATAGCTCACGAGCGCGTCGAGCGTGTCGGCGGACAGGATCTTCCGCTCCTCCTTGCGCAGTTCCGCGATGCGATCGAGGAAGTAATCCGACAGGAGCGGAATGTCGTCGGCACGCTGGCGCAGCGTGGGCAGGTGCAGCGCGATCACGTTCAGTCGATAGTAGAGATCCGTGCGGAACGACCCGCGACGGATCTCCTCCTCGAGCTCGCGGTTGGTGGCGGCAATGAGGCGGACGTCGATGGGCTGTGGATCCGTGCCACCGACGGGAATGACTTCGCGCTGCTGCAGCACGCGCAGGAGCTTGACCTGCGTGGCGGGCGTGGTCTCGCCGATTTCGTCGAGGAAGAACGTCCCCTTGGCCGCCGCGGTGAACAGGCCACTCTTGTCCTTGATGGCGCCGGTGAACGAGCCCTTCACATGTCCGAAGAGCTCACTCTCCAACAGGCTTTCCGGCAGCGCCCCGCAGTTGATCGACGCAAAGCTCCGGTCGGCGCGCGCGGACAGATCGTGGATGTAGCGCGCGATCACCTCCTTGCCCGTGCCCGACTCGCCCTGAATCAGCACCGTCGACTCCGTGGGCGCCACGGTCTCGGCGAGTCGCAGCACGTCGAGCCAGCTGCGACTGTTGCCGACCGGGCGGGAGCCCGTTGGGCCTTCGCGTCGCTTGATCTCCTGCTTGAGTGACCGATTCTCGACCCGCAGCTCGCGGTGTTCGGCGGCGCGGGTCAGGATCGCGATGAGCTCGTCGTTCCGGAAGGGCTTCTGGATGTAGTAGAAGGCGCCTTCATTCACCGCCTGCATGGCCGACTGGAGCGTCGCCTGCGCCGTCATGAGAATCACCGGCGTGTCGGGATTCTGCTGTCGCGCCGCGGCGAGGATTTCCACGCCACCGACATCCGGCATGCGGACATCGGTCAGCACGATGTCCGGCTGGAGCTGCGCGAGCTGCTCGAGGCCCGCTCGGCCGCCTCGGGCCGTGTGGGTGTTGAATCCCGCATTGCGCAGCAGGATGCCGAGCGACTCGAGGATGCCCTGTTCGTCGTCGACGACAAGGATGGAGGGAATGCGGTTAGCGCTCACGAGTAGGCCGGTGCATGTGAAGCGACGGCGGGGACGTCCGTCGAAGTGTGCGAAGGCAGGGGCAGGACGATGGTGAAACGGGTGCCGCGAGGACTCGAGTCGAGCAGGACGAGCCCTCGATGCGCATCGATGGCGCGGTGCACGACTGCCAGACCGAGGCCGCTGCCGTTCGTCTTGGTAGTGAAGAAGGGATCGAAGAGACGGTCGCGGATGCCGGCAGGAATGCCTTCGCCGGCGTCGGAGACGGAGATGGCCGCGGCGCCGTTCGCGAAGGCGGTGCTCGTCCCGACCTGTTCGGGTCCGGCCTGCAGGACCTCGACGGTGATCTCGCCGTCCGGCGGCGAGGCCTGGATTGCATTGAGCACGAGATTGAAGACCGCGCGATGTAGCAGGTCGTCGTCGCCTTCGATGATGAAACGCCCTGGCTCCACATGGCTGACAATCGCGACGCCTCGGCTGCGGTCCGGATGCTCGAGCGCGAGCCGGACGGCGCCATTCACCAGGTCGGCGAGGTCGAGCTGCTCGATCCGCGCAACGCGCACACGGGCAAAATCGAGAAACTCGGACAGGAGCCGGCTCAGGCGATCGGACTCGCGCATCACGAGGTTGGCCAGCGTGCGTTCATCCGAGCCGGAGAAGGGCGAGCGCGAGAGCTGCTCCACCGCACTGCGGATGGACGCGAGCGGATTCCTGATCTCGTGCGCCAACGAGGCGGACAGCTCGGCGATCCCCTCGAGGCGCTCCGCCCGGAGACGGAGGGAGTCGAGTCGCTTCTGGTCAGAGATGTCCTGAAAGATGGCGGTCGCGGTGCGCTCGGTCCGCTGGCTGTCGCCGTCGGTATAGGTGGTCGTGACACCAATGGGAAAACGCTTGTCCACGGTGGAGATGATGCCTTCAGCGCGCGTGGTCCGCGTGCGGTTCGCCACGGAGCGTTCAAGCGCATCCGCCAGTTCCGGGGCAATCCCGCGGATGTGGCCGATAACGGCGTCACCGAGGAAGCCGACGAGCTCGATCCCGAGAAGCTGCTCCGCCATGGGATTTGCATAGAGCAGCCGACCGCTGGCGTCGATGGTGATGACACCGCTGCGGATATTGAAGAGGATATCGGATGCCTGGAGTCGCGCATGCGCGAGCTCGTCCTCGGTGCCGGAGCGCGCCTCCTGGAGCTTCGCGCTGAGGTAGGCGCTTCCGAGGGCGACGAACGCGAACACCGCGAGCTGCCACCACACGTCCGGGGTAAAGGCGGTGGTGCTGAAGATGGAGTCGGCGACGTACAGGACGTCACCGAAGAGGGCGATGAGCAGGCCGCCGTTTGCCGGGAGCAGCAGCGAGGCGGTTGCAATGACGAGGATATACAGGGCGGCAAACTGCGAGGCCCCGGTGCGCGGATCACGCGTCAGGTGCACGACTGCCGTCACGAGCAGCAGGTCGAGCACCGACTGGAGATAGTAGAAGTTGGAGTGGCGGGGTCCCTTGCTGACGCGGCCGTAGAACGCGGACGCGGCGGTGAGGATCAGCGTGATGACGAATGTCATCGACGCCACGAGCAGCTGCGCGCTATCCTGAAGCGGACCCTTCAGGGAAGCAATGACGGCCGCAATGAAGATCGCCGCGGCGATAGAAAGCCGAGCGACGTAGACCCATCTGGTCAGACGCGCGGGGTCGAGGAAAAGGGGTCGCGCGTCTGCCCCGGACCTGACATCAGGAAGACGCAATCAGCTATCTCGCAAAGTGCGCGAAAGGGTGATGGTAATTGAATCTGGCATTCTGCCACAGTTCGCCCCAAGGACGATCTCACCTCTACGTCGTTACGCATGGCCACTGAAGACGACCTGATGCTCGGCGACTCGCGCTCGATTCCGCGGGCGGAGCTGACTTATCGCGCCAGTCGGGCGGGCGGGGCCGGCGGGCAGCACGTGAACACGTCGTCGACGAGGATCGAGCTCCTCTGGAACGTGCGGACCACCGTCGCGCTCGACGACGAGACCCGGACGAGGGTGCTCGAGAAGCTGGCGTCGCGTATCGATGGAGAAGGCTGCATTCGCATCGTCTCGAGCGCGCGGCGGAGCCAATTGCAGAATCGCGAGGCCGCGGAGCAGCGCCTGATCGAGCTGGTGCGGCAGGCGCTCGTGGTTCAGAAGCGACGCAGGCCGACCAAGCCCTCACGGGGGGCCAAGGAGGCGCGACTCAGCGAGAAGAAGAAACGCGGCGACACCAAGCGCCAGCGGCGACCGGATTCCTTCGAGAGATGAAGATCCCATTCAGGGCTCGGACGCCGGATGGAGCGCGATGTTCCGGCTGCCCATGCGCGGCGGGGGACGGCGGCTTCGTCCCGCGGCGGCAATACAGGGGATGGCGTGCGCATGGTGTCTCATACTGTGCGTTCCAGGTGTACCGAGCAACGGCTTGTGCAGGATCGCTCGGGCCGAGAGTTTATGCGAAGCGTGCTCGAGACGGTGGCACAGAGTCGTCCGGAGCGGTGTAGTGCGGTCGCGCAGGCCAGTGCGACCAATCCGATCTACAGGGCACCAACTTTGCCCAAATCAGGCCTGACGCCGTCGTCGCGGCGCCAATACACGACCCTCAGTTGCGGTTCGACCGCGGGACTGAAAGATGACCCGTTTTGCTCCCCGCCAGGCCGCGCTCGCGTTCCTGGTCATGCTCGTCACTGGCCTGCCGTTGAGCGCCGGCGCACAGTACTTCGGCCGCAACAAGGTGCAGTACGAGCACTTCGACTTCCACATCATGCGGACGTCGCACTTCGACCTGTATTTCTATCCGGCCGAGTCCCTCGTCGTCCACGATGCGGGGCGCATGGCCGAGCGTTGGTACAACCGGCATTCGGACAGCTTTCGTCACACGTTCGACCGCAAGTCCGTGGTCTTCTATGCCGACCAGCCCGACTTCCAGCAGACGAACGTCGTGGGTGAGTCGCTCACGGAGGGGACGGGGGGCGTCACGGAAGGGCTCCGCACGCGCGTCGTCATGCCGTTCACCGGCATCTACGCCGACAATGATCACGTGCTCGGCCACGAGCTGGTGCACGTCTTCCAGTACAGTGTCGCCGAGGCCGGGCCCGGCGGACTGCAGCGCCTCAACGCCTTGCCGCTCTGGTTGATCGAAGGCATGGCGGAGTACTTCTCGCTCGGTCGCGACAATCCGCTGACGGCGATGTGGCTGCGCGATGCGGCGGAGCGCGAGAAGCTGCCGACGATTCATCAGTTGAATACGGACCCGCGCTTCTTCCCGTACCGCTACGGCCAGGCGTTGTGGGCCTACGTGGGTGGACGCTGGGG
>JBBQFW010000052.1:0-17738 GCA_038322445.1 Gemmatimonadales bacterium
CCTGATGCTCGACGACACGAGCTTCGACCGCGTGATCGCGGAGTCCGACCTTCCGGTGCTGGTGGACTTCTACGCCGACTGGTGTGGCCCGTGCAAGATGATGGCGCCGGCGGTGGAGGCGCTCGCCCGTGAGAGTGCGGGCAAGGCCCTCGTCGCCAAGCTGGACACGGATCACGCGCAGCGATCGGCGGGGCGGTTCCAGATTCGCGGCATCCCCACGTCCATCGTGTTCATCGGCGGCCGCGAGGTGAAGCGGCAGACCGGAGCCGTGCCGCTGGCGACACTGCGGGAAATGCTGGCGTGACGCGGTAAGAAGGGGAGACAGGAAGATAGGAAGATAGGAGCGCAAAACGGCACATCGCCTCATTCAGCGATGTGCCGTTTCGATCATCCTATCATCCCATCATCCTGCATTCCGCTTACTCGTGCGCCGGCAGCGGCTCCATCGTGCCCGCGTCCACCGGCACCTGCACTTCGTCACGGTAGGGGCTCGTCAGCATCGCCACCCGCATGCGCGGGAACGCATTCATGAACGCGAGGTAGCACGTCCCCCAGATCCCGGCATAGCCGAGCATGATCGCAATCTCGTAGACCCCGAACGGGTTCGATGCCGCCTCGCCATACAGCGACGGATAGACCTCGAGATAGCGGACGAGGAACATGCCGAGCAGGCTGATGGTCGCGAAGAGCGCGAGCGTGGGGCGGAACACCTTCGCGGCGCGCGACAGCAGGCCGAAGAACGGCGCGAAGAACACCATCAGGATGGCCGCCACCGAGAAGTGCATCCACGGATCGATCAGGCGGAGACGCGGCCAGTGCGTCTCCTCACCCAGGTTGGCGTACCAGATGATCAGGAACTGGCTGAAGGTGAGGTACCCCCAGAACGCGGTGAAGGCGAAGCAAAGCTTTCCCAGGTCGTGGAAGATGTTCTCACCGATCATTGCCTCGGCGCCGAGGAAGCGGCGCCATGCGAGGACGAGCAGCGTGAAGAGCGTGAGGGCGCACAGCCAGCCCCCCATGAAGAACCACCAGCCGTAGAGCGTGCTCTGGAAGTGCAGCGACAACCCCATGGAGAGGTCGAACGCGAGGATCGTCCAGCCGTACCCGAACGCGAACGCCAGGAACACCGCGAGCTTGCCCTGCAGCGAGTGCGTGCTGTGCAGCTCGCGACGCTCGTCACCGAAGCCGTTGCGCATGCGCGCACGGAGACCCGCCGCCCACTTCGCGCCGGCTTCGGGAATGAGGCCGACGTCGAGACGCACCGAGGTGTAGATGTACCAGACCGACAGCAGCGTGATCACGGCGAACGCGATGATGACGCGCAACGTGAGGAAGGTGCCGTTGTAGTACGTCACCTTCTCGTGAACCGGCGGCACCTCGTGCGTCCACGGGAAGATGTGCCCCTTCCCGAGGAAGAGGCTGAGCAGGAGCAGCACGAACGCGATCGGCAGGAACGCGACGTACCCTTCCTCGAACCGGATGATCGCGCGCGACCAGCGCGCGGTCGTGATGCGCTGCACCGCGACGAACATCACACCGGCGGACGAGAGCGCCGTGAAGAACAGCCAGCTCACGTGATACGCGCGCCAGGCGCGATCCGGGTCCGTCATCAGGCCGAGGATGAACGCGACCGCACCAATCGCCGCCAGCACCAGCAGCGCCAGTGAGAGGCTCCTCGGCGTGGGCTTCGTATACGCGCGGATGACTTCTTCGCGCGTGGGCACAGGAACGGGATGCAGGCTCACCGCTCGCCTCCGGTCTTCGGGGTCGTGGTGGTGGGCGGAACAGCGGCGGGAGGCGTCGTGGCCGGCGCCTTGGTGGCAGAAGAATCAGGGGCCGCTGGCGTGCCGGGCGGGATCACGCCTCCGGCCCTCGGAAAGGCGAGGCCACGCGTGGCGTCAGCCTGCGATCCGGCGTGCTTGTAGTACGGCGACGGGCGCGTTGGCCCCATCTGCGAATAGCCGGGGACCTTGTCGCCGGTCTCACCGGGGAGTCCGACCGGACCGGTGGCGACCTGATACCTGCCCTGCAGGCCGCGGACATAGTTCACGACGTCCCATCGATCCATCTCCTCGATGCGGTTGTACGACGGCATGCCGCCGCGCCCATTCCGCATCATGCCCCAGATGTAGCCGTCGGTCCTGCCTTCGGCCGATGCGCCAACGAGGGGCGGCACGTACAGGCCTTTCTTCGTCACCGGTCCGTCGCCCTTGCCGAGATCGCCGTGGCAGACCGCGCAGTTGATCTGGTAGTACATGCGGCCGTTGTGCAGCGAGCGCGCGTCAGACGGCACGGGATTCTGGATGGTGGACATCGAGTCGATCGTGCCGGGATAGGCCAGACGCGACACCGCGTACCCGGGAGCAAGCGTTCCATACACCGGCACCGAGGACTGCGGATTGCCCCGCATCGGAATAGTGTCGCTCGGCGATTCCCATGGGTCGTGCTTCGGCTGCTCCTTGAAGTCCGTGAACCAGGAGCATGCGCCGAGCGTGGTGGCCAATGCGAGGGCGGTGAAGCGGCGAACATGGATTCCCGACGTCGCCGAGACGACGGAACGATCAGCGCTCATTGCGAACCTCCAGCGCGCCATGGCGGCGCAGCAGGTCAGTCGCTTCCGGAGCGCGGTCAGGGCCCGCGGCCACCCAGACCCCGAAGTCGCCGTGACTGAACCGCGGATCGTAGCCAACGGTCATCGTGAGTCGCGGAATGCGCGACAGTGCGAACATGGCGAATACGGTCGAGAGCGAACCAATGAGCACCATCAACTCGAAGCCGATGATGGTGTACGGAATCCAGCTCGCGACGGCCTTGCCGCCGACGACGAGCGGCCAGTAGTCGGAGATCCAGATGGGAATCCAGTAGCCGAACGTGACCCCGGCCAATCCGCCGATCAGCGTAAAGCGGCGGACCTTGCTCTCTGGAGCGGCAATCGCCTCCTCGAGCTCGTGGCGCGGCACGGGGCTGAAGACGGAGATGTCGCGAAAGTTCTGCTTGCGGAGATCCTCGATCGCGTGCACGGTCGAGTCGAGCTCGGCGAAAGCGGCGATGACGCCTTGCATCAGTGCGCCCCCCCGTCAGTCGGCAGCGGGTGACCGATCGTGCCGTGTGCGGCGTGATGTGCCTCTACATGGGAATGGCGCATCTTTGGCGGCAGTATCTCCTTGATCTCGCTGATGGCCATGACGGGCATCTGACGGATGAAGAGAAGGAACCACATGAAGAACCAGCCGAACGAGCCCAGGAGGATGTTGTAATCCACCCAGGTGGGGTGGTAGCCGCCCCACTGCCACGGCTCGAACTCGTGCGAGAGCGACGGGATGACAATGACGAAGCGCTCGAACCACATGCCGATGTTGATGAAGATCGACAGGATGAAGAGCCACGTCGTGTTGCGCCGCAGCTTCTGCGAGAACAGCGAGATCGGGAGCACCATGTTGCAGATGAGCATGATCCACGCCGCCCATGTCCACTGTCCGAACACGCGGTTCCAGAAGTACTCCTGCTCCACCTTGTTGCCCGACATCCAGGCAACCTGGAACTCGGTGAGGTACGCCAGCCCGACGACACACGACGTGAAGAGGCAGAGTTTCGCCGCTGCGTCGAGGTCGTTGATGGTGACGTAGTGCTCGAGCTTGAAGAACTTGCGCAGCGGGATGATGATCGTGAACACCATGCCGATGCCCGAGAAGATGGCGCCGGCCACGAAGTAGGGCGGGAACACCGTGGCGTGCCAGCCCGGCACGAGCGACATGGCGAAGTCGAACGAAACGACCGAGTGCACCGACAGCACCAGCGGTGTCGCGAACGCCGCGAGGAAGAGATACGCACGGGTGAAGTGACGCCACTCGTTGTCCGAGTTGCGCCATCCGAGCGAGAGCACGGCGAAGATGCGCTGGCGAATCGGATTCTTTTCCTGGTCGCGGAGCACCGCGAGATCAGGAATGAGCCCGATCCAGAAGAACGTGGCGGAAACCGTCAGGTACGTGAGAATGGCAAACACGTCCCAGACGAGTGGGCTCTTCGGATTTGGCCAGATGAGCCGCCAGTTCGGATACGGAATGAGCCAGAAGAACTTCCACGGGCGGCCAAGGTGGAGAATCGGGAAGAGTCCCGCCGTCATGACCGCGAACACCGTCATCGCTTCCGACGCGCGGTAGATCGTGGTGCGGAATCCGGCGCGGAACAGGTACAGGATGGCGGAGATGAGCGTGCCGGCGTGACCGATACCGACCCAGAACACGAAGGTCACGATGTACACGCCCCACATCACGGGCGGCTGGTATCCAGCCGCGCCGAGCCCCTCGTGGATCTGGTAGACCCACGAGGCGCCGCCGATGATCAGGCAGAGGATGGCGATCCCGAGCGCCGCGAACCAGCCCAGCGTGGGCTGGAGCGTGCCGAGGATCTCGCGGTCGACCTGCGGGTAATCGGCGATGGCGGGCAGACGGTTGTTCGCCGTCGGCACGTTCGGGCGTCCGGTGCTGTCCCCCTGTGGGCGCGGCTGAGCCATGGTAGCCATGGTGCGCCTACGCCCTGGCCGGCGACGCCGGTCCCGGATGGTTGACCTTCTTCAAATAGACCACGGCGGTGTAGGTGTTGAGCTCTTCGAACACGTGGTACGCGCGCTTGTCGTCGATCTGTGACGCGACGCTCCACCGGGGATCGGCGGCGTCACCGAACGTGATGGCGCGGGAGGGACATCCCTGGGCACAGGCCACCGTGAACTCATCCGCCGCAAGCTCACGGCCCTCGGACTTGGCGCGCGTCTCGGCCTCCCGGATACGCTGCACGCAGAAGGTGCACTTCTCCATGACGCCCTTGCCGCGGACGGTCACGTCCGGGTTGAGCTGCTGGTCGAGCGGGTCGGGGAACGCGTACTGCTTGCGATCCGGTTCTCCGTAGCCGAACCAGTTGAAGTAGCGAACCTTGTACGGGCAGTTGTTGCTGCAGTAGCGCGTGCCGACGCACCGATTGTAGACCTGGACGTTGAGTCCGTCGGGCGAATGGTAGGTGGCGTACACCGGGCAGACCGGCTCACACGGGGCGTTGCCGCAATGCTGGCAGAGCATCGGGACAAAGCGCGCCTCGAAGTCTTCCGTGAACTGTCCTTCGTCTGCGCCCTCGAAGTAGCGCTCGAGGCGCATCCAGTTCATCTCGCGACCGCGCGTGATGTTGAAGCCCGCCTTGGCCTCCGCGTAGATCGTGGCGTTCTGCCACGGCGCGCCAACCGTCGGGATGTTGTTCTCCGCATAACAGGCGGTGACGCAGGCCGAGCACCCGGTGCATCGCGCGAGGTCGACCGTCATCGCCCAGCGGCGGCTGGCCATGCCAGACCAGTGGTCGGGCGCGTACATCCCCTTGTTCTTGCCCTGATCCTTCGACGTGGGTGCGCCGAGCTGTCCCTGCGCATCCGCGGCAACCGGCGACCGTAGTCCTGGAAGGAACGCGTGGCTCGCCTCTCCCGGGATGTGTTCCTCGTGCTCCGGCGCCTTCGTGCCTTCCTTGCCCTCGACCTTCACCTCGTTCGCGCGCTTCTCGTCGGCGGGCACCCCCTCGCTGCCACTCTGTCCGGCGAGGAGGGCGGCGATGGGGATGGCCTGCGCAATGCCGCGTCCGTGCTGGCGCGCGGAGCCTTCCGTGGACACGAGAATTTCGCGATCGGCGGTCTTGGTGAGTGACGCCTTCGTGGACGTGAGCGCCAACCCACCCGCGCCGTTCGCGCCCGGGACGAGCAGGTCGTGCGCGCGAACGCCCAGGTTGCGTGCGTACCGGCCGTAGCCCCACTGCATCGCAACCTTGTCGTTCTTGCCGTTGTGGTCCTCGAGCTTTGCGACCGACGTGTGTCCCTGCCCGATGGCGAGGGCGATGGTGTCGGTCCGGATGCCGAGGTAGAGGTAGGCGGGCGCCTTGACGCTGCCATTGGCCGTCTTGACCTCGACGATGTCGCCGCGCTCGATGCCGAGCTTGTTCGCCGTCTCCGGGTGGATCTCGACCCACGAGCTCCAGAGCACCTTGGTGGCCGGGTCGGGCAGCTCCTGCAGCCACGGCTTGTTGGCGCCGCGGCCGTCGCCCATGGTTGGCGAATGGTAGGTCACGAGGAAGTACTCGCCCTGCGTGGTGCCGACGGCCGGCGCCATGGCCATCGTCGCCGAGGCGGCCGGACTGGTGCGGATGCCGGTGCTGCCCGCAGCGACGCCCTTCTGGAGGGTGGCGGTGAACGCGTTCACTCCTCCCGGGAAGCGGCTGATGAGCCACGTCCGGTAGTCCTTCTGGGTGTACTTCGCCGCATTCGCGACGTCCTTCTGGGCGAGCTGGATGAGGACGTCGGCGGTTGCGCGTGTGCCGGCGAACACGGGGTCCATGGCCGGCTGCTGGAGTGACATCATGCCCTTGCCGGCCTCGGCGTCACCCCATGACTCGAGCGAGTGCAGGTCGGGCAGGATCAGGTCGCAGAGCTCTGTCGTCTCGTCGGGATACATCGAGAACGACACCTTGAACGGTACCTTCGCGAAGGCCTCGGCGAACTTGGCCCCAGCCGGCAGGCTGTAGGCGGGATTGGCGCCGCGCACGAACGCGATGCCCACCTGTCCCGCGCGCATGGACTCGACCGCCGACTTCACATCGCTGAAGCGCGCTACCCCTTCGAAGGCGCTCAGTGATTCCGCGGGGCGAACCGTCGTGCCAATTGCACCGTTGGCCTGGTTGATCGCGGCCACCGCGAGGGCGACGTCGAGTGCGTTTGCTCCGGACGTTCCGGCCAGCGCCAGCACCGGTTTCGCTGAGGCGAGCTCCTGCTGGAGGCGTGTGAGCGTGGCCTCGGCGACACCGCTTTCCTTTGCCGCGTCGGCGATCGAGCCCTTTCCAGCCAGCGCGTTCGCGATCGCGAGCTCGCTGCCCGGCTTGCATGCGATCCACTGGTCGGCATTGAGGCCCGTCAGGGAGCGACGGGCGCCGATGTAGACGAAGCGCGGGGCGTCTGCAATTTTCGCGCGGGCATCGGCGAAGTCGAGTTGCTGCGGCACCGAGAGTCCCCACGTCTCGAGGAAGTCGGCGCCGAACGAGACGATGAGCTTTGCGTCCGAGAACGAGAGCTTCGGCCAGGACACCCCGTACGTGCGGCGGTTCGCCTCGATGGCGGCGCTGTCGGCCTCGAAGTCCACGCTCAGGTGCGGCTTCATGCCGAAGCCCGCGAGCCATGCGTCGAGGAACGACGGGAAGCTGCCCGTCTCGTGCTGGTTCAGGAACACGCCATTGGCGGCCGTCCCACGGCTCTTCGACTCGCCGAGCTTCTGGCTCATGAGCGCGAGGGCGCTGTCCCATGTCGTGGACTTCCAGGCGCCGCCTTCCTTCACCATCGGGCCGCGGATGCGATCGGGATTGTAGAGCCCCTGCAACCCAGACTGCCCGCGGGCGCAGAGCGCACCCTTGTTGAGCGGGTGCTCCGGATTGCCCTCGAGCTTGATCGTGCGCCCGTCGCGCGTTTCCGCCACGAGGCCGCAACTCGCGGCGCACTCGCGGCATGTCGTCGTGTAGTACGTCGAGACGCCGGATACCGTCTGATCCGGATGCGCGACATACGGAATCAACTTCGAAATGCCGTCGGCGGTACATCCGACGGTGGTGACGGTTGCTCCCGCCGTGCCCAATACCTTGAGGAAGTCGCGGCGCTTGACGCCCTTCGACTCCGTGTTGTTGTTCATGTGCGGCTCGTCCTCAGGCGTCTAGTAATGACAGGCGGAGCAATCGTACCGCGCGCGTCGGCGCTCGGTCGAGGGCGTCGCTGCGGGATGAACAGCACCAGGCTCGGTCGGTGGCGTGGCTGCGGAACCGCTGGCCGATGCGGCAGAGGTGGCGCCCGTCGTCATGATGCCAGCGAATGAACCCGCCGTGCCGTAGGGAACGCCGCCCGCGTAGTTCGCCGGGGGCACCGAGTCATAGCCCGCTGCCTTCTGGCCTTCCTTGGGATCGTAGCCGTTCACATGGCAGTTGATGCACCAGCCCATGTTGAGCGAGGAGTATTGATAGACCTTCTCCATGCCCTGCACCTGTCCGTGACAGGTCTGGCAGGTGACGCCGGCGTTCACGTGGCGCACGTGGGGGAAGTGCACGTATTCCGGCACCTTGTGAATGCGCACCCAGGGAATGGGCTTGGCATTCTTGCCGCCCGCCGCGTAGTCGGCGTACTGCGCGATCTTCTTGATCTCGGCCTTTGCCTGATCGGTCTTCCCCACAACAGCCGCATGGCAGCCCATGCACGTGTTGACAGAGGGCATGCCGACGTCGGCGGACTTGTTGGCGCTGTTGTGGCAGTAGAGGCAGTTCATGCCGAGCCCACCCTTCGCAACGGGTCCAGCATGTCGCGGGTGCGGGAACTTGATCGGCTGATCGGGCCCATAGCCCTGCGAAGACGAGGCGCCACTGTAGGCGGACAACATGACGGCGCCGATAGCCAGGACGAGGAGTCCGGGTATCGCGGTCCACTTCCTTCGCTGCGTCATCGCGATGGGGTCGAGGAAAACGGGGGGGCGCGCTTGTGAACGAATTCACAAGCATCACGGCCAGCAATTTGAACGAACAACCAGCGGTACCGCAACCGGGGGAAACTCCCCGGGCACTAAATAAAGTTCAAGTCGGCGTTTTCCCTACCGGGGACGCGAGGGTGGACGCATCAGTGAGACCATGGCGTCGCAGATCGTCGGGAAGCAGGTCGAGGTTCGCACGCGAGTTCTGCGTCAACCGCAACGGCCAGTGCGTCCCGTACACGAAGCGCTCGGCGCCGACGGTTGTGAAGAGATGCGCCAGGTGATCCTCGGGTGGTCCCCAGATCCAGGCGAAATCCCAGTGCACTCGTTGTTGCTCGGACGGCGTCAGACCCCAGTGCGTTTCCTCGAGCAACTCGCGGCCTGCCCCGGTCACAATGAGCCGGCACGGCGCATCCACGCGCGCGAGGGCGCGCACGTGCGCCGCCGAGAGATCGCCCGCAGTGTCGAGCGCAGACCGCTGACGCAGGTCCTCGAAGCGCACCGTGAGGACGAGTGGCACCCCGACGTCAGCGCACGCGATGGCGAGATCCCGCATCGCGGCACTCTGCGGCCCCATGCCCCAATGCATCGGATACGCGCGCACCGCGGCAGCGCCGCGCCCGACATGCTGCACGAGCATCGCTCGCCAGCCGGGCCAGTCGGGGCGGACCACCGGCGCGGGACGCAGCGTGGGATGCGACTCGAGCGCGTGGTAGAGCACCTCGTTACCCGGCGCAGGATCGCGCTGCCACGCAGAAGGGAGGTAGCCCACCCACGCGCCGCTGAGACCTTCGCGCTGCAGCACGCGTGCGAGGACATCGGGATCGGGGTGCGGCACTTCACGGAAGGGATACGGGCCGATGAAGGCGGCGACGTCGATCATGCCGCGCACCGTGGAAAGGCGCCCGCGGGAAAGAGTCGTTCGGCGTTGCGCCAGCGCACGTCGGCAAGATCATCCCCGGACATGCCGGTCACACTCAGGGCGCGCAGCTTGGCGAGCCCCGTTTCCATGGTGAGGTCGCACGCCCACAGCAGACGACGTGCGCCGAGCGTGTCGAGCGCCGCGTCGAGCATGCCGCGATCGACGCCACTGCCCGACAGGTCAGGATAGATGTTCGGGGTGTCACGCACGGCGGCGAGTGTATGCGCCCAGTCGCCGCCACCGCCAAGGTGCGCGAGGATGAAGTTTGCCGCGGGGTGACGCGCGGCGAGTCGCCCGAGGTCGAGGCCGTCGGATATCTCCTGGTTCGGCCACTCGCGCGTGCGGTGCTGCCAGACATGGTGCAGCAGTGGCAGATGTCCTTCGGCGGCGAGCTCGCAGATCGGATCGAGCAGCGGATCGTCCGCGCGGCGGCTGGCGAGGAGCTTTACGCCGATCGCGCCATCCGCGACGCCGCGCTGTATCTCGGCCAGCGCGTGCGCCGTGTGGTTCGGGTTTACCGTGACGTACCATCGCACGCGGTGCGCTTCGTGCTGCGCGATGATGCGCATCGCGTCGTTGCCCGCGGTGACGTCTGCCGGCGATGGAAAGTACGTGGGCGACGTGTGACCGTATGACCCGAGCACACTGGCGACATGGTACGTGACGCCGATGGCATCGCCCGCGCGCAAGCGCGCATGATTCACGCGCTGCCAGTCCGCACGACCGGCACCGGCGTGATAGAAGTGCGCGTGTGCGTCGACAAGCGACGTGGTGCCGCCGAGCGGCGCAGCAGCCGTCACGCGGACTCTGCTTCCACGATGGCGACGAACGACGCGCTGGCGGCGCTCTCGATGTCGCGCAACGCGGCCTCATCGTGCGCGATGGCGGCGTAGTTATATGCGCCGCGCTTGAAGAGGACACCCGCCTGCATGGCGTGCGCGACGAACGCGTTCTCGCGCTCCGGGTTGGCCCAGCGCAGGAGCCACATGGTATCGACGCCGACCGTACTCACGCCGTCGATGCCGCTTGCCGCGATGGCGCGATCGACCGACGCGCGCATCTCGTGGCCTGTCTCACCGAGCGTGGCACAGATATCCGCTTCGTCATGCCAGTCGAGGACGGCGAGCGCCGCCGCCAGCGACGACGACTCGCTCGCGAGCGTCGATGAGATCCAGGTGTCGCGCGCCGCGTTCATGATCGCTTCCTTCCCCACAACCGCCGCCAGCGGAAACCCGTTCGCGAGCGCCTTGCCGAAGGTGGCCAGGTCCGGCGTGATGCCGCAGGCCTCCTGGTAACCGCCGGGCGCAACGCGAAAGCCGGTCTTCATCTCGTCGAAGATCAGGACGGCGCCGACGGCATCGCACAGCGCGCGCGCCCTCTCCAGCCAACTCTGACTCGGCAAATGCTCGACGATTGGCTCGAGCACGATCGCCGCGAGCGACGAGCCTGCGGCACTCACGGCCTGCTCGAGTGCAGCAATGTCATCGAACGGCACGCGCGATACCGTGCTCCGAACGGACGCGGGCACACCGGCCGCATCCGAACACCAGTCGTGCCAACCGAAATACCCGCTCGCCACCACGTGCTCCTTCCCGGTGACGGTACGAGCGAGGCGCACCGCGGCACTCGTCGCTTCCGCGCCGGTCTTCAGGAACTGCACGCGCTCCGCACATGGGATGATCGTGCAGAGTCGCTCCGCAAGTTCCACTTCCCGCCGATCCGAAAGTCCCGAGACATTGCCGTTCGTCACAGCCTCGATGACGGCCTGGGTGACACGTGGCTCCGCGTACCCAAGTGCGACGGCGCCGAGCGCCATGGTGCAATCGAGGTACTGATAGCCGTTGGTGTCGGTGACGAGGGCGCCGCTCGCCGCGGAGTAGTGCGAAGGGAGGTCGTCGCGCGGAGCGCCGTAGAGCGCGGCCATGCGCTTGCTTCCGGTCGATGCGCCCGTGGGAAGCACCGCGTCCGCACGATCCCGCCAGCGGCGTTCCGGCGCCTCCTCCGGCAGGACTTCTTCCTCGCCCTCGTACTCGCCCTCCGCGGAGGTCTCCTCGACCACCTCGAGCTCGGCGTCCGGTTGGGGAGGAGGAGTTTCGTCGCGGCCGCGGCCGAAGAAGCGCTTGAGAGGCATGAGAGGAAGGTGGGAGGTCAGGGGACGAGGTCAAGTTTCGCTGTGGCCGCGACCGCTGGTGTCGCGCCCGGTGATGTGGCGCGGCGGTCGTGGTGAGACGTCGTCGGGCAACTTGCGCTCGATGGTTCCGCTGCGCTCGAGGAACCGGACGATTTCGAGCGACATCGCGCGCAGGAGCGCCAACTCGCGCTCGTCGGGCGCGGAGCGATACGTCATCGCGCGCAGGGAGCGCATGATGTGCTCGGGGAAGCGCGTCTTGAAGAACTGGATGGCGTCGAGGGCATTGTGCAGCTCGACGAAGTAGCGCTCGAAAAGGTCGGTCGTTGGGGGTGGCGCGTCCTTGCGCGGACCGGGGAGCACGCGCGTGGCGTCCCCCGCGGCGAGGTGCAGCTCGTACAGCGCGATGAGCACCGCCTGCGCCAGGTTGAGCGACGCGTGCTCGGTGGTGGGGATGGTGACCACCGCATGCAGCCGGTCGAGGACATCGTTCGGCAGCCCGTGATCCTCTCGCCCGAACACGATCCCCACGCGCCCGGCGTCGACGTAGCCGAGGGCGTCCTCCGCGGCTTCCTTCGGGTTGAGGATGCGCCATTTTGCGGCGCGGCGCCGTGCTGTGTAGCCGACGAGTCGCACGCAATCAGCGACAGCGGTGTCGAAGTCGTCGAAGCGCTCGATGCCGTTGATGATGTCCCAGGTGTCGTGCGCAATGCCCTCGAGGCGCTCGGGGTCGTACAGGCATGGACGGACGAGGCGCAGCGACGACAGCCCCATGTTCTTCATCGCGCGCACGGTTCCCCCGATGTTGATCGGATTCTGCGGCTCGAAGAGGATGACGGAAATCTGGTTGAGGCGCGAGTCGGTCATGGACGCAGAATGAATCGCAGAAGGCGCGATGGGTCGTGGCGGTCCCCACGAAGATAGACGAATTCCCCAGCCGCGCCGGAGAGGACGAGCTGGCCCACTCGACGCGCACGGCCCGGAGCGATGCGGTTGACGAGGACGTCGAGGGACAGCTCGCTCGCGTCGGTGCCCACCTCGATTGTCGCGGTCAGGCGATAGCCGTGGTCGGTGGCCTCCCACGTGGCGGATACGGGAAGATCGTTCGTCCATCCGTCGATCGGGAGCGCGGCAACAGCGTCGCCGTCCGGGACGAGGAGCAATCCGGCCCGACCCGTCGCTGCGATCGCGTACAGTTGCACACTGTCGCCGTTGATCGGCATGGGCTCGTTGTCGAGCTCGTTCTCCTGCGCGGGCGAGATGAAGCGGCGTTGCGACCCGACGACGTCCACTTCTACGAGTGCCATGCCCGCCGCGGGGAGCGTAATCCTGATGATTGCGCGCGGCTCGCCAGCGTCCGACCACGAGAGCTCCGACTGCCGATAGTGCTGCTCGCCGAGCACGAAGTGCGCGGGACATGCGTCGCCCGAGACGTTCTCCGTTTCGCGTCCGATGTTCGACGATTGACCCGTCGTTCTCGGTTCGTCGTTGGCGGGTTCGCGTTCGTCGACCTGCGGTGTGCGCTCGGCCGCGCCCGACAGCGCGAGCGAGGGCCAGGCGTGCACGACCATCGAGCCATCCGAGCGTGCAACGCAGATCGCGCCGCCGTCCGCGCGCATTGTCACGTCGGCGATTGCTCCATTCCAGCTCCACACCGAAACAAAGGCGCCGGTGGGAGATTCGTGCGTCAGCAGCGCGAGCGGGCGGCGTCCGACCTTGTTCGGCGGTGCGGGTGCCGTGGCGGTCCAGAGCGTCGCATTTCCAGACGCGAAGGACCACCCCGCGAGCGTATCACCACTCGGCGCGCATGCACCGAACGTCATCCGGCCTTCGGGCAGGTCGACGCGCGCCACGCCCTCGAGAAATCCGAATCCGTCCTCGATGCCATCGGCACCCAGCACGACCTCCGGTTCAACCACTGACTCTCCATTTGGCACCACGCCATGCATTGGAAGCGTGATCACATGCGGCTCGCCGGACACCCACTGGAGGATGTCCACGAGATGGTCGTGCTGCACCACGATCGTGCGGCTGACGACCAGGCCCGGTGCGAGCGCTGCACGCGCCGCGATACGTCCGGTCACACCGTCGTCCTCGAAGGATTCGAGGGTGCCGCTTACCCGAGGTTGCGATCGTCCGCCGACCAGCGGGGCGTTGTGCGCCAGCGTGCTTCGATACCAGTGCAGCGTTGGGTCGACGTAGGAGCCGGTGCCGGGATCATCGAACCAGCGTTGGTCGCCATTCATGAGCGTGAGATTCAGGCGATCCGAATGCCCGTGACCGCCGCCCGAGTGCCCATAGTCGAGCGAGACATACAGTCTTCCGCCAGCGCGACGGATGATGCCCACGCCCTGCGCGGGCAGGAGGTCCGAGGTGAGCGGCACCGGAGTGAGTGGTGGAAGCTCCGCGCGCGCGCACAGCAGCGTGCGCCATGACAGATCAGAGCGCTCCAATCCTGTCGCGGGGAGATTGCGCTCGACGTCGGCCGAGGTGGCCCGGCGGCCAGTGTCACCACGCGGCACGGCGGGATCGTAGAGTCGGGCGAGCACGCCGATGAGACGGTCATCGTCGCCATAGGCAAGCCCCAGCTCGCACGACTCCGCGAAACGCAGTTGGCGAATGCTCACCGCGTACTGCGAGTCGCGGCGCGACGGATAGGTGAGGTCGGGCAGGATCGTGCGGAATGGGGCCGCGAACGCCTCGCGATAGCGGCGTTCCAGCGGCGCACCGAGAGGATCGCCGCCCCGGGACGCGAGCCGCTCCCCGTACCAGAGGCCCCGATGAGCGAAGAGGTGATAATTCTCGCCCTCGTACCAGGTCCCGTCGTCGAGCAGCGCCGAGGCGAGATGTGCGTGCAGTCCACTCCGTCCGTGTATGGCGCGCTCGAACATGTCGCGGTCGTCGAGCAGGCGGCCGGCCGCCATCAATGCGGCATTGTTCCACACCTGGCGGTTCGACATTCCCTCGTCGTACGACGCGATGAGTGCCGCGCTCGGGGCGATGAGCCGATCGCGCACGCGCGCCCCGAACGACGCATCGACGTGCGCCGGCGCGGACTCGAGGACCGACAGCGCGATCGTCAACTGCAGCAGCCAGATGGACTCGAGGTACGTACTGAAGAATGGCCGCGATGGCCCGAGCACATTGTCGGCATTCGGATAGCGCAGATACTGCTCGGCGTACTGGCCGAGCAGGTTCGCGGCGAGATCCTTCGCGGCCTGGTCGTCCACGAGGACACCAAGCAGCGACGCGTGCAGCGTCCGCTCGGCGAGCCAGAGCTGATACCAGTACAGCCGGAAGCGGTCGTGCAGCTCGCCACGATATTCGCGACCGCATGTGGCACAGAAGTGTCGCGCATTGAACGGCTCGAAGGCCAGGTACGTGCCGTCCACCTCGCAGCGACCACCGCGTCGACTGAGGAGCGCCTTCGCGGCGGGCACGTCGACGGGGTGCCGGATGAGCGGTGAGAGCTCCTCGCGAAGACCATTGGCGAGCGCCGAGAGTGGACCACGTACAATCGCGCGACGCGCGATCAGGTCGGCATCGCTCACCAGGAGGCTCATGGCGCAGCGCTCTCGGACACGACGCGCCAGTCGTGCAGCGACACCAGCTCGCCGCGGACATCCATGCGAACTCCCGAGAGCCGACGCGAGAGCCCCTGCAAGCCGCGGGAGTGGTACACCCACGTCGCCGGTGCGAGCGAGTCGAGCGCCGCCTGCACGTCGCGCCACGCCTGCACGCGCTCGGTGCCGTCTGGCGCGACGGTCGCACGCGCGAGCAGCGCGTCGAGGGCGGGTGCATGAAAGCCGGTATAGTCCAACGTGCCGCCGCGCTGTGCGCTCGCGAACATCGCCGACACGTTCGAAAAGGAGAGATCGGTGGGAATCCCGGCGAGCAGCATGTCATACGTCTTTGTCGGCGCACGAGCGGCCGTAAAGAAGGCGCCGAGCTCCGTCTGTCGCACCCTGAGTGTGATGCCCCGTTCGGCCAGGTCGCTCTGGATCAACTGCTCGGCGACGTTATCGCCACTGCCCACGGTGATGAGCTCCACCGCGAGTGGCCGCCCTGCCCTGCTGCGCTGGCGATTGGCGCCGCGTGTCCAGCCGGCAGCATCGAGCAGGGCGTCGGCACGCAGGGTGTCACGCACCGGCGCGCCAATGGAAGCCAGGGGGCTCTCGGGCGGAATGGGAGACGACGACGGGCTGCCATACCCCGCGAGCGCGATGTCCACGATGCGCTTGCGGTCGATCGACAGCGCGATGGCGCGACGCACGCGCGCGTCGGAGAATGGCGCTCGCGTGGTGTTGAAGCAGAGCGCCGTGCCGAACAGGACGGGATAGGTCATCAGCGCGAGGGCGCGGTCGCGCGCGACCAGCGACGCCATCGTTGGCGAAATCCCGGCGACGTCCAACTCCCCGCTCGCGAGGCCTGCGAACTTGGTCGTTGCCTCATCCACGACGGCAACGACAAAACCTTTCAGCGCGGGCGGTCCACCGATTGAAGCGGGAAAGGCATCGTTGCGCGCGAAGGTCCAGCGCGCGCCGCGCTGGCGCGAGACGAAACGGAATGGCCCGTTGCCAATCGGCGCGTCATTGAACGCTGCCGTCCGCATGCCCGCACGGGTCACGCGCGAGAGGAGGTGCGCGGGCACGATGGGCAATTCCGCGAGCAGTGCGGGAAGCCGAGGCTGCGGCGCGCGAAAGCGGAGCACGAGCGTCGAGTCACTCGTCGCGATAGCGGTGTCGAGCGCGGCCAGTTCCGACGCGCGTGGGAATCCAGTCGCAGGATCGCGCGCAGCGAGAAACGTGAACACGGCGTCGTGTGCGGTCGTCAGCACGCCGTCGTGCCACTGAAGATCGTGGACGAGCGTGAGCGTCAACGCGCGGCCAGAATCACCCCATTGCCAGCTCCGCGCGAAGTAGGGCTGTTGATGCAGTGCCGAGTCGTAACGGGTGAGCGTGACGAAGAGTGCGTAGCGCTGGACCTGCCGCGAGAGGGGATGCAGCGTCACGAGCGGATTCGCGGACTCGAGGTCGGCGCCTGATGCCATGACGACGACGTCCGGTGAGCGCTGCGGAGCGACGCACGCCGCCCACGTGAGGCAGCAGAGTCCGATGCCGACGTACCGGGCTGCACGGACGATGAGCGTTGACGCCGATGCGACCCCATGCGATATCACCGCGTGCAATCCTTCTTCGTCGCTCGCGCGACGCTTCGTGCCGCGCTCCTGTTCTGGTGCGTGCTCTCGCTCACTTTCGTGCTCCTTCGCCTCGCGCCTGGCGACGCCGCGACGTTCCTCGTGCCGGAAGGCGCGAGTGCGTCGGAAGTGGCGCGCATCCGCGCGACGCTGGGGCTCGATTCGTCCATTCCGGTGCAATATGCACGCTGGCTTGGCGAGTCGCTGCACGGTCGGCTCGGGACCAGCTTTGTCAACCGACGTGCAGTTTCCGCAGTCATCGGCGATGCATTGCCGGTCTCACTCGGCCTGGGTGGCGCTTCGCTGTTGCTGTCGTTTGTGACGGGCACGCTGCTCGGCCTTGTGCAGGCAGCGCGGCGCGGAACACGAACCGATGCCGGCCTCACCATCGTGAGCGTCGTGCTCGTTGCGTCACCGGCATACTGGCTGGGACTCGGTGCAATCGCCTGCTTCACGTACCTCGCTTCCGCGTGGAGCTTTCCGATGGCCCTCCGCCTTCCCGCGATCGGCATGGCGACGCCTGGCGCGGAACTTCACGGCCTTGCCCATCTCGCCGACCTCGCGCGACACGCGATCCTTCCAGTGACCCTGCTGGCGGCAATTGGCGCCGGCGGTGTTGCGCGCTACGTGCGTACCGGTGCTCTGGACACCATGCGCGCAGACTGGATGCGTTCCGCGCGCGCCAAGGGGGCCAGCGAACACCGCGTGTTCGGTCGACACCTGCTGGCGAACATGCGCGCGCCGCTGCTCACCCTCCTGGCGCTCGCCCTGCCGGGAACGGTCGCTGGATCGGTGTTCGTCGAGACCATCTTCGGCTGGCCCGGGATGGGCCGTCTGATGGTGACGTCGATCATCGCGCGCGACTATCCAGTCGTGCTCGGATGCGCCGCGACGTTTGCCGTGATCGTGATCGTCGCAAACCTCGCCGCCGAGGCGCTGCTCCCGTGGGCCGATCCGCGCGTGCGC
>JBBQFW010000053.1:0-17123 GCA_038322445.1 Gemmatimonadales bacterium
GCACTCATCCCTTCTGCCGAAAAGCGTCGAGAGAATGCACAAATCAACCGTTGCCGGTGCCGCGTTCGTGGTCGCCGCCCTTGCCTCGCCGGTCACTGCCCAGCAGCCACAGGCCGCGGTCACTCCCACCGCGCCCGCTCCGATCAACCCGCAGATCGCGCTCCCGTATGCTGCGCCGAGCACCGCGCCGGTCTCGAAGTGGACGCCACCGGTATCTGCGGGACGCCAGCTCACGCTGAACGACCTGCTCACATGGAAGAACCTGCGGACGCCGCAAATTTCCAATGATGGCAAGTGGGTCGCGTACATCCTGGCACCGAACGAGGGCGACGCGGAAGTCGTCGCGCGAGGCACGGCCGCTAACGCGAAGGAGATGCGATTCCCGGTCGGCGAGGCGCCTCCGGTCGCTGCGGGCGCTCGTGCCGGCGGCCCGGCACCGCAGAGCATAGCGATCTCGGGAAACAATCGCTGGCTGGCTTTCCTCGTGAATCCGAGCAGCGCCGCTGCGGGGCGCGGCGGACGCGGTGGTCGCGGCGCCGGCGCGACCACCGCGACCACTCCGCCAGCAGCCGCGAAGCTGGCGATCGTCGATCTCACGACCGGAGCGAAGCACGAGTTCGAGAGCGTGCGCGCTTTTCGCTTCGCCGGTGACCGGTCGGACTGGATTGCGATCCATCATGCGCTAGCTGGTATAGCACCGGCCCCCGCCGCCACGACCCCCGGTGCTCCGGCGCCGGTACCTCTCGGTACAACGCTCGAGCTCGTGCCCCTGAATGGGGGCACTACCATTCCCGTGGGTGACGTCTCCGAATTCGCATTCGATGATTCAGGCGACTGGTTCGCCTACGCCACGAGTGCCGCTGGACAGATCGGCAACAGCATCCAGCTTCGGCAGCTCTCGACGGGCGTCTCGCGTCCGCTCGATGTCTCGAAGTCGGGCTACCGTCGGATTGCGTGGGGCGACAGCAGCGATGCGCTCGCGGTGGTGCGCGTCGTCACCGATTCCATTGCGGACGAGGAGGCGACCGTACTCGCCTGGCGACACGTGGCGACGGGCACTGCACCGATGATCGAGGTGAGCGCGAAGACGACCGGCATTCCGGCTGCGCTCGTCGTGAGCTCGGACCGCGCGCCCGAGTGGAGCGACAAGGAGAAGCTGCTCTACTTCGGACTGCGCGAGCCGCGCCCGCCGCGCACACCCAATACGGCTGCGCCATTCGCGCCGCCGCCGCCCGGTGGCGTCGCGCCCGGAGCGGGCAGCACCGGCCAAGTGGCTGCCGCACCGCAGACCAGCGCCGACGTGCCCTCGATCATCCTCTGGCACTGGAAGGACGAGCGCATGCAGAGCCAGCAGCAGGTGCAGGAAGTACAGGACCGCGCATTCTCGTTCGTGGCGTCCTACGACCTTGCGACGAGCCGCGCCGCGCGCCTTACGGACGACAAGCTGCGAACGATCGCAATGGGGCCGAAGGATTCGTGGGGCGTCGGCATGGATGCATCCCGCTACGAGCGGGATCAGGGCATCAAGGGGTTCGCCTATCACGACCTCTACGCGGTGAACCTGGCGACGGGCGAGCGCAAGCTGATTCAGCAGAAAGTCGTGGGTGGCGGCGCCATAGCTGGACGGCGAGGGGGCCCGGCGTCGGCATTCTCGCCGGACAACGGCAAATACGCCTTCTACAACGACGGCGACTGGAAGGTCTACGATTTCACCACCGCGGGGGTAAAGACGATCACGTCGGGCGTTCCGACGAAGTTCTGGGACGCGGAAGACGATCACAACCAGGTGAAGCCCGCGGTCGCCGGCGCGCTACTCGGCTGGTCGAAGGACGGGCAGAGCGTGTTCATTCGCGATAACTGGGACCTCTGGCGCCTGTCCGCGAAGGGCGCGCCCGCGCTCAACGTCACAGGGAATGGCCAGAAAGACCAGATCCGCTATCAGCAGCGCATCGTCTTTGACCCGCGCGACCACGACGGTATCGACATCAACAAGCCGCTCTTCATGGAGACGTATGGCGAGTGGACGAAGAAGGAAGGCCTCTCGCAGCTCGACCTGGTGAAGGGCGGCGCGAAACTGATCACGTGGGAGGATGCGAAGGTCGACTATCGTCGCGCGCGCGATGCGAACGTCTGGGTGTATCAGCGACAGACGGTGGCGAAGTATCCGGATCTGTATGCCGCTGACGAAGGCATTCGTAATGAGCGCCGGCTGAGTGATGCCAACCCGCAGCAGAAGGACGTGGCCTGGTCCGCGGGTGCGGTGCTCATCGACTATACCTGCGACAACGGGCTCGGAAAGCACCAGGCCGCGCTCTTTCTTCCGGCCGGCTACGAGAAGGGCAAGGCGTATCCGACGCTCACATACATCTATGAGAAGCTGTCGCAGGGCCTGAACGTGTACCCGGAGCCGAACGCCACGCGCTACTCGAATCCAGCAGTGTTCACGTCGCGCGGCTATGCCTTCCTCCAGCCGGACATCTCGTACAAGATCGATGATCCGGGGCGCTCGGCGGTATGGTGTGTGGTGCCTGCGGTGAAGGCGGCGATCGCCGCGGGCTACGTCGACTCGGCTCGTGTCGGACTGCAGGGACACAGCTGGGGCGGATACCAGTCGACGTTCATCACGACCCAGACGAACATCTTCAAGACGGCTGTCGCGGGCGCGCCGCTCACCGACATGGTGTCGATGGCCGGATCGGTCTACTGGAACACGGGCAGCTCGGACAACTCGATCTTCATCGCGAGCCAGGGGCGCTTTACGGGTGGCCCGAACGACGTCCCCGAGGCGTACGTCCGCAATTCGCCACAGCAGTTCGCACAGAATCTCTCGATTCCGTTCATGCTGCTCGCGAATGATCGTGATGGCGCGGTCGACTTCAACCAGGGCATCACCTACTACAATCACCTGCGCAACCTTGGCAAGGACGTCGTGCTGCTCGAGTACGTCGGGGAGAATCACGGGCTCGCGCGGCCGGCCAACCAGAAGGACTACGCGCTGCGCATGACGGAGTGGTTCGACACGTTCCTTCGCGACCAGCCGGCTCCCGACTGGCTCAAGGACGGTGTTCCTCGGCTCAAGATGGAGGAACACCTGAAGGCGCGTCGTCCCATGGTGGACTCCAAGGCGACGCCCAAGCCGACGTTGGTTCCGTAGCTGTCCTTCCCGAGGCTCGTCATTCCCGCGAAAGCGGGAATCCATGTTGACCCACGCCCGGAAATCGTTCCCCGCTTTCGCGGGGATGACGACCAAATGAGGAACGTCAGGGCCCCTCGCCGATCCGCGCAATCGGAAACTCGCTCGCGGCCGCGGCGTACGGACGGAATCCTTCACCAAGCGAATCACGTGCTCGCCATAGATCTCCAGAACCTCACGAAGCGTTACGGCGACGTCACCGCCGTCAACGATCTCACGCTCCAGGTGGCGCCGGGCGAGATCGTCGCGTTTCTCGGACCCAACGGTGCGGGCAAGACCACGACCATCGACATGATGCTCGGCCTCGCCCGCCCGAACGCTGGAAGCGTCGCGATCTATGGCAAGTCGCCCGCCGATGCCATCGCGCGCGGCGAGGTCGCGGCGGTGATGCAGACCGGCGGCCTCCTCAAGGATTTCACGGTCGCAGAAACGATCGCCTACACGGCATCGCTCTATCCCACCTCCCGTCCGATCCGGGAAGTCCTGGAACGCGCGGGGATCGCGGAGATTGCGGATCGCCGAGTGGGAAAGTGTTCGGGTGGTGAGCAGCAGCGACTGCGGTTCGCCATGGCGCTGCTGTCCGATCCGCGACTGCTCATTCTGGATGAGCCCACCACGGGAATGGATGTCGAAGGTCGCCGGGAGTTCTGGCAGGCCATTCGTCAGGATGCCACGCGCGGACGCACCATCCTCTTTGCGACCCACTACCTGGACGAGGCGGACGCCTATGCCGACCGCATCGTCCTCATCCGTAACGGAAGCATTGTCGCCGATGGCACGACGGCCGAGATCAAGAACCTCGCCTCCGGACGCCGCGTGCGTGCAACGCTCGAGGTGGACAACGTCGACGACCTGCGGGCGCTGGAGGGCGTGATCGCTGTCGAGCAGCGCGGTGACTCGGTGTTCATCAACTGCAGCAACTCCGACATCGTGGCGCGCTACCTCCTCACGAGCACGGCCGCGCGCGACGTGGAGATCTCCTCGCAGAACCTCGAGGCGGCATTCGTGGCGCTGACCTCGAAGGACGCCACACTCGCTACCGCAGGAAGGTCATCATGAGTGCCGCCAACGTCGTGCCACTGGAATCCTCGATCACCGCCGACCGGCGCAGCACGCGATTCGGTGGATTCAACCCGACTGCGCTTCGGCTCGAGATCACGCGCGTGCTGCGCAATCGGCGCACGCTGTTCTTCATCCTCGTATTCCCGAGCCTGTTCTTCTTCATCTTCGGCCTGGGCAACAAGGGCGCACGCGCGGCCGGGGACATCGCGCTCGGCTACATCATGATCAGCATGGCGGTGTATGGCGCCATGGTCGGCAATACGTCGGGGGGAGCGTCCGTCGCCCTCGAACGCAGCCTCGGCTGGAGCCGGCAGCTTCGTCTCACGCCACTGCACCCCATGGCCTACGTGACCATGAAGGTGTTGACGTCCATGACGCTCGGCTTGATCGCCGTGGTGGGGACCTTCGTGGTCGGAGCGCTGAATGGCGTGCACATGGCGCCGCAGGTGTGGCTGATGTCGGGGCTCGCCGCGTGGGCGTGCTCCTTCGTGTTTGCGGCGTTCGGGCTGTTCGTCGGTTTCCTGTTTCCAGCGGAGAACGTAATGCAGTTCGTCGGTCCGCTGCTGGCCGTGATGGCGATGTTCGGTGGACTTTTCATCCCGCTGTCACAGTTGCCGAAGGGCATGCAGACCTTTGCGATGTACACACCGATGTACGGCGTCGGCCTGCTGGCGCGGGCACCGCTCGTTGGCGGAGCGACAGTGTGGGCCGCGGGCAGTGTGGTGATATGGACGTTGGTCTTCGGGGCGGGCGCGATGATCCTGTTCCGGCGCGATACGGCGCGGGTCTGAGCTGTGTGAGTCGCGGGGGCGCGATCATGCCGTGATGGCTGAGGAAGCGTCGATTCTCATAGAGCAGATGGTAATGCGCGGTTGGTTGTATATTGGCCGCGTGCCTCCGAGCCTGGATACCGACCGCCTCACGCTGACCGCACACACCCTCGCCGACTTCGAGGAATGTGCCGCCATGTGGGCTGATGCAGCGGTCACGCGCTTCATCGGCGGACGACCCGCATCGCGCGAGGATGTCTGGAACCGCCTCCTCCGCTATCGCGGTCTCTGGGCGCTCCTCGGCTACGGCTATTGGGCCGTGAACGAGCGCGAGACCGGGCGCTACGTCGGTGACGTCGGCTTTGCGGACTTTCATCGCGACATCACGCCGTCCCTCGACGGTGCGCCGGAAGCCGGATGGGTTCTCGCGACGTGGGCGCATGGTCGCGGTTTTGCGACGGAAGCGGTGCGCGCGGCGCTCGCGTGGGGCGATACACACCTCGAGAGCAGGACCGGCGGACCGCCGCGATACGCCTGCATCATCTCCGCCGAGAATGCCGCGTCGGTGCGCGTGGCGGAGAAGTGTGGGTTCGGTCGCGCAAATGATGCGACGTACAAGGGGCATCCGACGACGGTGTACGAGCGGGTAGTACCGCATCCGGAGTGATGCACGAACAATCGGGCACCAGGACCTGCACGCCGGCAGCGTCCGCGCTGAGGAAGAGGGATCCCCGCCGCCGCAGGGATGGAAACAAATGCAGGACGTCATTCCCGCGAAAGCGGGAATCCATGTTGCACCACGCTCAGAAATGGACCGCCAATTTCGCGGAATTGACAAAGTAGAAGACCGAGATCGCCATCGGCCCGTGGATACTTTCGTGAGTGACGGTACGCGCCAGGATGAGAGAAATGGAGTGACGCAAGGCGCGCGCGATGTCATCATCCTGTCACAGTAAGAGCCATAGACTGCGGCGCGTCGCGACGGGCGGAAAGCGCTCCACTGCGGCGTCATCATCCCAGGAGAACTGCATGACATGCGCTGCCACTGCATTCGGTGACGTCAATGAGCCGGGTTGACCCCGCCCGCACTCGCCTCGCCACGGAACACCCCAAGCTCTACTTCGTCGCGCACGTGGTGGCGGGTGTGCTGTTCACGGCGCTGCTCCTGTGGGGATTCGCGTCGATCGCCGATGCGGTCGGTGACAACGGCCGCATCGCCGCTGCGGACGCTGGCCTCACGCACTGGATCGAGGGGCACGACACCGAGTGGGGCGAGACCTTCTTCGCCAGCGTGAGCCTGCTCGGTGCCCCCATCCTGATCGGCATCGTCGTGATCGCGACGATCGTATACGCACGCCGCCGCGACTGGGTGCGTGCCGCTGCGTTTCCCCTGGCGACGATCTCGGGCGCGGCCCTGAACACGCTCCTGAAGTACGTATTTCATCGCGGTCGTCCGCAGTACGCCACGGAATTCATCACGCACGCGAGCTGGAGCTTTCCCAGCGGACATGCCATGGAGTCGATGGTGGGCTATGGGATGCTGCTCGCCGTGACGCTGCACGGACTGCGCGATTCCAACCGGCGACGACTTCTCATCGCAGCTGCGGCGCTCCTGATCTTCCTCATCGGCGTGAGTCGCGTCTATCTCGCTGTGCACTACCTCACGGACGTCATCGCCGGGTGGCTGGCCGGCGGCGCGTGGCTATTCGTGTGTGTGACGGCGTATCACTTTGCCGAACGACGGCGAGCGCTCTCGGCGTCACCGTAATGCACGCGAGGCTCGTGCGCATCTGCGCACGAGCCTCGTCATGTTCCGAGCGGTCGACGACTACGGCTTGTGCTTTGCTGCCTTCGCCGCCTTGACATCCGCCTTCGCCTCGGCCTTCTCGTCCTTTGGCGTTTCGTGCTGGTTGGCGATGAGCGTACCGGTCATGGCGTCGATGTTTACCTCATCGATCCCGCTCTTGCCAGCGACCTTCATGTCGAAGCTGTAGATCAGCTTCCCGCCTTCCCGCTCGATCTCGCCAGACGCGATCTTGCCGGTCGGAACCGTCTTCTGCGCGAGCACGCGTGCGTCGGCCATCGTCATCTTCGCTTCGTTCTGCAGGTCGGCCTGCGTCTCGATCTTCATGTGCGACGCGGTGACAGTCTTGTGCGTCGCCTGCGCACCGGCGCTTGCGCTGGCGGCGACGAGGAATGCCATCGCGGCAAGATTGATCTTCTTCATGGTGAATCTCCTGTATGCGTAATCGGGTGGGTTGCGCGCGGGACATCCGCGGAAGAACGGACGAGCGACTGCAACAACTGCTACCCCCCGGCGCACCGGGTGTCGCTCATGACTGCATTAGGATACGATGAAGAGCACACCTTACGGCTGCATGACAACAGCCGCCGCGACGGTGCCCTCCGGCGTGTGCGCGGTCGACGTGAGCCGCACTTCGAAGATCGTCTCACCCGGTCTGGACGACACGAGGGCAAGCGAGCCACCATGCGCCTCGGCGACCCAGCGTGCGATGGCCAGCCCCAGCCCCGCGCCGCCGGTTTCCGATGTCCCGTCGCGCGCGTGGGACTCGTCCGCGCGAAAGAACCGGTCGAACACCTGCGCTTGCGCCGCCGCCGGAATGCCGGTGCCACGATCGACTACCCGCAGGCGATGCTCACCCGCGTGGCCGGTCACTTCGACGTCAACCGTCGATCCGCGGGGTGAGTGCTTGATCGCGTTGTCGAGCAGGTTGATCACGAGTCGCCTCAGAAGCTCCTCGTCACCAGTGTACGCGTGTTCGTCCTCGGGTCCCGCTTCGGCGAGCGGCTGCCGCTCCACCGTGCAGCGCAGCGAGACGTCGCGTGCGAGCGCAATCGAGCGCATCGCATGCACACAGTCGCCAGCCAGCTCGTCGAGATAGAGGGCGCGCATCTTGAGGCGCTGCTGCCCCGAGTCGGCGCGCGCGAGGAGGAACAACTCGCCCACGATCTGCGAGAGGCGGCGCCCTTCCGCGCGCACCACCTCGAGCGCGCCACGGTACTCCTCCGGCGAGCGCACCGCGCGTGATAGCGCGATGTCCGCCTCGCCGCGCATGATCGAGACGGGCGTCCGCAGCTCGTGCGACGCATCCGCCATGAAGCGCCGTTGCTGGTCGAACGCCGCATCCAGCCGCGCGAGGAGGTCGTTGAAGACATGGGCGAGCTGTCCCAGCTCATCCCGCGGATTGCCCACGGGAAGACGCTCGTGCAGGCTGGAGGCGCCGATGGCCGCAGCCCGTGTCGTCATCGCGGCGACGGGCGCAAGGCTCCGACGCGCGAGGGCATATCCGCCGATCCAGGCCAGCAGAAGCCCGAGCGGTATCGCGAGCAGGAAGCCGGCGCGCGTGTCCTCGAGCAGGTCCTGCTGATCCGCCAGTGAGCGGATACCAACGATGAAGAAGTGGTCGGTCCCTTCCGCCACCGGCAGCACGAACAGACGCTGCGCGCGGTGCCCGCTTCCGATCGTCGCGAGACGATCGTGTGTCCCACGTGAAGCCTCGATCGCGACGGTACGTACGCGCGCCGTGTCGCGCTCACGCGCGGCACGTTCGCGCCCGCCGAGCCGCCGGGGCATTGCCAGCGACGGCGCGCTGCGGCCAATGACTCGGCCAGCGGTGTCCAGGACCATGAACGACACATCGCGCAGATTGAACTGCGCGAACGATTGCGCCACCGCTGAGTCCAGCGGCTGCTCCGCCAGCTCCGCGGCCAGGTTCGACTGGAGGGCATTCGTCGCCTCCTCCAGGAAGCGATCGTCACGACGAACGACCACACGCTCCAGCCACAGGTAAGACGCGGTCGCGAAGACGACGAGGAGCACCGCGAGCACCGCCGTGTGCCAGAGCGCCAGTCGGCTGCGAACGCTGTCGATCACGGACTACAACTCCAGGGCCTGATCGGCCGACAGCACGTAGCCGGCCCCGCGTCGCGTGTGGATCAGCGGAACGCGGCCGTCGTCGAGCTTGCGACGCAGGCGGTTGATGCAGACGTCAATCGTGTTCGACGCCGGGTCGTGGTTCTCGTCCCACACGTGATCGCTGATCTCCGCCCGCCCGACGACTCGCCCGGCGTTACGCGCGAGGTATTCCAGTAACGCATACTCCTTCGTCGTCAGCGGCAACAGCGTGTCCGCGCGACGCGCCCTCTGGCCGCGCGTGTCGACCACGAGATCGGCGACGATGATCTCCGGATCGCGGATCTCCCGCGCCCGCCGAAGCAGGGCGCGCAGGCGCGCGAGCAGCTCGGCAAACTCGAACGGCTTCGCGAGATAGTCGTCTGCACCGGCGTCGAGTCCCTCGATGGTGTCTTCGAGCGCATCGCGAGCCGTGAGCATCAGCACCGGCGCCGCGGATCCCCGGCGGCGCAGTTCGCGGCAGACCGCGAACCCGTCGCGCTTCGGCATCATGACGTCCAGCACGATGACGTCGTAGTCGTACAGCGCAGCCTGCATCACCGCCTTGTCACCATCCTCGACGACGTCCACGGCATACGCATGTTCGCGAAGTCCCTTCGCGAGCATGGCGCTGAGGTACGGGTCGTCTTCTGCGAGCAGGAGGCGCATCAGCCAGGCTCCAGGTTGATCTCGAGGTCAGGGTCGCGGTGTTGATCCGGGCGCACGGGCCGAACCGTCCGTCACGCTCGGCACATCCAGCAAAGGTCTCCATCCGCGTGCGTGCAGCACCGCAAATCGCGTCGCCGACGCCGAGCGAGACTCACTTCGACCTGTCCGCGTCGCGCCTTTCGCCGGCGTGCACGGCAGCCAAAGGCCAGCCTCGGCCACCACGAAGCAAAAGTTACATCGCACGCCCTGACAGGCCGATGACACCCGGAATGGGTGACAAAACACGCGAGTTGGCCCGCTGCAACGCTCGGGTGACGGGTCCGTGCCGCGCCGGCCGTGCCAGCTAACGGCGGGATGACGCTGCGCGATGAGATTGCGTTCGCACAGGCAACCCCACGCCGACCGAACCCCGCCCGCCATGAGCAACGACATCCCAACTGCCCGCCAGTGCCTCGCCTTTCGATCTCTTCCCACGGTCGCGCTCGCCAGCCTCGGCCTCGTGATGTCCGCGGGAGTGCTCGCAGCCCAGACGGTGTCCCAGGATTACGCGCGCTACGCCTCCATGCTCAGCCAGGAGCGCTCGGATCAGGCCCATCGCGAACAGCAGAGCCTCGGCGACGAGTCCTCGCGCAATGCGAGGAGTGCGCCGTCCAGCTCGTCCTCCAGGAGCTCGAGCTACGGCAGCCTGGGCTCCAGCTCGCGTGCCAGCACCGATGGCAGGTCCGAGATCGTTGGGCTGCTTGGCAACACCCTGAACAACATGGTCGATCGGCACAATGCGGCGGAAGCCGCGCGGAACCAGCGGGACGATGCCGCAAAGGCACGCTTCGAGGAACAGACCCGGGCGAACCAGAAGGCCAGCGACGATTTCATCGAGGCCTGGGAGAAGGCGCATCCCCTCATCCAGCGGAACCTGGAAAAGGCGTCGCAGGGTGACCTCACGGCGATGGCGGATGCCGGTATCCAGTACGCGCACGGTATCGGCGTTCCGCGGAACAAGGAGCGCGGGCTCGACCTGCTGAGCAATGCGGCCTCGCACGGCAACATGGACGCCGCTGGCGTGCTCGCCTACGCCTACCAGGACGGCGACACGGGATTCGTCGCCATGGACAAGGTGAAGAGCCGCGAGTGGACGATGGTGGGCGTAAAACTGGGTGAGGCTGACGCCATGCGGCACGCCTGCATGCAGTCCATGGACGGCACCGGCACCAAGCGCGACTACGTCGAGGCGGAGCGCCTCTGCAATCTCGGGATTGCGAAGGGCGACGGGAATTCAGCCAACACCCTCGGCTACATGTACAGCGCGAAGCTGCCCGGGCTTCCGCCCGATCGTGCCAAGAGCGAAACCTACTTACTCAAGGCGATCGAGCTGGGCGAAAAAGCGGCGATGGAAATCCTCGCGAACGTCTACAACGGGGCTGACGGCCTTCCGCCGGACTATGAAAAGCGTGTCGCCCTGCTTCAGCCATGGGCGGAGAACGGCGATCCGGTGGCCGAAGTGGAGGTCGGCATCGCCTACTACCTGGGGAAGGGCGTGGCGAAGAACGACTCGCTCGCCGTGTCGTGGCTCAGGCGCTCGGTGACCGCGGGTTCCGCGCGAGGCAGGTATGAGCTCGCCTCGCTCGTGGAGGAGGGAGAAGGTACGCCGAAGGATCCGGCCGAAGCCCTCACGCTCAAGCGTCGAGCCGCTGTGGAGGGCTGGCCGCCCGCGCTGTTCGAGATGGGGATTCTCACCATCAACGGCAACGGCGTGCAGCAGGACCAGATCGAGGGAGAGCGGCTGCTCCGCATCGCGGCCGAGCGCGGCGAGTCCCACGCGCCATGCGAGCTCGGGCGCATGTACGCACGGGGCATCGGGGGCGTCGAGAAGGACGTCGACGAGGCGCGCCGCTGGTTCCGCATGGGCACCGCACGGGGCAACACGAAGTGCACGGACGAAATGCGCAAGCTGCCATGACGCCGAAATCATCACGAAATGCCACGACACACCCAGACAGGAGCACAGGTCGCATGATCCTCATCAATCGCAAGGCCGTCGTCGCCTATGCCGTGATCGCCTGCGCGGCAGCGCTGCCGGCGCAGCAGGGCCTCGCCACCGCTGAAATGGCGCAAACGCCAGAGATGAAGCTGCGGAGCATGATCATGGTGCCGGAGAAGAAGCATTCCGACGCCGACTTCGCCTACAACATGCTTCAGGCGATGTTCGACAAGGCCAAGGCGACGAATCCCTCGCTCACGCCGCGGGCCTTCGTGCTCGCGTTTCATGACAAGGCTGTCGCCGGCAATGTGGACGCAGGCTACTACTATGGCGCTGCGCGAATGGCAGGCTTCGGCATTGGCTACGGTCCGGACAAGGAGGTCGAAGGCTACATCGGTGCGGCGGCGAAGGCCGGCAAGCTGGAGGCGATCCGCGACTACGCGGTGCTCACGTTCAAGGGCGCGGGAGTGAAGGAGGATGCCGCGGCGGCCTATCAGCTCGCGAAGAAAGCGGCCGACGGCGGGCTCCCCTCGGGCATGACACTCGCCGCCGAGTTTCTCCAGGCGGGTGTGGGGGTAAAGGAGGACGCGATCGAGGCGGCGCTGCTGTTCAAGAAGGGGGCTGAAGCGGGGGACATGGTCGGCGCGTACAACATGGGCGAGCTACTTTCGCAGGCCAATCCCACGACGGCGATGCGGTATTTCATGGCGGACGCGGCGTCGGGTGACGACCGCGGGATGCTGGCGTACGGAATGGCCCAGGTTCGCGGCAAGGGCACGACGCAGAACGAAGAGGAAGGCGTGCGTCTCGTCCAGGCCGCAGCGCAGAAGGGCAATCCCACCGCGCAGCGTCTCATCGCCATCTTCTATACGAACGGGTCACATGGCGTGAAGCAGGACGACACCGCGGGGCGCCTCTATATGGAAGCGGCTGCAACAAACGACGACTCCGAAGCGCAGATCGAATTCGGCCTCATGAACCTCGACGGCGACATGGGCGTTCCGAAGAATCACGACGTCGGGATGGAGTGGATGATGAAGGCGGCGAAGCAGAAGAATCCGCGTGCGCTGGAAGAGATGAAGAAGCGGATGTAGCGCGACCAGAATGAACGACGCGGACAAAAGAGCGGCGACGGATGATTCCGTCGCCGCTCTTTCGTTACCTCGGCGTGGTCAGACAAGGACGAGCCTCAAAAAGCGCTGCATGAGTGTCGAGGAAGAAGGGGTCGCGCACGCGGTATGCGCAGGCGGTAACTTCCCTCAGGTCCGTCACCGCTCCGTCAACACCGTGTGCTGCATGACGTGTGTCACCGTCATCGCACCGTTGAACCTTTCCAACCGCGGCACCCGTGATCGAGCTGTCCCTCCTCGGCATGCCTGAGCTGCGGCGGTCGGGCGATATATCCGACCAGGTGCTCGTTCAGCCGAAACGTCTGGCGCTGCTCGCGTACCTGGCGGCGGCAACGGGTGAGCTCCAGCGACGCGATCGCCTGCTCCTGCTCTTCTGGGGCGATCAACCGCAGGCACGTGCGCGGGCCAGCCTCAGGCAGGCACTCTACTTCCTTCGTCGCTCGCTCGGCGAGGACGTGTTCGTCACGCGCGGCGATGAGGAGGTTGGCCTCAACCCGGCTGAGGTCCGCTTCGATGTCGCCGAGTTCGCGCAGGCCATGGCAGACGGGCGGCCCGAACACGCGCTGTCGCTCTATCGCGGCGACTTCCTGGCCGACTTCAACATCTCCGACGCACCGGAGTTCGAACGCTGGGCGGGTGAAAAACGTCGGGACCTGCGTCGCGATGCCGTGGGAGCGGCATGGGCAGTGGCGGACGCCGCACTCGCGTCTGGCACGAGCGAAATGGCGGTTCGGATGACGCGTCGTGCGGTGGACCTGGCGGACTACGCCGAGGGCGACGTTCGGCGTGGAATGCGCCTCGCGGCCGTTGCAGGCGATCGTGTGTCCGCGCTGGAGCTGTATGCGTCGCTGGAAAGCAGGCTGGCGGATGACCTGGAGACGGTGCCGGAAGGCGAGACCGCCGATCTCGCCAGGGAACTGCGGTACGTCGCGCCGTCTGTCATGGACACCGCCGTTCGCCAGCCATTGCCAGTGGGGGAAGGGACGCGCCCAACACCTCACACCGTTGCACCTCCGGTCACACGCGCGCGAACACACATGCGCGCAGGTGGGCTCATCGCGCTGCTTGCCGCCGTCATCGTCGCCGGTCTCGCGCTCCTGCGTCAACGTCAGGCCAGTGCGCGGGACACGGTGTCCGACGATCGTGTCGCAGTCTTTCCGTTCGCCATCCGAAGTCGTGCCGGCGACGCCGCGTACCTTCGCGACGGTGCCGCAACGCTCCTTGGCCTCGCGCTCGATGGCGCGGGGCGGCTTCGGTCGGTCGACGCGAATGCGGTGCTTTCCGCAACACCAGCTGCGGCGGACATCGAGTCCGGACGTCGTGCCGCGCGTTCGCTCAGTGCCGGGCAGTTCGTGCTCGGCGAGATCGAGGCGGCCGGTGGGCGGCTGAGCATCGCCGCAACGCTCTACGACGTAGATGGGAGTGCCCGGATGCGCGCCACCGCGGTGGGTGACGAGGCCCGCGTGTTCGACCTCGTCGACTCGCTCGCGCGCCGCCTGGCGATTGGCGCCATGACGGATTCCACCGTGCGACTCGCCAACGCCGCCGCGGCATCCACGCGATCGCTCGTGGCGTTCAAGGCATTCCTCGCCGGCGAGTCCCAGATGCGCGCCGGTCACTATCGCGAAGCCGTGGCCGCCTTCGCCAACGCCCTGCAGGCCGACAGCACCTTCGGCCTCGCATGGTATCGCCTCTCGCTGGCACGTGAATGGACCGACGGGGAGATCTCGTCCGACTCCGCCGCCGCGCTCGCCGAGCACTTTGCCAATCACCTGCCGGATCGCGATCGCAAGCTTCTCGCCGCACGACGTGCGTTCGTGCGCCGGGACCTCGCCACCGGAGAACGCCTCGCCAATCAGGTGCTCGCCACCTACCCCACCGACGCCGACGCGTGGGCCCAGCTCGGCGAGCTCCGGTTTCATCTCGGTCCGAACGTTGGGCGATCGATTATCGAGTCACGCGATCCCTTCCTGAATGTCCTGCGCTACCGTCCGCACGATCTTGCCGCGCGCGTCCATCTCACCCGCGTCGCCGCGTTTACGCGCGACTCGGCGCATGTGGACGAATGGAGCGGACGCGACGAAGTTTTCGGCGACGCGAGCGAGATCGGCACGTTCGAGCTTGCCGCCATGCGCGCGATCATCCTCGGCGATCCGCGCGCACGCGCCGCACTCGAGGCCGCGACACGGCGCGCCACGGATGTAACGGTGCAATCGGCCATCTGGCGCATCGGCACGTATGCCCACGAGTTCGAGGCAGCATCCCTGATAGCGGCCAATCGGCGACGCGATGGCTTTCCCTCGCTCGCCGATGCGTTGCTGGCCGATCTCGTGCGCGGGCATCTCGCGCGACCGGCCGTGATGGACGCGGCGCTGCGCAACAAGCACGCACTGCTCGTGGCGCAGATGCTCGCGGAACCTTCGGCGCCCGCGCTGCCCGATCTCGCGCGACGGGCGCGCGAGGACGTCGCGCGTGTCGTCGATGCGGGCGTTGGCGACGACGCGCGCGCGGCGGTGGCGGCCACGCGCCTGCTCGACGCGCGTTACGAAAATCGTCTGGCGGCATTCACGGCTACCAGGACACTGTCCGCCTCTGATGAGCGGACGGTGCAACGGATCGTCGGTGCCATGCAGCTCATCGGCCAGCATCCCGCCGCGGCGCTGATCCTGGTCTCGACAGACAGCCTGGACGATGCGAGTGTCTTCGGTCTCGGTCTCTACGACATGCTCGCATCCGTGCGCGCGGAAGCGCTGCACGCACTGCACCGAGACGCGGAGGCGATCGGCTGGTTGAATGCGACCGGGCTCGGGTCGCTCAGCTCGACGTCCAACATTCCGTTCGCGGTGCGGCGTCGCGGACTCATCGAAAATCAGCAGGGGGACGCGGCGGCCGCCACGCGTGACGTGCAAGCGTTCACAACCTTTTGGCAGTCGGCCGATGTCGAACTCCGGCCGCTGGTTGTCGAGACCGGGCGCCTTGTGACGCAAGCGAAATAGCGCGCTGGCAAAGCCGGGCCTGCCACATTCACCACCAAGGATACGGGACGGGGCACAGGGCTCGGACTTTCGACGACCTCGCCATCATGAAGGGCATCGGCGGCTTCATCCATCTTTACAGCGAACCGGGCAAGGGCACCGAATTCAAGATCTACCTGCGTGCCCAGACATCGGCGGACGCCGCCGAGGAGGCCGCAGTCGAGCAGGTACGGCTGCCGCGCGGAGATGGTGAGATGGTGCTCGTCGTGGACGACGAGGAGAGCATTCGCACGATCGGTCGCGGCACAAGGAACGCCAGCGCGCAGTCATAGTCGCGGCACGCACGATCAGGGCATTCCGGACCATGCGTGTTGTTGGGACATGCACGTTCCACGACCCCTTACCGGAGCAGCAGCCATGACTCGCACCTTCACTCGTATCGCCCTCTGCGGAGCAGCGATCCTGTCCGCGGCCGCCTGCCAGGACTCGACCGGGACATCTGCCTCCGCCCTCACGCGCGCGGCGCTGGCTGCCGCTCTGTCGTCGGTGCCGGTGGGCTATGGCGACCTCGCGACCAGCTACGTAGGCACGACGACCGCCGCAGCAAGCAGCGCCGGATTGTGGGTGGGCGGCGGACGCGACGCATCCTTCAATCGCGGCGAGCTGATGGGCGGTGGCCTGCAGGACAACTTCGCCGGCGCCATCGGATTCGCGAGCCGCGGCGGACAACGTGGCCCCTTTGGCGGAGCCCTGAACTGTACGACGCCGTCCTTCGATGCGGCCACGGAGCGTGTCCTCTGCGCCGACGTCACCAGCAACGGCGTAACGTCCTCGCGCTCGGCGCAATATCTCACGACCGCTGGCGCCGTGCAGCAGGCGTTCGACACGCTCACGACCAATAGCGTGAACGTCCAGTCGAAAGTGACCGGCACGATCGTCTTCAACGCCGCGGCTGACAGCGCGACCGCTCGCGACCGTGGCAAGAACTCCTGGGGCCGAGGTCGTGGACCGGTCGGTCGCCTGCTGGGCGATACCTCGACCATCCTCATCGCCAGCACCGCGATCAACAGCTCCAGCAGCCGCACCACGACCGGACTCGCATCGGGAAGCGCGCAGCGCACGGTCAACGGCACGTCGTCCGGACAGGAGTCCACCACCGGAACCTCCAGCCGCGGCAGCTTCACGGCAACACGCACAGTCGGGGACACGACGTTCGGCCTGATCATCCCGGTGGTGACCGGCTCTACCAGTTATCCAACCGCCGGCACCGTGATCCGCTCCATTCAGGCGATGCTGAAGTACACGAACGAAGATGCAGTCGCACTGGTTCGCCGCGAGGTCGTCACCTATGACGGCAGCGCCACCGCGAAAGTGAGCATCACCGAGAACGGTACGACGAAGAGCTGCACGCGGGCCCTGCCGCGCGGCGCGCT
>JBBQFW010000054.1:0-17030 GCA_038322445.1 Gemmatimonadales bacterium
CCGCGTAGATCTTGTAGATCTCCTCTGTGCCCGACGGGCGCGCTGCGAACCATCCGCTCCTGGCGATCACCTTCACCCCGCCGATCGGCGCGCCGTTTCCCGGCGCCTGCGTGAGCACCTTCTCGATCTTCTCGCCGGCCAGCTCGGAAATGGTGACCTGCTCTGCCGAAAGAGCCGCGAGGAGCGTCTTTTGAGCGGGGGTCGCGGGTGCCTCGACGCGGTCATAGACCGGCTCACCGAGCTCGCGCGTGAGCTCACCATAGAGCTCGCCCGGATCACGACCCATCCGCGCCGTGATTTCTGCCGCGAGCAACGCCGGCACCATGCCATCCTTGTCCGTCGTCCAGACCGTGCCGTCCAGACGGACGAACGACGCTCCTGCGCTCTCTTCCCCACCAAAGCCCAGTGAGCCATCGAGCAAGCCATCAACGAACCACTTGAAGCCAACCGGCACTTCGTAGAGCGTCCGGCCGACCTTGGCCGCCACGCGATCGATCATCTGGCTGCTCACCAGCGTCTTGCCAATCGCCGCGTCCGTACGCCACTTCGGCCGGTGCTGGATCAGATAGTCGATCGCGACAGACAGGTAATGGTTAGGCGGCAGCAGTCCTGCGCTTCGAGTGACGATCCCGTGCCGGTCATGATCGGTGTCGCAGGCCCAGGCGATATCGAAGCGATCCTTGATGTCGATCAACCGCTGCATCGCATACGGCGACGACGGATCCATGCGAATCTGGCCGTCCCAGTCCACGGTCATGAAGCGGAAGGTGGGATCGACGGCCGTGTTGACGACGCTAAGGTTGAGCCCGTAGCGGTCGGCGATCGGTTCCCAGTAGTGCACCCCCGCGCCTCCCATCGGATCCACGCCGAGGCTGATCGTCGCACCCCGGATGACGTCCATGTCGATCACGTTGCCGAGATCGGCGATGTAGGCCGTCTGGTAGTCGTGGCGATGTGTCGTGCTCGCGCGAAGCGCCTTCTCATGGGAGATTCGCTTTACGTCCTTGAGTCTCGCGGTGAGAAAGTCGTTGGCCCTGGCCCCAATCCAATCCGTCACGCTGGACTCCGCTGGGCCACCGTTGGGCGGGTTGTATTTGAAGCCGCCATCGTGCGGCGGGTTGTGCGACGGTGTGATGACGATGCCATCGGCGAGCCCGGTCTTGCGCCCTCGGTTGTATCCGAGAATCGCGTGAGAGATCACTGGCGTCGGAGTGTACGCGTCCCGCTCGGCGAGCATGACCTCCACACCGTTGGCCGCCAGGACTTCCAGCGCACTCGCGAGCGCCGGCACCGAGAGCGCATGCGTGTCGATGCCCAGGTACAGCGGCCCATCGATCTGGCGCTGCTTCCGGTACAGGCAGATCGCCTGCGTGATGGCCAGGATGTGCCACTCATTGAACGCCCTGTCCAACGACGATCCACGGTGCCCGGACGTGCCGAACGCCACCCGTTGCGCGGCGACCGCCGGGTCGGGTACGTCGGTGTAATACGCCGTGATGAGCCGCGGCACATCAACCAGCGTTGCAGGATCCGCTGGTTTTCCCGCTATTGGACTGACGCGCATGTAGTCTCTCCCTCACCGTGTGAGCAGCTTCCGTTCGCTTCTCCGTTTGCCCGCACTCGCTCCACTGCAAGATCTCGTCTGCTCCCGTGGCACCGGTGACGATCATGCGATTCCGACGAACGTCCCCCCCGGTTTCCAGTCAAGGTCGAGAAGGCGTGCGACGAGCCGATCGGCGCGCTCCGCACCTGCGCGGGCATCTCACCCGCAGCGATGGGCCAGGCAGCTGCTCGGTGCCCGTGCCGGTGGGTCGCATCGCGGTGGTCCGAACGACTCTTGCGAGGCTCGCTGCGGTGCCACTCGTACCGCGCACGACGCGCACTCTTCGACGCCGCGGTGCGGCGTCGTCACCTCCAGGCTTTCGGCTTTGCCAACTGCTTGTATGCAGCACCCGCAATCACGCCAAACATGATATGCGTGAAGACAGTGATCCGGTTGCGGGCCATTGCGAACCAGGGGAATATCGCTGTGAAGCCGTAGAAATTGACGAGGTAGAGAAGGAGACCGACCCCTGCACCAATCAATGCAGCTACACCCGTGTCAAAGCGCGCGACGATCCAGGCCAGGACTAGCGTGAAGACAATAGATAGTGGAAAGTGAACCGCCATCGCACCCATCAAAACGCCGATGTCGAAAGTCGCGGGCGGCGGCAAGACGCCTTGACCCATGATGATCGCGGCGATCAGACGCGGCGGCCCCCAGGGGCTACCACCGCCAAAGAGCGGCACCATGATCATTTCCAACATCATGAATGCCGCGCCGCCAATAAGACCTGCCCACACGGCGGCCTTCCACCGCATCGGTTGTATTACGACATTGCTGTCGGCCATGATTACCCCGTTGCTGGAGGTGTCGGACAATCGCCTGCACGTCCCGCTGCATCGCAAGCTCCAGGCGGGCATACCACAGCGCGCAGACACCCACTCCTTCCGCCAGGCTCATCGACGTCGACCCAGCCCATTGCGGAGCGCACTCTGCAGCGCGGCATGATCCTGTAAACCACGGAAGCCTCAGGGCGATCCCATCGACCCCATCGTCACGATGACGCGATGCGGCTGAGCGTCGTCCACCAGGTCAATCACTCCGCTCGCCACGTCGCGTTCGTCCACCTCGACGTGTGTCACGCCACTGCAAACGCCGCACGGATTCCTGACCGTGATCAAATAGGTGGTGTTCATGTAGCGGTAGTCGATTCGGAACTCTGGCCAGGCGCGCGGCACGCGAGGGTCGATCGTCAGCCTGGTCCCGCGTTTGGTGAAGCCGAGGATCGTCTCGATGGCCACGCGGTACGACCAGCCCGCTGATCCAGTGTACCAGGTCCAGCCGCCGCGGCCGATATGGTCCTGCGCCGTGTAAACGTCGGCACACAGTGCATACGGCTCGACCTTGTATCGCGCAACGTCGCCGGCGGTTCGGCTGTGCGACAGCGGATTGAGCATCTCGAATTGCGTAAACGCTCGATCGCCGTCGCCGAGGAGCGCGGTGGCGAGCACAGTCCAGAGCGCGGCGTGCGTGTACTGCGCGCCGTTCTCACGGACGCCGGGGACGTAGCCCTTGATGTACCCGGGATCATGGGTCATCCGGTCGAAGGGTGGCGTGAGCAGCTTGATCACACGGGCGTCGCCGTCAACGAGGCGTTCGTTGACCGACTGCATGGCGCGTCGTGCGCGCTCCGGATCACCGGCACCGGAGATGACCGACCAACTCTGGGCGATGGCGTCGATCTGACATTCGTCGGACGTCGCCGAGCCGAGCGGAGTGCCGTCGTCAAAGAAGGCGCGGCGATACCAGGCTCCATCCCATGCCTCGCGATCGACAGCGGCGGCATACGCGTCGGCGCGCTTCCGCAGTCGCTCCGCCGTGGCGGCCTCGTGCCGGCCGTCGGCGTGGTCCGCCGTGCGTCGCAAGGTGAGACTGAGAAACCAGGCGAGCCAGACGCTCTCGCCGCGGCCGTTCACGCCGACGCGATTGAAGCCGTCGTTCCAGTCGCCGTCGCCGATCAGCGGGAGTCCGTGCGCGCCGGTGGTGCATGCGCGGTCGAGTGCGCGTACGCAGTGCACGAACAACGTGTCCGAGTCGTCGCTCACCGTGGGCAGAGCGTAGGCGTCTTTCTCGCCCGGCGCGAGCGGCGGCTGGTCGAGAAACGCGATGCGCTCATCGAAGACGGCCGCGTCGCCGGTTACGCGGACATAGTGGTCGGCGGCGAAGGCGAGCCAGACGAGATCGTCCGACGACCGCGTGCGCACGCCGCGTCCACTCGGCACATGCCACCAGTGCTGGACGTCGCCCTCGCGGAATTGCCTTCCCGCGGCTCGCACCAGATGCGCGCGCGCGACGGCGGGCTCGGCGTAAACGAACGCCATGCAGTCCTGGAGCTGGTCGCGGAAGCCGTAGGCGCCGCCCGACTGATAGAAGGCGGATCGCCCCCACATCCGGCATGAGAGCGCCTGGTACAACGACCACCCGTTTGCCATCGCGTCGAACTCAGGCGCGGGGGTGTGCACGACCATCGTCGACAGCCGGCGCTTCCACGCGTCCACCGCGCCGTCGAGCGCCGCGGTAGCGCGAGCAACTGCCCCATTGCGCTCGATGAGGTCTCTCGCGCCGTCTTCGCTTGTGGCAGCGCCTAGCAGGACGACGACATCGCGCGTCTCGCCCGGCGCAAGCGTCACCATGGCACGCAATGCGGCGCAGGGGTCTACGCCAGCGCCCGTCGACTCGGAGAGGCGTGAGACGCCGAGACCCGCCGGGGCGACGAGACTCCCGTTGCGCCCAATGAACTCTTCGCGGCTGGCAGTGAATCCAACAAGGGGTTCGCTCACCCACGAAAACGCGACGCGGTTGGAGAAGTCCTCCGCGAAGAAGTTCGACGCGAAGACAGCGCCCGTTGCAGGGTCGTGCCACGTGTGAATCTGGTCGCGCGTGCGCTCGCGCTGCTCGCCCAACGTCCATTCGACGTAACTCGTGAGTCGCACTCGGCGTGGACGCGCGCTGCGGTTGGTGAGTCGAAGCCGCGCGATCTTCACCGGGTCGTCCACCGGCACGCCGAGCGCGAGCTCGCTCACGATGCCGTCGTGCGCGTGTGTGAACGTCGTGCATCCCGGTGCATGTCGCACGACGTATTCGCCGAGTGCCTCGTCGCTCGGCCCCGGCGTTGGCGTCCACGGCGCGCCGAGTGCATCGCCGTCGTGCTCCTGGAGGTACAGCACGTCGCCGAGTGGGTCGCTCACCGGGTCGTTGTGCCAGGGCGTGAGGCGGAAGAAGAAACTGTTGTCTACCCACGAGAATCCGCCGCCACGTTCGGTAACGCAAAAGCCCGCCCGCGGGTTCGCGATGACGTTGATCCACGGCGCCGGCGGAACCGTCTCGCCGTTCACGTGAATCTCGTATGCGCCGTCGGCGGCAAGGTTGCCAAAGCCGTTGCCTGACGCGGGTGCGGGCGTCGAGAGCCGTGGCGCGGCATCGGTGACATCGCGGCTGGCGGCGGCGGCGGGCGGCTGATCGTTGGGCTTGTGGAGCAGTAGCGCGCAGCTCTTCAGGTCAGCGCCATCGCACTCGATCGTCACGCGGGCGGTGGCGCGAAGCATCAGGACGCCGTCGTCGCCAATGACATCGCGGCGCCGAATGAACACCCCGCCGGGCTTGTCGATGTCGCAGCGCTCCGCCGACGACGTGACGATCGACAACAGCCGATCCTCGAAATGCTGTCCGTAGCTCGCGGGACTGATATCGAGGATCACGAGGTCGGTGGTGAAGCCTTTGGTCCGCCAATACTCGTGCGCCTTGAGCAACTCACGGAGCGTCTCGAACCCCGCGTCGCAGTCGACGGTGGCGAGCAGGATCGGCCAGTCGCCGGAGATGCCGTGCGCCCATAGTGTTTGCTGTCCGCCGCGGTTCATTGCGCGCTCGTGCGCAGAACTTCGCAAGTCGTCGCTGGGAAAGAGCAGAGCGCCGGCGATCTGCTGAAAGGTCGCGGCATCAGCTGGCGCAATGTTGCGGTCTCGCAACTCGACGAGCGCTTCCGTACCCGCCCGCGCGGTTGCGCGCTCGGTGGCGCCGAGCTCGCCGTACCGTCCCGCACAGTCGATCGTTCGCGCTCGGTCGTCGCCGACGAGCGTCGTGAACGCCGCCTGCGCCGATCGGCCCGGTTCGATGCGAAGTCGCACGCGAATCGACACGATCGGATCGAGCACGGCACCGATGGATCCGCCGAGCGCCTGGTCGTGATCGAGCGCGCGAGGGCAGCGCGGCGAACGCCCGCGTCCGATGAATTTGTCCCGGTCGGTCTCGAACGACGGCTCGCCGATGCGCTCCGGTCCCGTGGCGACGATGTGCGCGCACCATTGGGGCGCGTCTGTCGCTTCGCGCGGCCGACGACTGGCGAGCAGCGTCGAGCCGGAGGCAACCCACTCGGTTTCAACGAACAAATTCTCGAACGCCGGATGCGCACGATCGGCTTTGGGGTCAGTGAGCACGATCTCGCCGTAGCTCGTTACCTCGATGTCGCGGCGCTCCCCCGATCGGTTCGTGATGGTGAGCGTCCGCACCTCGGCGCGGTCGCGCGGAATGGCGACGATCTCGAGGCGTGTCTCGATGTCGCCGTCGCGGCGGTCGAAGACGGCGCGGTCGGTCGCGAAGGTCACGTCGTACGCGTCGGCCTCGACGGTCGTCGGTTGGTGCGTCGCGGACCAGACGCGCCCCGTCGCGACATCGGCGAGATAGAGCCATTGACCGGTGTCGTCGCGCGTCGCGTCGGCCCGCCAACGCGTCACCGCGATACCCTCGGCGCGACTGTACCCCGCGCCCGCGTTGGTGACGAGCACGCCATACCGCGGTGAGCCGAGGAGTGCGACGCGCGGCTGGGGCGTCATCGCCGTCGCGTAGCGGCGCACGACGGACTCGGCAGGCGCGGAGCCAGCTTCGGGCGCAGATGTCTGGGGGGCCATGGAACCTCGCGGCGGGAATTATCGCGTGTGCGCCAGGTTCCCGTGGCGTGCAAGAGTGCAGCCATTTTGATGGCGCGGTTCTGCTCTGGCGCGAAGAAAACGAAATGAATGTTGAAACGAGTGCGCGGCGCCCATCTCGCGCACGCTAAATGCGCAGCACGTACTGACGACCGCAATCACAGCAAGACCAGGAGAAACGCGATGACGGTGACCCGTCAGCTGCACGACCTCGGGCAGAGCATCTGGCTCGACAACATCACGCGCGGCATACTCGACGACGGCACTCTGGAGCGATACATCCGCCAATGGGGCGTCACCGGGCTCACGTCGAACCCCACGATCTTCGATCACGCGTTCAAGAGCGGTGATGCCTACGACGCGGCCATCCGCCGGGAATCGGCAGCGGGCAAGTCAGGCGAGGCGCTCTTCTTTGACCTCGCGATCGAAGACCTGCAACGCGCGGCGGATCTCTTCCGGCTGGTCCACGACCGCACGAAGGGCGTGGACGGTTGGGTGTCGCTCGAAGTATCCCCGTTGCTCGCGTACGACACCGCCGGCACCATCGACGCGGCGGCAGAACTTCACGGCCGCGCGCAGCGCCCCAATCTTTTCATCAAGATCCCCGGCACCGCCGAAGGCGCCGCCGCCATCGAAGCGTCGATCTTTGCCGGCGTGCCGGTCAATGTGACGCTGCTTTTCTCCGCTGCGCAGTACCAAGCCGCAGCGGACGCCTACATGCGTGGGATCGAGCGGCGGATCGCGGACGGACGCAACCCGCGCATCGGGTCCGTCGCCTCGATCTTTGTGAGTCGCTGGGACGTGGCAGTGAAGGACACGGTTCCGGCGGCCCTCCACAATCGGCTGGGTATCGCGATTGCCAAGCGTACCTACTGCGCGTATCGCGCCGTACTCGCATCACCCCGGTGGCGCGCGCTCGAGGCGGCCGGCGCCCAGCCGCAGCGCCTGCTGTGGGCCAGCACAAGCACGAAGGATCCCACCGCACCGGACACGCTCTACGTCGAGGCGCTGGCGGCCCCCGACACCATCAACACCATGCCGGAGAAGACGCTTGCCGCCTTCGCCGATCACGGCAGCCTGTCCGGCGCGCTGCCCGTCGACGGCGGCGACGCCGAGGATGTGCTTGCGGCATTCACGCGAGCCGGTGTGAACGACGCGACGCTCGCGGCGCAGCTCCAGCGAGAGGGCGCCGACTCCTTCGACGCGTCGTGGAAGGATCTGCTCGGCTGTCTCGCGACAAAGCGCGCAACCTTGACGCAACCCGATCACGCCTCCAAACGCGCGTCATGAAGATGGGATCGGACATCGCGCTGCGCGCACCACGCGGTCAGGCGGCCGTTGTTGACGGAGAGGACGTTGTGCTGAGTGTCGGCATTGCAACGGATCATGGCGGCTTCGCGCTGAAGGAGGACCTTGTGGCACGCCTTCGCACCGCGGGCCACACACTCATCGACTTCGGTGCGCACGCGCTGAAGCCGGACGATGACTATCCGGACTTCGTCGTGCCGCTGGCCCGCGCGGTCGCCGCCGGTGAGGTGGAGCGGGGTATCGCCATCTGCGGCAGTGGCGTCGGCGCGGCGGTGAGCGCCAACAAGGTGCGCGGCGTGCGCGCGGCGCTCGTGCACGACCACTTTACCGCCCGCCAGGGCGTAGAGGACGATCACATGAACGTGCTGTGCCTTGGTGGCCGAATCATCGGACCCGAGCTTGCGTGGGACGTCGTCGGCGCGTTCCTCGACGCGCGACCGAGTTCTGCGGAACGTCACCTGCGCCGGCTGAAGAAGGTCGCGCGCCTGGAACAGGTCGCACCGTGAATCCCACGAGCACACTGGCCGACCTGTGCATCAATACCATTCGCACGCTGTCCATCGATGGTGTTCAAAAGGCCAACTCCGGGCACCCGGGGATGCCGATGGGAGCGGCGACGATGGCCTACGTGTTGTGGACCCGTCACCTCCGCTACAACCCGGCGAATCCGGCGTGGCCGGACCGTGACCGCTTCGTGCTGTCGGCCGGCCACGCAAGCATGTTGCTCTACAGCATGCTGCATCTGACGGGCTACGATGTCACGCTCGACGACCTCAAGCAGTTTCGGCGATGGGGAAGCCGCACGCCGGGACATCCCGAGCGGAACCATACCCCAGGCGTCGAAGTGACGACCGGACCGCTGGGACAGGGATTCGGAAACGGTGTGGGACTCGCGATGGCAGAGCGGTGGCTCGCGGCCTCGTTCAATCGGGTGGATCACACGGTCGTGGATCACAGCACCTACGTGTTGGCAAGCGACGGCGACCTGATGGAAGGCATTTCGGCCGAGGCCGCGTCACTGGCGGGCGACTTGCGCCTCGGTCGATTGATCGTGCTGTACGACTCCAATCGCGTGACGCTGTCCGCCACCACCGACATCACGTTCAGGGAAGATGTCGGGGCGCGGTTTGCCGCTTACGGATGGCACGTGCAGCACGTCGACGGACTCGATGTCGATGCGGTGGACGCCGCGTTGACGGCCGCGCGCGCCGACGACGACCGCCCGTCACTCATCATCGCGAGCACGCACATCGGATTCGGGAGTCCTAACAAGCAGGACACCTTTCACGCCCACGGCGAACCGCTGGGTGTGGAGGAGGTCAAGCTGACGAAGCAGGCGTACGGATGGCCCCGGGATGCCACGTTTCTGATACCGGACGAGGCGCTGGCCGAGTTTCGGAAGGCGGTGGCGAATGGCGCCGCACTCGAGACGTCGTGGGAGCATCGAATGAATGCGTTCCGCGCCGCGCACGCCGATACCGCCGCGGCGTTCGATCGCGGCGTCGCGGGCGGTCTTCCGGACGGATGGGAGAAGGTACTACCCACGTTCACCGCCGCGGATGGGGCGATGGCGACGCGCGATGCCGGTGGCAAACTCATCGCCGCACTCTGCGACGTCGTGCCGAATCTCGTCGGCGGATCGGCTGACCTCGATCCGTCGACGAAAACGGCCATGAAGGAGAAGGGCGACTTCGAGAGTCCGCTGGCCGAGCAGGCGGGCGCCACGCCGCCCACGCAGGGACAGGCAGGAGGCGTGTGGGGGTACGCGGGACGCAACATCCATTTCGGGATTCGCGAGCACGCCATGACGGCGGCGCTCACGGGGATGGCGCACCACGGTGGCGTGCTCCCGTATGGCGCGACATTTCTCACGTTCTCGGATTACATGCGGCCGAGTATCCGGCTCGCCGCGCTGAGCGGCGCGCACGTGATCTACGTCTGGACACACGACAGCATTGCGCTCGGCGAGGATGGACCGACGCACCAGCCGGTGGAACAGCTGGCAAGTCTTCGCGCCATGCCGAACATGCTGGTCCTGCGGCCTGCCGACGCAACGGAAACCGTCGAGGCGTGGCGTATCGCGCTCTTGCACACAGCGGGTCCGGTGGGACTGGTGCTCACGCGCCAGGCACTGCCCGTGCTGGATCGCACGGCACTTGCCCCCGCATCGGGCGTCGCGCGAGGGGCTTACGTGTTGAGCGATACATCCGCGGAGTCGCCGAGCGTGATCCTCATCGCCACGGGTTCCGAGGTGTCGCTCGCGTTGAAGGCACACCAACAGCTGACTGCTGAAGGCGTGCGCAGCCGGCTCGTCTCCATGCCGTCGTGGGAATTGTTCGAGGCGCAACCGCAGGACTATCGCGAGTCGGTGCTGCCGCCGCGGGTACGCGCGCGCGTGAGTGTGGAGGCCGCGTCGCCCCTTGGGTGGGACCGGTACACGGGTCTGGACGGCGAGATCATCGCTGTTAGAAGTTTTGGTGCGTCCGCTCCCGGCCCTGTCGTGATGGACAAGTTCGGATTCACACCGGAGCACGTCGTTGCCGCGGCGCGGGCGGTCCTCGCACGACAACAAGCTGGATGAGCTCCGTGACGCGGCGACTAATGCTTCCCTGACGTCCGGCCAGACGGTTGTCTGCACTGCCGGACGCCCCAGACCCGAGCCCACGATATGGGTCCGTCGATGGCAGCACGCTGTCCGTTTTGCCTGGCCGGAAACTCATCATTCCCGCGAAAGCGGGAATGACGACGTATCTCAAAGCACGGTTTCAGGATGGACACCAGTCTGGGAATCTGCCAAGAGCAGTGATGCGTGAGCGCCGCACTGCTACTTCGTCGGCACGTACGGAGCCGCCGCGTCTCCCCATAGCTCGCGCAGTCGTGCGTCGCGACCGCAACCGCGACGATAGGCCTCGTACCGGTCCGGGTTCCGGTCGGCGAAGTGCTGGTGGTATTCCTCGCCCCGCCAGAACGGAGCGTCGGCCACCACCTCGGTGACCACCGGCATCTTGAAGTGGCCGGATTTCTGGAGCACCTCTTTCGAGCGAAGTGCCGCCGCCTGCTGCGCCGCACCGTGTGTGAAGATCACGGTTCGGTAATCCGGTCCGGCATCGCAGAACTGCCGGTCCTTCGTGACCGGGTCGATGTTGTGCCAGTAGACGTCGAGCAGTTTTTCGTAGGTCACCCGAGCCGGGTCGTATTCCACCAACACCGTTTCGGTGTGCCCCGTGGTCCGCGTATTCACCTGTTCGTAGGTGGGATTTTTCGTATGGCCGCCGGCGTACCCCACTGTCGTCGAGAGTACGCCCGGCACGTGCTCAAACGGCCGCTCCATGCTCCAGAAGCAGCCGCCCGCGAACATCGCGGTGTCACGCGACGCCGCTGCTGCGGAAGCACTGGTGGCCTTGTCACTCACGAAGCGCACGCGTGGCGAATCCACGGTCACTTTCGAGACGCGAGACGGTAGCGTGGCGGCGACCGATTGCGCCGGTTCAGCCTTCGCATCGGACTTGCCACAGGCAGCCGCACTCGCCATCAGGAGGGTTGCAGCGAACACTCGGAACGGGCTCATGATGCTCCTTTCGTTTTGGTACAAGTTGCCAGATGATGCGTTGCGCCAACAACCTCTTTGTTCCGTCGCCCACAGCGCCATTCAAGCCGCACGATCGCCGCCCGAACAGTGCCGAGGTGAGGCTGCCCTGCTCTGGCGATACTGTGCCTGTCACCTGTCGAACGACTTCTCGAGCCCGGAATGACGTCAGATCGTCCGCAGGGCTTGAATCGCCTGACGCCGATTGATGGTTCTGGCGATGGTGACCGCCAGAATCGTTGAAGCACACCCCGCCAGGATCAGCACGGCCAGGTAGACCCATGGAATGGTCAAGGACTGCGGCGGCGGGTCGAACACCCCAGTCAGCACCTTGACCAGCATCTTCGCGATCGCGAAGCCGGTGGCAAATCCGAGGATCATCCCCGAGATCAGAATCATCAGGCCTTCGGTCCACAGAAACGATCCGATCTGTCGTCCGCTGGCACCCATCGCGGCGAGGAGCGCGAAATCGCGGCGGCGTTCGATCAGGCCAAGTCCGAGTACCAGCCCGCTTGCAGCGGCGATGAGCAGGATCGCGTACGACAATTCGATCCAGGTCAGGCCGTGAAGGTCCACCGCCGTCAGACTCGAGCTGATCGCGCGCATCACCGAGCCAAGATCGCTGACGCGCACGCCCGGCAATGGCGCAACCACCGGCCGTATCGCGGCGGCGACCTGCTCCGGCGGGACGGAGCCACGAATCAGGACCACCTCCCGCGTCGGATCTCCCGTCACCTCGGCGAGGTAGTCAGCGTTGCAGAGGATGAACGAGTCCTTCGGCGCGGTCGGGAACTCTCGCACCACGCCAATGAAGTGAAACGCAACCGCGTGGTACTGGTGATCCTTGGCACTCTGCACGCGAAGAGTGACGAGATCGCCCAAGTGGAGCTGAAAGTCGTTGACCGTTTCCTGCGACAACAGCACGCCGTCGTGACGCGACGCGAGCAGGCGCATCGTACCGGCGGCGTCATTGCTGGCGAAGAACGCGTTCGACAGATCGGTGGCATCGGCGATCGCCACGGGATCGATGCCATAGATGTCCTGAAGATCGCTCCCGACGTATGCGAACCGATGCATCATCGCTCTCGCCGCCCGGACGCCAGCCACCTTGCTGATGCCATCGAGCAGCGGGCCAGCGGGATACGCCGTGGTTCCAGTCACCGTCACGTCCGACCCGTTCGTCAGCGCTGCGTCGACCGCCGATTGGGTGTTGTAGGTCGTGTTGAAGACCGCGGTCGATACCGCGAATGAAAACGCGAGCGTCACGAGGACCACGCCCCGGGTCACCAGTCGCGCCTGGCGTGACGCGGACGCGGCGACGATGGGCGCCAGCCCGCCGGCGATGGGCCGCACGAGCCACGTCAGGAATGAGCGACCGTGCGTGAGTCCATGTCGGAACAGTCTCGTCACGAGCAGGCCAACGCCGATCCAGAGCGCCAGCGGCGCCAGGAACGCTCCGTACGACACGGAGGTCTGCGCGACTCCTTCTGGTGCGAGCACGATCTGATAGCCGGACGCCGCAGTGCGCCAGTACACGCCACCCGCGACGATCAGCAGAATGACGTCGATCCAGGTCCGTTCCCAGAACGGGCTCTGTTCCCGCCCAATGCGGCTGCGACCGAGCCGCACCGACGATTCTCGCGTCTCGCGCCACGCCGGGGCGACCACGGCACCGAGCGCTGTTCCGATGCCGACGGCCACCGCGATTGCCATGACAATGATGGTCTGTCGTTGACCGACGGCGATGGCGACCATCTGGCGCGTGATGAGCCAGGTCACGATGACCGCCAACAGCGCGGCGAGCACGGCGACGACGATTCCCTCCAGCGACTCGAGACGGATAATTGCCGACGTCGTCGCACCACGCACGCGGAGCAGCGCCTGCTCGCGCCGTCGTCGATCGCCGCCCGTTCCGCTGACCGCGATGGTGAGGATCATCGCGAGGATCGCCCCTGGCAAACCGAGGAAGAGAAAGAGCACGCGTGCATACAGCGCGTCCTCGCGCACCCCATCGAGGCGGGCGGCCAAGTTGTCGCCGACGATGGCGCTGCCTGCTGTTCGTGCCTCGAAGTTGCGAGCGAGCCGCTGCACGAACACAAAGGCATTGCCTGGATCCTGCGGCAGCGTGTGATCGAGGCGCACATGCAGCTCCATCTGTGCCGCGGCGGATTGGGGGACGCCTGGAGCATCGAACCACGAGTGCCAGGTCGCCATCGGGACGACGACCACGTTGTCCGGCGGCGCCTGCGGCGAAGCTCCTGGAGGAACACCAATCGCCTGGAACAGCGCGTCCGCCTGCGGTAGATCGATAACTCCGTCAACCCGCGCCTTCACCGGCGGCATTCCCGTGCGGATGACCGAGAGGCTGTCGCCCACAGCGACGTGAAGGTTTGCGGCCGTCTGTTGCGCGATCAGCACTCCCTCGGTCGCGCCAAGCATCGGGCGCAACTCGGCGGGAAAATCCTTCCAATAGGTGGGAATGATGCCGAGGACCTTGCCTGCCCCGGTCGTTTGTGTGGTGCCTCCAGTGGTGGCGCGGAAGCCAGTGACATTTGCATACCCCACCATGTCGGCGGTCCGGACCTTAGCTCCACTACGCAGCTGCTTGATCACTGCGGCGGTGTCCGCCCCCGGAACGATCTGGATCTGCCAATCAACCGCCACGTCACCGAGCGCCCGTTGGGTCATCGTCGATGCACTCGCATTGATGAAGATCCCGAGAATCGCCAACAGCGAGACCGTGAGGGTGACGCCGAGCACGGCTGGCATCATCCGGCCAGCGCGCCGGCGGACGAGCCCCTCCAGCCAGAGGGTGATTGCGCTCACGTCAGCACACCATGATGTATCGTCCACGTCGTCGTCATTCGCGCCGCGACCGCCGGATCATGCGTCGCGATGACGAGCGCGGTCGTCGTGCCCTTCAGCCGCTCTTCCAGCAGGTCGAGCAGACGGTTGGCGGCGGCATGATCCAGTTGGCCGGTCGGCTCGTCGGCGAGAATCAGGTCGGGACGCGTCACCAGACTGCGGGCGACGGCGGCGCGCTGCGCCTGTCCCCCGGAGATCTCCTCCGGCAGCTTGTCCGCCAGCGCCGTCAGATCGAGCGCGGCGAGAATCTCGCTCGCTTCGCCTCTCGCCACGTCGGCACGGATGCCGGCAAGGAGACGCGGCACCTCGATGTTCTCGAGCACGGTGAGTGGCGCGAGCAGACTCTCCGACTGGAACACGAATGAAATCCTTGACGGCCTGAGCGTGCTCTTGTCGCCGAGCGCCGGCCACCGGACGACGCCGCTCGTGGGCTCATCGAGCGACGCGAGCAGATGAAGCAGCGTGGACTTGCCGCTGCCCGACGGACCAACCAGCGCGATCCGGTCCCCTCGCGCGATCGCGCAGGTCGCATGCTCCAGCGCGACGACGCGCGCATCGCCATCGCCAAACACGCGGCCGGCGTCGACCGCCTCGGCAAGCACGTCACTCATCGACCACACGCCCGTCGTGGAGGTGGATGATGCGGTCGGCGCGCGCAGCGACCGCGGCACTGTGCGAGACGATGAGACTGGCTCCTCCCTTGGCGCGGCGCTCGTCGAAGAGCGCAAGAATGCGTTCTTCTGTCTCTGCGTCAACCTCGCCCGTCGGTTCATCGGCAAGAAGGATCGGCGGGTTCGGCGCGAGGGCGATTGCCAAGCCGGCCCGCGAGGTTTCGCCGCCCGACAGTTGATGCGGATACGCATGGCGGCGCTCGGCGATTCCAACAAGATCGAGCACCGTCTGAACGCGGGCGCCGTCGTCCTGGCCGGCGAGGCGCATCTTCAATCGAACGTTCTGCTCGACAGTCAGGTGATCGAAGAGGTTGCCGCTCTGGAGCAGTATTCCGATCGACCGCGCCCGCACGCGCGTTCGAGCGCGTTCGCCTCGCCGCGTGAGTCGGGCGCCATTGACGAACACAGCACCGCCGTCGGGCTCGTCCAGCCCGGCCAGGCAATTCAAGAGTGTCGACTTTCCACTGCCGGATGGCCCGACGACAGCGACGGTCTCGCCAACGCTCACCGCGATGCTCACGCCGCGAAGCGCGAGCGTCTCATCATCACCGATATGGTAGAACCGATAGAGCTCGCGGGCCTCGATCGCCGGCGACGCTACTGCCATCGAAAACTTTTCGACATTCGGTTCCACTGGTCCGCGTTATCAGCGCCCTTCGGAGCCCAGAATGTGACGGTGGCCAGTTTTCCGTTCTTGAAATACAGGTATGCCTCATTCTCCAACCGCACCCGTTTCTGCGTCACCGAGTTCGGCTCGGAGTTCGAGTCATACGTGACGACGACCGCCTTGCCATTCGGCAGCGCGACATCGCTGACGCTGATGACGGTCACTGCATGCCCTTGCGACTCGATCTGCGCCACCTCGTTTCCCCGGGCGCTGGCCGCGGTCGGTGCGGCCGACGCCGTCGACACCATTGCCTTTACGCCGTCCAGCTTGCTGATGAAGGTGACCGACGAGCCGTTTTCGGTACGCGCCCACCCTTCGGGAACGTCGAACGAATAGTTCCCGGAGGAGGAGCTGTAGCTCACGAACGCCTGTGTGTCAGGAATATCGCCGGGTGGATTTACTTCGGCTGCGATCGCGGATTCCTTCGAGGCGATCGGCGCTTCGCCCCCCGCTGTTGCTGGTGGCGTCGGCAACCTGGTCGCCGCTGAATCGGTTGTGTTGGCCGGCTGACTCGATTTGCACGCGAGCAAGGTGGCAACAACGAGAACCGCGCTGACTGTTCGCATACATCATCCCGATGGAAGTGGTCCCTGTGCACGCGGGGACAAGAGAGGTGGGGTGCAAGAAGCTCTCCGCCTGGCGTCGTCGAATCCGGATCTTGGCGCCACAAGTCGTCCTCTGCCTAACAGGTATTGCGGGCTCGTGCGGACACTGCGATGGACGATCGTGACGACGCACGGCTTGCAACGAGTCGCGTTCACAGAGTCGCATTCACATGTGAACGCCCGATAGTTGCAGTGATTGACCAGCGTCTCGTCGATGCGGGTCGCGCCGTGTTCAGCGGAACCGGAAACTGTTTTGCTTGCCACGGGCCCAACGCCCAGGGCACCGCCCTCGCGCCCAATCTCACTGACGCGTTGTGGCTCGATATCGACGGGTCGTACGCCGCAATCGCGGGCCTGGTGCGTACTGGCGTTGCGACACCCAGGCAGTACGCGACGCCGATGCCAGCCCTGGGCGGCGCCGCGTTGCGCGGCTCGCAGGTGTGCGCGGTCGCCGCCTACGTGTACTCGCTCACGCATCGCTGAATATCGTACGGCCCAGCGGGCGCCACCCGACTGCGGTTGCCTGACATGCGTCAACTTCGCCGCAGCACATCTACCTCACCGCGAACGTGCGCGTCGCGCTCGTTCGTGCGCACGACTCTGCTGCGCTTCGAGTGCTTCCGTGAGTGTGAGGCCGCCTGCAACGAAACCCCCATGCGCTGTGCCCTTTGCGCGTTCTTAGTGTTCGCCACCGTACTTAGGCACAGGAAGTGCCACCCAGCCCCCCCAGACCGACGCGCGACCCACGCTGATCATGCATCGTCGACCGGCCTGAAGCGCAATTGTTCCGTCGCCGTTGCGTC
>JBBQFW010000055.1:0-16816 GCA_038322445.1 Gemmatimonadales bacterium
CCCATCGCCTGGCGCGTTCCTTCGTCGGCCATGAACCGCGCGACGGCGGACGCCGTGTTACTCGGATCGCCCGTTGGCAGCAGCGTTCCCGTGATGCCATCGGGCACATAGTGCGAAACCAGCGCGGAGCGCTCGGCCACCACGGGGATCCGTGCTGCCATGAAATCGAGACACGCAAATCCCCCGTCGTCGCCGCCGGCGGCAACCCAGCCGAGGTCCGCCGCGGCGAGGATGGAAGGCGAATCCACTCGTTCTCCGAGCATCCGCACGAGCGGCGTGATGCCGAGCGCCGCCGCGTGCATTCGCATGTCGTCCGGATCGGCGGCACGACCGACGACGATCATGCGCAGCCTCGGATGCCGCTCGCCAAGCAGGGCGACGGTGCGGAGCGCCGTGGTAGTCCTCGCATCGGACGCGTGGTCGATGACGCACACGATCAGCTGCGTGGCGTCGTTCACGCCGAGCAGTTGGCGTGAGCTGGCGCGTACGTCCTGCACCCTGGAGGTATCGACACCGAGCGGAGCGATGAATGCCCGCTCGCCGAGGGTGGAGCGATCGCGGTCGAACGTGGTGGTGAAGAGCGTACGCGAGACCATCATGCGATCGGCGAGCTTCGCCGAGCGCCCGGACGTCGCCGTACCGCCAGCGGGAATGCGACGGACGAGCGTCCCTCGCCCACCGAGCCGCATGGCGGAGCTGACGACAAGGTGTTCCCGCTCGGAATGGAAGAAGACGCTCTCGATGGACTTCTCCTTGATCACCGCCCGAAGTCGCCATGCATCGCGCGTGACCGAGGCACCGAGCACGAGGGCCGTGACGTCGAGCCCCTCCTGCCCGTAGCCAGCCTGCGTGGAACTGCCCTCGCGACAGGCGACCGTGACGGAATCGCCGCGCGCTGCGAAGGCGCGCGCGGCGGCCGCGAAGGCGCGCGCGGATCCGCTCCAGTGGCGCGACGAGTCGAGGAAGAGCAAATTCATGGCGCTGGGTGACCGTCGTCATCGGCGTCGTGCTCCCCGGGTCGAATCTGCGCCGAATGCAGGCGATGGTAGGCGCCACGGCGTGCGATGAGCTCGGCGTGAGCACCCCGCTCGATGATTTCTCCGCGATCCATGACGAGAATCTGGTCTGCGTGCACGACGGTCGAGAGACGGTGAGCGATGACGAACACGGTGCGACCGGCGAGCAGCCGATCGATCGCCTCTTGCACGAGTCGTTCCGAGTCCGTGTCCAGCGCGGACGTGGCTTCGTCGAGGATGAGGATGGGAGGGTCGGTGAGCAAGGCACGGGCGATGGCGAGCCGTTGCCGCTGGCCACCAGAGAGACGCGTGCCACGCTCGCCAAGGATGGTCGCGTAGCCTTCCGGCAGTTCCATGATGAAGGCATGAGCGTTCGCCGCGCGAGCCGCCTCCTCCACCTGCGTATCCGTGAACCGCTGGGCCGATCCGTAGGCGATGTTGTTCCGCACGCTGTCGTTGAAGAGCACGGTGTCCTGGCTCACGATGCCCGTGAGCCCGCGCAGCGAGGCAAGGGAAATCTCCTTCGTATCCACGCCGTCAAGACGGATGACGCCCGACGTTGGCTCGTAGAACCGCGGGATGAGGTCGACGAGTGTGCTCTTCCCGGCGCCGCTCGCACCCACCAGGGCAATCACCTCGCCGCGACGGGCGACGAAACTCACATCGCGCAGCACCGGATCGTCGCCGTATGAGAAGGACACGTGATCGAACGCGAGCGACTCGTGCAACGCGCTCGCGAGCCGCGTCCCGCCGTCGAGCTGGTTCTCCGTGGGCAGGTCGAGCACCTCGAAGAGCCGTTCCGCCGAAGCGAACGACTGCTGCGCGGTGGTTGGCGCCTGCGAGAGCTGCTTGAACGACGGCAGGAGTCGCATGACCATGATCATGAAGGTCATGAGGGTTGCACCATCGATCGACCCCTGGCCGAGCAGCACCTCCCGCGCACCGATCCACAGGATGAGCACCGCGACCGAGGTGCCGATGATCTCCGTCATCGGCTGCGACAACAGCGCGATGCGCGTGATCCGCACCATCCCCGACGAATACCGGTGGCTCGCGGCGCTGAAGCGCCGGTCCTCGTACGGCTCGCCACGGAACGACTTCACCAGCCGCACGCCACTGATGACCTCCTGGAGCACGCTCGTGATCTCCCCGTAATCTCCCCGAAGCCGGCGATGTCCCTTCCGCAGCCTGCGCAACAGCGGCTGGAGTGCCAGCGTGAGCAGCGGCGCAATGACCAGCGCCACGAACGTCAGCTTCACGGAATAGCCAAGCAGGATGATGATCGTGCCGACGACCTGCGCCGTGTTCTGGAGTGTCTTCGTCACCAGCTCGGTGATCACCGCCTTCGTCTGCTCGGTATCCGACAGCACCCGCGAGATGATCTGGCCGGTCTTCGTGCGCTGGAAGTAGCCGAGAGGCAGCCGCTGCAGGTGCGTGAAGACGGCATCGCGCAGGTCGCGCGTGACATGCTCCTGGAGCGTAGCGCCGAGCTGGCCACCGAGCCACACGAACACGTTCTTGATGACGACGATGACCATGATGGCCAGGATCATCACCTGCACGGAACGGAACGGGTCGGCCGAGTCGAGGAACGCACCGACCAGCCGGTTCTGTAGCGACGCAATCCACGCTGCGTTCGTCGGCGGGATCAACTGCCTGGCCTTGAACAGCGCGTTGAGGAACGGAACGAGCAACGTGTACGAGAAGACGTCGAGTCCCGCCGCAACGATGTTGCACACGATGGCGGCAATCATCCGCCAGGAATGCGGACGCAGGTAGCCGAGCAGGCGCCCGTACATCGTTCAGCCCTTCGGGGTGAGGAGGGACACGGGAAGGATGCACTCTTCCGGCGTCACGCCACCGTGGAGGAACGATCCACGATAGCGACTCTGGTACTCGCGCAGCTTGGTCGGGTACACGAAGAAGCTGTCGCCGGAAGCGAGCAGCGTGTTCGCGCCGAGCCCGCGGCGCGGCAGCTTCAGCGCATCCTCGTTCTTGAACAGCAGCGCCAGCTCCGGATTCTCGGCGCGGAGGTCCTCGCCGAACTTGTAGCGGAGGTTCTGCGTGGCGTCGCGTCGCGCGAAGACGGTCGCCGGGGTGTGGCAGTGGATCGAGCCATGGTCACTCGTCACGATCACTTTCACCTTCCGTCGCGCCGCCTCCTGCAGCACGCTGAAGAGCGCGGAGCGCTTGAACCACTGCAGCGTGAGTTGGCGCAGGGCGATCTCGTCGCGCGCGACCTCGTACAGGATCGCGGATTCCGATCGGCCGTGGGTCAGCAGGTCGACAAAATTGAAGACGAACGCGCTGATGCCCTCGGGCGCGATGGCGTTAGCCAGCCGTCGTTCGAGCTCATCGGCGTCGTACGACGACGAGATCTTGTCGTACTTCACGTGCAGCTTGCGGCCCATCTCCCTGAGGTGCGCCTCGAGGAGGTCCTTCTCGTGTGCATTGAGGGTTTCGTCTTCACGCTCACCCCACCAGTCCGGAAAGCGGGCGGCAATCTCGTTCGGGAACAGGCCGCTGAACAGCGCATTCCTGGCGTATGGTGTCGCCGTGGGCAGCACGCCGAAGTAGTGCGTTGTCTCGATGTCGAAGAGCGGGGCGATCACGGGCTCGAGAAATTTCCACTGGTCGAGGCGGAGGCAGTCGATGACGATGAACACCGCCGCCTTGTCCTGCGCGATGACCGGAATGAGGTATTCGGCCACGATGTCGATGGAGAGCGGCGGGCGGTCTCCCTCGAGGTCGGCGAGCCACGCGGGATAAGCGTGGTACATGTACGCCGCGAAGTCGCGCCGCAACTCGGGAAAGAGGCCCCGCAGCGACTCGTGCAATCCCATCTCGTTGGCGGCAGTGAGGTCGAGGTCCCACTGCACCAGCTCGAGGTAGCGGTCGATCCATCCACGCCAGTCCAGGTCGCGGGGCGATTCGCCCTGCATCACCCGGAAGCGGTCGACGAAGGCGCGCGCCACGGCTTGCTGGCGGATGCGCGGGCCGTCGAGCAGGCGCGCCACGACCGCGTAGACCTGCCGCGGCGTGACCGGCTTCACCAGGTATCCCGCAGTGTTCTTGCCCAGGGCCTCGGTGAGCGTGCCGTCCTCCTCGCTCTTGGTGACCATCACGATCTGGAGCGACGGCTGGATCTCGTGCAGCTCTTTCAGGGCGTCGAGGCCGCGCATCCCTGGCATCTGTTCGTCCAGGAGTACAAGGTCGAACGCGCGGCGCCGTACCATCTCCATGGCATCGTCGGCATTGGTTGCGGCTTCGACGTCGAACCCCTTGTCACGCAAGAAGATGCGATGTGGCTCGAGCAGTTCCGCCTCGTCGTCTACCCAGAGGACGGACTTGACCTGGAGGGGCATCCCCAAACGTAGCCCTGCTCTATAGGAGGAGCAAAGGGTGAGGGTGTGACCTGCAGCGCAACGCGCTGGCTTCCCAACGGGTGCCGCACCACATTCCGTCGTGCCGACGACTCTCCCTCCCTTCGCGCTCGCGCCCCCGGTGTTCCGGTTCCGCCATCTCGCCGCGCTCGCCGGTCGAGCGCCGATCGGGGGCGCGCGGGAGGTGGCGCTCGCGTCCTTCCTCGTCGCCCGGGTGGTGCTTGAGCGCATTGTCGGATCCGACGACGAGCGGCCCCAGCGCGCGGCCCGCTGTCTCGCGGCGAAAGGCTGGCTCGGCACCCTGGCCCTGCCGCAGCCGGTGCGTGGGGCCGCCGCGCGATGCGCGGACCTCAGCGTGGACGGCGACCGTGGCGCACTTTCACTGGAGGTGCGAGGCCTGGTACTTGCCGCCTCAGGGTACCTCGATGGGCAATCCCGAAACGAGCTCGAGGCGCTGGCGCGCTCACTCGGGGACTAAGACTCGCGGGAACATCTGAACACCCCCTCGTTTTCCTTGCTCCGCCGCCTGATAGGGCCGTATCTTGGACGATGGCACGCGGCGCTGACATTTCCCCGCTTTCGCTCCTCCTCGCCCGCGTAGACGCTGTCGCTGACGGCGCCTTCCCGGCCGACACCGTTCCGTCGGGCTATCCGAGCCTCGACAAGCTCCTGGGCGGGGGCCTGCGCCGGGGCGATCTCGTGATACTCGGCGGCGACGTCGGGAGCGGGAAAAGCGCCTTTTCGCTGGCGGTGGCCTTGCGGGTGGCGCAGGGCGGGCATGCGACGGTCTTCTATTCGGGCGAGATGCTTCCCGACCGCGTCCTCGAGCGGGCGCTCGCGATCGAGGGCCGCACGCGCGTGGACGACCTCCGTCGCGGCACCCTCGACGAGGCAACACGGGTAGGGGTCGGGGGGGCGGCGGTCCGCCTCCGCGACGACCTCCCCATCGTGGAGCGGGCGCCGGCTGCCGGGGTGTCGGCCATAGCGGACGAGGTGTCCGCGTTGCGTGGCATCAAGCTCGTCGTCGTGGATGGACTGCACGCGCTGTTGCCAGGCACGCGGGAAACCGAGGAAGAAGCGGCGAGCGCTGTCCGCGCGCTCAAGCAGCTGGCGATGGACGCGAACGTCGCCGTGCTCGTGACGGCGCCGTTGCAGGGCCTGTCCGCCCGCGACGACCGCCGGCCGGTGCTGGACGATTTTGGCGCTCGCGGCGCGGTGAAGGAGCGAGCGGACGTGGTGCTCGCGCTCTTTCGGGAGGAGATGTACGATAGCGGGCGAGGAATTGAGGGTGCAACGGAGCTGCTCGTGCGCAAGAATCGCAATGGCGGCACCGGGTACGTCGATCTGTACTTCTATGCGCAGTGGATGCGCTTTGAAGACATGCTGGACCCCGACCGCTAGGAGGCGGTTGCATGCGTATTCTTGAATCCCTGACAGCCACACTGCTCGTCGTGAGCCTCGGCGCTTGCGCGACCGGCGGCATGACATCCGGCGATGCGATCGCCAGGCTGGAAACACAGCAGAAGGAGTCTCCCACGTCAGCCGAGGCGAACCGATCGCTCGGGATCGCCTACTACAAGGCCAACCGGAACGCCGAAGCCCGTGCCGCCCTGGAGACGTCCGCCAAGCTCGATCCGCGCGACGGCACGACGGCGCTCTTCCTCGGCCTCGCTGACGAGGCGCTCGGCGACCTTGCCGCCGCGAAGATCGCGTATTCGTCGTACATCCAGTTTGGCCGCACGAGCCGAGTACGCGGCCAGCTGCAGTCGCATCTTGCCGCGCTGACCCGGAAGGAGCTCGCCGCGGAAGCGAAGACGGCCGTCGCGCAGGAAGCGACGCTGGCCTCGCAGCCTGGCAATCCGCGAACGATTGCCGTGCTTCCGCTGCGTTTCAGTGGCGCGGACACCTCGCTCAAGGTGCTCGAGCGCGGCTTCGCGGATCTCCTCACCACGGATCTCGCGCGGTCGTCGCAGCTGACACTCGTGGAGCGCTCACGCATGCAGGCACTGCTCGACGAGATCAAGCTCCAGCAGACCGGAACCACGGACGCGGCCACGAACGTCCGCGCCGGCAAGCTCGTGCGGGCCGGTCGTGTGGTGCAGGGTGCCATTCTCCAGGTGGACAGCACCAACCTGCGCGTCGACGCGGCGGTCGTGGACGTGCCGACCAGCCAGGTCCAGGGCACAACGCAGGCCTCAGATCAGCTCGAGCAGGTGTTCAACCTCGAGAAGAAGATAGCGCTCGATCTGTTCACGCAGCTGGGCGTCACGCTCACGGTGGCCGAGCGTACCCAGATCGAGCAGCGGCCTACTCGGTCCATGCAGGCCTTTCTCTCCTACAGCCGCGGACTGACCGCAGAAGACGAAGGCCGCTATGACGATGCGACCCGCTACTTCAACCAGGCGGTTCGCCTCGATCCGGGCTTTAACGCGGCCCAAACGAAGGGTGCCGAGGCAGCGGCGGCAGCGGCCGGAGCGACGGTGACGGCAGCGACCGTCGAGGCCGGACTGAAGGGAACGAGTGAGGGGGCCATTGTGGCCGCCGCACAGCAGGGCGCTCCGGTACCCCTCGGTTCGTCCGTCGGCGGTCTTGGCAGCACTGTCCAGAACGCAATCGGCGACATCAATCCCTCCACGACCGGAATCGCGACAGCGGCCGGTACGACATCGGGCGGTTCCACGCAGCCGGGTCAGAAGGACCCTGTCTCTGCCGGCTCGGGGAGCGACAATCCGGCCAGCACGGCTAAAGTCACGATCGTCATCACACGGCCCAAGACGCCATGATCACCATGCGCAGGTTCGTCCCGCTTGCACTCGCCCTGGTTGTCGGTCCGGCGCTGGGCGCGCAGTCGATCTTCGACAGCGAGCTCCGGCTCGCCCCGCAATTCCTGCAGTACCAGATCAAGGCGCCCAGCAACGAGACCATCTCGGAGCTCGCGGTGCCGGTGTTCGTCAGCATGCCCTTCGGATCGCAGTTCACGCTCGACTTCGGGACGTCGTACTCGCGCGCCAGGGTGACGAGCGGGAGCGCGAAGAGCGAGATCAACGGGCTGACGGACACGCAGATCCGCGGCAATTACACGCTCGGCAACGACTACGTGGTGATCACGGCGGGAGTGAACCTTCCCACGGGACGCTCGGCAGTGACCGCCGACCAGCAGACAGCCGCGGGTCGTATCGGTAGCGACTTCCTCGCGTTCCCGATCTCGAACATGGGTACGGGTCTGGCTGCCACGGCGGGCATTGCCGTCGCGCGTCCGATCGGTGACTGGAACATCGGGTTCGGTGGTGCGGTGCGGCATTCCGCGTCGTACGACCCGTACGATGCGCCGAACCAACCGGTGCTTCACTTCACGCCGGGCGACGAATATCGCGCGCGTGTCGGTGTCGACCGTGGCATTCTCGACGGCCGGCTGTCACTGGGGTTGACGTACTCCGCCTTCGGCAACGACGCCGCCGGCGAATCGGTATACAACACGGGCAACCGGGTGATCGCCCAGGCGGTCCTGACGAATGCCGTGGCGGGATCCCAGGTGACGTTTGCGGGCTACAACGTCTTCCGCGCACCCGGCAAGTACGCTTCGGGCGACCCGGCGGGTCGTGAGAACATCGCCAACGCCTACCTCGGCGTCGGACTCAACCTGCTCGGTACGCTGGTGGAGCCGAGTGTCGAGCTGCGGCACTGGCTGCAGAACCTCCCGAGCATCACGGTCGGCTCGACCACCAGTGCCGACCGGTCGCAGTCGAGCTACCTCGGCACGGTCGGCTTGCGCACGAGGATTCCGATGATGGGCATGTCGATGTATCCGAGCGTGGGTTACACGATGGGCAAGCTGGCGACGGCGGATGCATCGGGAGCCCCGGTACAGGCGGACCTCACGGGGTTCAAGGCACAGCTGGCGATACGCATCGCGCCGTGACGGCGTCATCCCCGCGAAAGCGGGGATCCATTTCTGGATTTGGTTGAACATGGATTCCCGCTTACGCGGGAATGACTGAAGCCCATCCTGCAGGACCAGGTACTGGGTATCCGGTACCGGAGTACGGAGTACAACGGGTCCACGCGGCGACACGAGCGGAGGACCCGTTTGCGTTCCCGTATCTGCGCGCAGTCGACGGGGCGAATCGGCGACGCCGAACCTATATTGGAAGCCTGCATTCGACCCGCATCAACCGAATCGACAGAGCGATCAATGGCCGGCCACAGTAAATGGAAGAACATCAAGCACTACAAGGCGGTAACTGACGCCAAGCGTGGTGTTCTCTTCACGAAGCTCATCCGCGAAATCACCATGGCCGCCAAGCTCGGTGGCGGCGACCCGGCGGGCAACGCCCGGTTGCGCATGGCGGTCGACGCAGGTCGCGCGAAATCACTGCCGCGGGACAACATCGAGCGCGCCATCAAGAACGGCACCGGTGAGCTGAAGGGCAATGACATCCAGGAGGCAACGTACGAGGGGTACGGGCCCGGCGGCGTCGCGCTGATCGTCGATACGATGACGGATAATCCCACGCGTACCGTGGCCGACGTTCGCCACAAGTTCTCGCGCGCTGGCGGCAACCTGGGCACGCCCGGATCCGTCGCCTTCATGTTCGACAAGAAGGGCCAGATCGAGCTCGACGTGTCGAAGTACGAGGATGAAGATGCCACGCTTGAAGCCGCCCTCGAAGCCGGCGCGGAAGATTTCCGGCGCGAGGACGACATCTACATCGTCACCACGGATCCCGCATCGCTGTACGCCGTGAAGGCCGCACTCGAGGCCAATGGGATCATCGCCAGTGAAGCCGAGATCGCGATGGTGCCGAAGAACACGGTGCCGGTGAGCGGGAAGGATGACGTGACGTCGCTCTTCAAGCTGATCGAGGCGCTCGAGGAGCTCGACGACGTACAGAAGGTGTGGGGCAACTTCGACGTCTCCGACGCCGATATGGAAGCCCTCGAGGCCTAGGCGACCTCAGTGCTCGTCCTCGGGATCGATCCTGGCACCGCCAACACGGGATATGGGGTCGTTCGCGGCGGTGCCGGATCGACGCCGGTGCTCGTGGAGTGCGGTGTCATTCGTACGCGTCCGCGCGATGCGTTACCGACGCGGCTTCGCGAGATCCATGAAGGCGTGCTCGAGCTCATCGATCGTCATGCACCGGATGCGCTCTCCGTCGAGGGTGTCTTCTATGCGCGGAATGTGCGCACCACCGTCGTGCTTGGCCACGCGCGTGGCGTGATCCTCCTTGCCGCGGAGCAGCGCGGCATTCTGGTGAACGAGCTGGCGCCGGCCGAGATCAAGAAGTCGGTCGTGGGCACCGGCGGCGCGACGAAGGAGCAGGTGCAGTTCATGTTGACGCGGCTGCTGCGCCTCAAGAGCGTTCCGCAGCCGGCCGATGCCGCGGATGGGGTGGCCGCCGCGCTCGCGTGCATCATGAGCATCGGCATTCCGCGCATCGATGGCAGTCGCAGCGTTCGTGAGCCGTCGCGCGTTGCCGCGCCCGCGGCGCACCGCGGCATTCCGCCCGTGCGAATCGCGTGATCGTCCAGGTTGCGGGCACACTGATCACGAAGGAACTCGACCGCGTCGAGATCATGACGGAGGGCGGCGTTGCGTATGAGCTTGCGGTGCCGCTCAATGCATACGAGCAGCTGCCGAAGTTGGGTGAGCGCTGCATGCTGCACACCTACCTCGTCGTGAAGGAAGACGGTTGGCAGCTCTTCGGCTTCACCACGCCCTATGAGCGTCGCGTGTTCCAGAAGGTGTTGGGCGCCAAAGGCGTGGGTCCTGCCCTCGCGCTGGGGCTGCTGTCATCGCTCACGGCAGATCGGCTGGTGCGCGCCATTCGCGAGAAGGACATCGCGGTGCTCCAATCGGTTCCGCGCGTTGGACGGAAGAAGGCGGAACAGATGATCCTCGACCTCGCTGACAAGCTGGACCAGCTGCAGTCGTCTGGTGCGGAGTCCGGCGTTGGACGTGGACTGCCGAGCACCGATGACGCCATTCGTGCTCTGGTGTCGCTGGGCTACTCGAATGTGGACGCCGAGAAGGCCGTGCGTGCCGCGTTGGAGTCGGGGGCGAAGGGCGCCTCGGCGCCGGAGCTCATCCGCGCGGCGCTCGCCAAGATTGGCGGACGGTAGCGGGTTCGCATGTGCAGCCCCTCGACGTCACCTAGCCTTTCCTCGTGCCGGACGCCACACTCCGGCTCCGGTATGCCAACCCAAGCTCTGCGAGCATGCTAGCTGCCCGACGCACAACTACGTTCACGGAATCGGTCATCCGCGAGATGACCCGCATCGCGAACCAGCACGAGGCCGTGAACCTCGCGCAGGGCTTTCCCGACTTCCCGATGCCCGAGCCGATGAAGGACGCGGCGTGCGCGGCGATTCACGGGGACATCAACCAGTACGCCACGACATGGGGCAGCTCGGCACTGCGCATCGCGATCGCCGAGAAGTATCGGCGGTGGTATGGGATGGAGGTCGACCACGATCGTGAGGTGACCGTCACGTGTGGGGCGACGGAGGCAATGGCCGCGGTGTTCCTCGCGCTCATCGATCCGGGCGACGAGGTGGTGGTGCTCGAGCCGTTCTACGAGAACTACGGCCCGGACGCGATCCTCGCCGGTGCCATTCCCAACTTCGTGCCGATGGAGCGGCCGCACTGGACCATCGATCCCGATCGTCTCGCGAAGGCGTTCACGAAGCGCACGAAGGCGATCATCCTCAACACTCCGCACAATCCGACCGGCCGCGTGTTCACCCGCGCGGAGATGACGATGATCGCAGAGCTGTGCATCAAGCACGACGTGTGGGTGATCACCGACGAGATCTACGAGCACATCCGGTATGCAGGTGAGCATCATGTGATGGCCATGTGGCCCGAGATGCGAAATCGCACGATCACCATCTCCGGCCTGTCGAAGACCTTCAGCTGCACGGGCTGGCGATTGGGATACACAGTGGCGCCCGAAGAGCAGACCGCGGCGATCCGGAAAGTGCATGACTTTCTGACCGTCGGCGCGCCGGCTCCGTTGCAGGCAGCAGGCGCAGTGGGCATGCACTTCGATGCGGACTATTACAATCACATGGCGCTCGACTACCGCTCACGTCGCAGCCTGTTGTGTGACTCGTTGACCGACGCCGGCTTCACGTTCACGCAGCCCGAAGGCGCGTACTATGTGCTCGCTGATTTCTCGGGCCTGAGCGACATGGATGACGTGACCTTCGCGAAGTGGATGTGCACGGAGATCGGCGTCGCCACGGTGCCGGGCTCGAGCTTCTACTCTCCCGAAAACAGGGCGATGGGCCGCTCGCTGGTGCGCTTCGCGTTCTGCAAGAAGTACGACACGCTCAAGCGGGCTGCGGAACGGCTGTCCACCGTGCGTTCGTCGGTCTGACGCCAGCCATGCATGCGCGCGTTGCCGTTGCCGCGGCGTTTTCGGCGCTGTCGCTCGCGTGCGCGGGACGGCAAGCAGTTTCGGCCGGCGGCGGCGCGGCGACGCGACCCTACGTCGTGATGGTATCGTTCGATGCGTTTCGGCACGACTACATCGAGCGATATCATCCGTCCGCATTCATGGAGGTTGCGGCGCGTGGCGTGCATGCGAGTGCGATGATCCCGTCATTTCCGTCGAAGACGTTTCCGAACCACTACACGATCGCCACCGGACTCTATCCGGGCGATCACGGCATCACTGGCAACGCCTTCTTCGATCCCAGCCGCCGCGAATGGTACCGGCTCGCGGACCAGAAGGCGGTGCGCGACGGCAGCTGGTACGGCGGCGAGCCGATCTGGGTCACGGCGGAACGGAACGGAGTCAGGACCGGCGTCTACTTCTGGACCGGCTCCGAGGCGGCAATCGGTGGCGTGCGCCCGACCTTCATGGTTCCCTACGATGGCAAGGTGGCCAACGCGACGCGCGTGAATACCATTGCATCGTGGTTGAGGAAGTCGCCGGTGGAGCGCCCGCATCTGGTGTTGCTCTACCTCTCCGACGTCGACGACACCACACACCGCTACGGACCCGACGCGCCGCAAACGGCCATCGTGGTGGCCTCGGTCAACCGCACGCTGCGGCTGCTCATGGACAGCCTCGCGGCGATGCCCTTCGCCGACAGCGTGAACATCGTGCTCGTCTCCGATCATGGCATGGCCAGGGTGCGCGCCGAACAGCCCATGGCCGTGAGTGACATCCTGGCGCGCGCCGGCATCGATACGACCCGCATGGAAGTCAGTGACAACGGTCCCACATTGTCGATCTGGTTCGGCGCGGATTCGGCAAGGATGCGCGCAGCGCACGCGGTGCTCGATCGCGCGCTTCCGCATGCGCGCGCCTACTTTCGCAGCGAAACGCCCGCGGCGTGGCACATGCGCGACAATCCGCGCGCGGGCGACCTGCTCATCGTCGCTGACGAAGGATTCATCGTCGCGCGTCGCGCCTCGGACAAGCCGCCTTCTGCAGGCGCGCACGGATACGATCCTACACTGCCCGACATGCAGGCGATCTTCATCGCGGCAGGCCCGAACATCCGTGCACTCGGCACGCTGCCGCCGTTCGAGAACGTCGACGTCTATCCGTTCCTCGCGTCGTTGCTTCACCTGGAGCGCGTGCCGCACGTCGATGGAAGCGCCGCCACGCTTGCTCCGGTGCTTCGATAGCGGCGGCACCAACTGTGCTGCGAAAGGATTGAACGAGAGAACGCGGATATCGAGTCGATATCCGCGTTCTTCGTTCCTCGTCCCGCGATCGCGTGACCGCGCCGTCCGCGCTAGTGAATCGACAGCAGGCTGAACATCGCACCGTACTGCGTGTTGTTCCTCGCCGAGCGCACGGACATCCCGAAGCCGATCTCCGCAGGTCCGAGCTTGAGGCCGAGACCGGCCGCTGCCTGTGCGCCGTCCGTGATCGCCGCGACGCCCGCGCGCAGGGACAACAGCGGTATCGCGCGATATTCCGCGCCGACTCCGAGGTGCGTCTTCGGGCCGATGTCGATGCCGCCCTCGGCCCTTGCACTCGCGTCTGCCGCGAGCGTGTAATTGTCGCCGCGATGCGCGATGCCAACAGCAAACTCCGGCTTGAACTTCTCGTCCTCGAGGGCCGCACGCATGGCCGCAGGTGCCGCGGCGTAGGGTGCTGCCGTAAAGTTCGTGGAATCCTTCGTCCCATCGAACGTCGTCGTGCCAGGCGTGGAGCTCAGCGCGGTGGTGGACCACTTGAAGGTGTTCAAGACGTTCCGCACCGTCGCGCCCATGGTCGTGCTCCCGCTCTTCCAGGCGAGCCCGAGATCGACACCAACGCCTGAGCCGGCGCTTCCGAAATGCGACGAGTCCGTGAAGATCGCCGGAAAGGCGACCGCCACGTTGTTCGCGGTCACGAGGGAGCCGCCGTCCTGTGCACGCCCCACCGCCAGGCCCTGGACATACTTGGCGGTGATGCCGAGCGAGAACTTGTCCAGCGGCCCGACGAGCGAGAACGGCAGCGGGATGGCGACGCTGGCGGCTCCCGTGGCGAAGCTGGAACCGTTCGTGCTGGAGCCCTTGAACGACAGGTCCTTGGGCGAACCCGTGCGTCCTGCATTGCCGTAAAGCAGCGCCTCGGCGGCATCCTGATTGAGGTTGGCATCACCGGTTCCGCTCAGGCCCGCCTGCAGCGCGAATGGCCCGAAGCTCAATGCGACCAGCGAGAAGCCGGCGTTCAGTCCTCCTGTTTCGTTGCCGCTGCCGATCTGGGTCAGCCAGGCCTCCTTCGTGGCGACCGGGATCTTCTGGCCGCCAAAGCTCGTGATGTCGGTGAGCTTCACCGGGCCGAGACCGGTCTGGATTCCGCCCGAAAAGAGGTTGAGCGAGAAGCCGCCACCGCCTACGCCCAGCATTGCCGGGTTCCATGCGACGGCGTCGGCGCCTGTTGCGGCTGCCTGATAGTTACCCGCCATTCCGAAGGCCGCTGCGCTCGCATTCGGCTGTTGTGCCGATGCGACGCGCGCCGTGGCCAGCGCCGCGAGGGCGATCATGCGAATCGTCGACATGGTCAGCCTCCTCCCAGCTGGAGAGAGAGATCGAGCTTCGACGTGACGACGACGACCTGCTTCGGAGAGACATTCACGGGCGTGGGCGAATTGACGACACCGCTGTAGGCGATCAGGACGTTCTTGCCCAAAAGGCTCTTCAACTCCGCCTGGGTGAACGGAATCGGCGCAGGCGTGGAGTTCCCCGACGCGAGGGGCACCGTCTTCGTGATCGTCGCGCCGCCCGATGGCGTGAGCTTCACGGTGAGCGTTCCCGCCACCGTGAACGGATTCGCGAGGGTCGCGATGAGCGCGCCGCCCTGCACGTGATTGATGATGGTGGAGTCGATGCCCGCCAGATTGGCGTTCGACGCCGAGCTGACCGTCTTGTTCGTGACGCTGACCGTGACATTCCCGACCTTGAGTCCCGAAGGCGTGGCAGTGACCACGATCGTCTTGGACGCATCGATCAGGCGGGACTCCCCGAGCGGCGAGTTGAGGCTCATGGCGATCGTGAGCGGCTGCGTGCCGCTGATCGGACCCAGGACGGGAACCGACCGCGTCAGCGTCGTGCCGGCGGGCAATGTCGTTGTCGCGCCGTCGACCGAGTCCTTCCCGATCACGCTGGTGCCGTTCGATACGGTGATGATCGCATAGCCATTCGGCGAGCCGGCGACCGGATTGGGCCGCAGCGGATCGAATGTGTAGCCGTTCTTGACCTGGATCTGCAGCGTACCGGCAATGACCGTGGCGGAGAAGATCTCGGCGGGGAGGGTCGTGCTGGCGCTCGCGTTGGCGACGAATGCCGGTTTCGGTGCCGTGAGCCCGTTCAGGGCGACGCATGCACTGCAATCCTGGGAGAGCACGCGCGTGACACTCGCTGCGGCTGCGGCAATGTTGAATCCGGAGCTGTCAGGAGTGATGATCGACACGCTCGACGGGAGCAGGTTGTCCACGGTGAATCGCGCCGACTGCGACGGCACGACCCAGCGGACGTCGACGATGGGCGAGTCCGGAATGGACGTTGGAAGACCGCAGGCAACGGCCGACACGAGGATCACGGCGCTGAACGCGCGCGCGACCCCGGCGGAGAACCGCCGTGCGGAGATTGACTCTGGTGACATTGGCGTTGGAAGGGGAGAGCGTGCTGGACTTGCTGGCGGGAAGGCTGGCGGCACCGCCTCCAGAGCGGCGGACGACCTGACGTGCGCTGTGTACAGAGACGATTGCTGGCTGCTTCAGTAAAAGATCGGCACCCTGCCTCCACACCTGCAGCACAGCGTGAAATCTCCTGCTTCCTTCGGCGTATTGCCGGTATAGATTCCCGGAGCCCACCGTCTGGTTCGATCTTCATCACGGCAGGACGAGAGCAGTGACCATGTCGCGCGCCGAAATCACCACGCCGGACCTGATCGCGGACGAGTCTGTGGTCGAGCTCTCGCTCCGCCCGCAGCGGCTGGAGGAGTTCATCGGCCAGGAGAAGGTCAAGGCGAATCTCCAGCTGGCCATCGATGCCGCCCTGGCGCGCGGCGAGCCGCTGGACCACGCGGTGTTCTACGGGCCACCTGGACTCGGGAAGACGACGCTGGCGGAGCTCATCGCGCGCGAGCTGCGCGTGAACATCCGGACCACGTCAGGGCCGGCGCTCGAGAAGCCCGGCGACCTGGTTGGCACGCTCACGAACCTCCGCGCGGGCGACATCCTCTTCATCGACGAGATCCATCGGCTGCGACCGGTCATCGAAGAGTTCCTCTATCCCGCGATGGAGGACTACAAGATCGACATCCGCCTCAGCGAGGGGCCGAAGGCGCAGACGATCACCATGCCGATCGAGCGCTTCACGCTGATCGGCGCCACCACCCGTTTCGGTATGTTGACGCCGCCGATGCGTGCGCGGTTCGGCATCGAGCAGCGGTTGAACTACTACACCCCCGAGGAGCTCGAGCTGATCGTCCGTCGTACGGGCGAGGTGCTGAAGGTGGAAGTCGAATCCGGCGGTGCGCGCGAGATCGCGTGCCGGTCACGCGGCACGCCGCGCGTGGCGAATCGCCTGCTGCGTCGCGTGCGCGACTACGCGCAGGTCCGCGCCGACGGGATCATCACGCAGGAGGTCGCGAAGGCGGCGCTCGCGATGCTCGACGTCGACCAGTTCGGCCTCGACGACATGGACTCACGCATCCTCAAGGCCATCATCGAGAAGTTCGGGGGCGGCCCGGTCGGCGTCTCGACCATCTCGGCCGCGATCGGCGAGGACACCAACACGCTCGAGGAAGTCTACGAGCCGTTCCTGGTGCAGCAGGGGTTCCTGCAGCGGACGCCGCGCGGGCGCGTGGCCACGGCCATGGCGTATCGGCACTTCGGGTTCGTGCCGCCCGTGGGCACCAGCGAGCAGCCAGCGCTGTTCTGAGGCGCGTACCTGGGCGATGC
>JBBQFW010000056.1:0-16710 GCA_038322445.1 Gemmatimonadales bacterium
TTGTTGTTCGCGTGGGACACGCTGTTGCCGAACGCCACGCCCTTGTCGCAGTGAAAGCAGCGATTGCGCTGGATGGCCATGTTACTTGCCCTCCGGCATGAACTCGATGCGCGCCATGTCAGCCCCGTCACCCTTGCGGAAGCCGGTCTTGAGGATGCGCGTATACCCGCCGTTCCGGGTCGAGAAGCGCGGTCCGATCACCTGGAAGAGCTTGTCCGCCGCTTCCCGCTTCTGGATGTGCCGAATGGCCAGCCGACGCGCGTGGAGCGTGCCGGTGCGTGCCTTGGTGATCAGCTTCTCGATGAACGGACGAAGCTCCTTGGCCTTGGCCTCGGTCGTCTCGATCGACTCGCTCTCGATGAGCGACGTCGCGAGGTTGCGCATCAACGCAAGCTTCTGTTCGCTCGTGCGGCGCAGTTGCCGCCCTGCCTTCTGGTGACGCATCTGGTGTTACTCCTCTTCGTCGTCGGGCGCCGCCGCGGCAGCCTGGCTCGGCGGGGTGCCCCAATCGAGCACCCGAACGCCTTCCCCATTCTCCTCGAAGCGCATACCAAAGTTCAGACCTTCACGCTCGAGCAGATCCGCGATCTCCTGAAGCGACTTCTTGCCGAAATTCTTGACCTGCAGGATCTGGCTTTCTGTCTGGCGAACCAGATCGCCGAGGCTGCGGATGTTCGAGTTCTTGAGCGAGTTCACGGAGCGGACGCTCAACTCGAGATCGTCGATCGGAGTCTTGAGAAGCCCCTGCATGCGCGCGCCATCCGTGCCTGCACCCTCCCCACCGCCACCGGCGACCGGCGCCGAGGAGTGGGAGCCGAACTCGACGAAGTACTGGAAGTGCGTCTGCGCCAGCGCCGCGGCGTAGCTCACGGCCTCTTCCGGCGAGATGGTACCGTTCGTCTCGACGGTCAGCGTGAGACGATCGTAGTCCGTGCGCTGTCCAACGCGGGTCTCGGCAACCGAGAAGTTCGCGCGACGCACCGGATTGTAGATCGAGTCAATGCGAACGAGGTCCACCGGCAGGCCGCGATCGAGCGGATGCTGGTCGGACTCCACGTAGCCGCGGCCCTTGTTCACGTACAGCTCGATGTTCAGGTCGCGATCATCGTGCAGCGTGAGGATGTGGTGCGACGGGTTGATGATGCGCACACCCGAAACCGGGGTGACATCGCCCGCGGTGACCGCACCCGCGCCATCACGCTTGATGTGGAGGACCGCGTTTTCGACATCGTCCACGAGCGTAAGTGTGAGCGTCTTGAGGTTGCCGATGATCTGGTGCACATCCTCGACGACACCTGGAATGGTCTGATGCTCATGCACGACGCCATCGATGCGCACGCCCCAGACGGCCGCGCCGCGCAGGGACGAGAGCAGCATGCGACGCATCGCATTGCCGAGCGTGTGCCCGAAGCCGCGCTCGAGCGGCTGAAGGCGGAACTCGGCAATGTTGGAATTGTCCTCGCGCTTGGTCGATTCAACCAGCTGCGGACGGACAAGACCACGAAGATCGATCGTAGAAGCCATGATTCAGTCAGTGTGTACGGGTCATTCCTTTCGAGTCTGACAGTCAGACGATCTGACAGTCGGACAGTTCCGGAAGGAAACGCTCTGCCTCGCCCCAAACGCGTGACAGACTCGTAAAGGGGTTTGGGCCCCTGACCAGCTAGTCGGACAGTCCGATAGTCTGACCCGCGAACGCTTCGCGCTCGCTCGCCTGACAGGACTACTGTCAGACCGTCAGACGATCGGACGGGTGCTGCAACTACTTCGAATAGAGCTCCACGACGAGTTGCTCTTGCGCGGCGATCGGGATGCTCGTGCGCGCGGGCTTCTCGAGCACGCGGCCGCTGAACGTGTCCTTGTCCACGGCGATCCAGGAGAGCGGCGCACCGCGCGACGACTGATCCATGGCCGTGAGGACGGAGACCTGCTCGCGCGACTTCACGCGAAGGCGGACTTCCTGACCCGGCTGCACATGGAAGCTCGGAATGTCCACGCCCGTCTGGTTCACTTCGACGTGGCGGTGACGGATGAGCTGGCGCGCCGCCTTGCGGCTGGACGCGAAACCCATGCGATAGACCACATTGTCGAGACGCGTCTCGAGGGCCGCCAGCAGGTTGTGGCCGCGGAGGCCGGGCTGCGAGCTGACCTTGTCGAACGTGTTGCGGAACTGCTTTTCGCTCACGCCGTAGATACGCTTGATCTTCTGCTTCTCACGGAGCTGCTTGGAGAACTCGCTCGCCTTGCGACGACGGGCCGTCGCCTGACCATGCTGGCCCGGCGCATACGGACGACGCTCGACGGGGCACTTCTCGGTGAAGCACTTGGTGCCCTTGAGAAACAGCTTGGTTCCTTCCCGGCGGCACTGGCGGCAGCTCGGACCTGTATAGCGACCCATCTCAGACTCTCCGACGCTTCGGGGGACGGCAGCCGTTGTGCGGGATCGGCGTCACGTCCTTGATCGACTTCACCTGGAGCCCCGCCGCTGCGAGCGCCTGGATGGCCGACTCACGGCCACTGCCCGGGCCCTGCACACGCACGTGCACACGCTTCACACCAGCCGTCAACGCCTCCCGCGCGCACTGCTCGGCCGCGACTGTCGCAGCGAACGGGGTGCTCTTCTTCGATCCCTTGAAGCCGGCCTTGCCGCTGGAGCCCCACGCGATCGCATTGCCCCGCGGATCCGTGATGGTCACCGTCGTATTGTTGAACGTCGCATTGACGTGGGCCACGCCCTCCGCCTCCACGACCTTCTTCGTCTTCTTTCCAGTCGCCATGGTTTTACTTGGTTACCTTCTTCTTGCCGGCGATCGCGCGGCGCGGTCCCTTCTTCGTGCGCGCATTCGTGTGCGTACGCTGCCCACGAACAGGAAGCCCGCGACGATGACGCGTGCCACGGTACGACCCAATGTCCATCAATCGCTTGATGTTCATCGAGACCTCCGTGCGCAGCGCTCCCTCGACACGATACTCCTTCTCGATCACCTGACGGAGCTTGTTCACGTCGGCATCGCTCAGGTCGCGAATACGCAGCGACGCGTCGATGCCTGCCTTCTCCAGGATCTCGAGCGCGGACGAGCGTCCGATGCCGAAGATATAAGTCAGTCCGATCTCAACCTTCTTGTCCTTCGGGAGATCGATGCCAGAAATTCGAGCCATTCTCTATCAGCCCTGACGCTGCTTGTGCTTTGGATTGCGCTTGCAGATGATGCGAGTCACACCGTTGCGCTTGACAACCTTGCAGTGCTCACAGATCGGCTTCACGCTGCTTCGGACTTTCACTCGATTACCATCATTGCAAAACGTGAGATTTTCCGGCCAAGTCACTTAGAATAACCGGGGCGGTAAGTTGACGCAAGCCCGCAACATACATCGAGTTCAGCGGTCCGGGACAATCCTCCCGACAGCACCGCCCGACAGCTCCGCCAGCACCCCCTCCATCGCGCCGCGCCGGTCCGCCGCCGCTGTCACCGCCCGCCCCAGCACCAGATAGCGCGCGCCCCCCGCCTGTGCCGCCGCCGGCGTCACCACCCGCTGCTGGTCGTGCGCATCCCCGCCCGCGAGCCGGATGCCCGGCACCAGGAGCGCCAACGACGGATACGCCGCCGAAAGCGCGCCCGACTCCGCCCCACTGCACACCACGCCATGCAGCCCCGCATCGCGCGCGTCGCCCGCCAGGCGCAGAACCTCGTCCGCAATCGTCACCCGATCCCGTGCCCAGGCGCGAGCAAGTGTTTGCGAATCAAACGACGTCAGCACCGTGACCCCAAGGATGCCGCAGCGCGACCCCGCCTCCTCCTGCGCCGCGCGAAGCATGGGAAGCCCCCCGCTCGCGTGCACCGTGAGCAGACGCACGCCGAGCGCGGCCGCGCTGCGGACGGCACCGGCCACGGTGTTGGGGATGTCGTGGAACTTGAGATCGAGGAAGACGTCGGCCCCTCTATCGAGCAGGGCACGCACGACCGACGGACCCTCCGCCGCAAACAGCTCGCTCCCCACCTTGTAAAAGTGGCAGCTGTCCCCGAGCTCGGCAGCGATGGCGAGCGCTTCGTTACGCGTCGACACGTCCAGCGCGACGATCGGGATCGACCTCGTCATTTCGGCACCTCCAGCGTTCCCGTGATCTCCCCGATGTGCTGGACGCCAGCCGACGCACACCAGGCCGCCAGGCCCCGGACTACCTGCTCCGGCACGCGGGGATCGCGCAGCATCGCCGTGCCGATCCCCACCAGGCTCGCGCCCGCAATCAGGTACTGCAGCGCGTCCTCGGCCGTCGCGATGCCGCCGACGCCGAGGATGGGAATCGACAGGGCTTTCCGAATCTTCCACGTGGCCAGCACACCCACCGGGCGCAGAGCCGTACCACTCACGCCACCCTGACCGAAGCCGAGCGCAGGACGTCGACGGCCGATGTCGATGACGAGGCCCGGGATGGTATTCACCACCGAGATCGCATCCGCGCCTGCGTCCACTGCAACGGCAGCCGTGCGCGCGATATCGGGCAGCGTCGGTGACAGCTTCACGAAAAGGGGACGGCGCGTGGCGGCCCGCGCGCGACGCACCACGTCGGCAAGCGCGGCGTGGTCGGCGCCGAACTCCATGCCGCCCGCCTTCACGTTCGGACAACTCACGTTGATCTCGTATCCGTCGAGCGCACCGGCCGTCGCGCCCGCGACTGATGCGTCGAGTTCCTCAATGACGGCCGCGAACTCCTCGGTCGTGAAGCCCACGATGTTCGCGAGCTTGCGCGTACGCGGCAGGGCGTGCGCGAGCCATGGCAGGTGATCGCGCGTCACGCGCGCGACGCCGGGATTCGCGAGACCCACCGCGTTGATCATTCCGCCGTCGAATTCCGCCACCCTCGGGGCCGGCGCGCCAGTCCTGGGCTCAGGGCTCACGGCCTTCGTGACCAGGCCACCGAGCACGTCCAGATCCACGACGCCTTCGAGCTCCTGGCCATAGGCCGCCGTGCCGGCCGCCAGCACGACGGGATTCTGGAACGCGAGACCGACGACATCCACCGCGAGCGGTCCGCGGTGGCCGATCACCGGCGAGTGCGCCCTCCACCACCAGCGCCGTCGTCCGTCGCGACCCGACGTTCGTAGCGCTTGAGGTATTCCACCACACCGTCCGAGATCGCCGCCGCCAGCTCGTCCATCCTGGCCGCATCGCTCATGTACGCCGCGTCAGAGGCATTGGTCCCATACCCGATCTCCACCAGCACCGCAGGCATGTATGCCTTCACCAGCACTGCAAAACCCGCCTGCTTCACGCCGCGATTGGGGCCCGGGTGCACCTGCCCCAGGCGACGCTGGATAATCTCGGCGAGCTCGTTCGCCTCGCGCAGGTGCTCGTTCTGCTTCATGTCGGTCAGGATGAAGCTGAGCGCGTCGCCGCCCTGTGCCGACGGACCCGATTCGAAGCGCACCACCTCGTTTTCCATGCGCTCCACGCGCCTGGCGTCCTCGGTCTTCGCCTCGGAAAGAAAGTACGTCTCGAAGCCGCGTGCGCCGTTCGGATTCTTCCAGCCCGGATTCGCGGCGTTCACGTGGATACTGACGAACAGATCCGCATGTGCATCGTTCGCGATACGACCGCGATCCCAGAGCGCGATGAGCGTGTCGGTGGTCCGCGTGTATTTCACGTCGATGCCGCGCTGGCCGAGCGCCGCACCGACACGCTTCGCCACGCTGAGCGTGATGCTCTTCTCCAGCACGTCGGGCCCACCGCTCGCGTTCCCATGCATTCCACCGTCCGGGCCACCATGCCCTGCGTCGACGACGACGAGACGCCGCTGCCGCAGTGGGCCGAGTGCGGCGGCGCTGGTGGCAGTTGCGGAGCCTTGCTGCGGACCACGCGCGGATTCCGAGGAGGTGCGCGGTGGGCCGCTGCGACGCAGTGGCGACGCCTCACGTGTCGCAAACTTCTGCACCGACGAAAAGGCGCGTAGCTCGAACCGGTCGGCGTCCCAGATGAGGTTCGTCACGAGTCGCGGAAGAATCTCCGCGACAAGCTGGAGCGGCACGTAGAGCGCGCCCTTTCGGACTTCGGGGGAGGCCGCGAGCTGATACGTCTGGTCGCCGACCCGCGCGAAGCGGACGCCGTCGCTGACCTCGATGCCGGTGCCATTCACGATGAGCATCCATCGATTGCCCGTCAGGTGCGACACCGTGATGGGCACGATCGGCTTGAGCTGCTCGGCGCGGAGTAACGGGCCGCCGGCGCCACTGACGAGGGTCACGTTGGCGGAGCGCGACGCATCCTTCACGACCACGACCGAGGGTCGCGGGGTAGAATCGCCCGGAACGGCAGCGGCGATCTGGAAGGCGGCGGCGAGCGCGAGAATCATCGCGCGCGAAACACCCGGGCAATTTCGCGATCGGCGTCCTTTGCCTTCGCGTCTTCGCGCTTGTCGTGCGCCTTTTTCCCCTTGCCCATTGCCAGCGCCACTTTGGCTATGCCGTGTTTGAAGTAGAGCTCGAGCGGAACGAGCGTGAGGCCCTCTCGTTCGATCGCTCCTATGAGACGCCCGATTTCCCGTTTGTGCAACAACAGCTTTCGGGTCCGCGTCGGCTCATGGTTGTTATAGCTGGCCCGCTCGTAGGGCGAGATGTGCAGGTTGATGAGGTAGATCTCGCCATCCCGCACCATGCCGTAGGCGTCGGAGATGTTCGCCTTGCCCTCGCGCAGCGACTTCACCTCGCTGCCCGTCAGGACGATGCCCGCCTCGTACGTATTGAGGATGGTATAGTCGTGCCGGGCCCGCCTGTTCTTGGCGATGGATTCAATTTCCGGCTTCTCGTCCGACTTCGGCATGGATCACGATGGGGCAGTGCCCGCGACGCTGCGGACCAGCCGTGGAACCTAGAATGCGCACGCAGCAGCGGCAACGCGATGCGTTGACTTGGCTGCGCGCTCCCGGTTAGGTTGCGCGTCTGTTCCGGTATGCGCTCGGGTGGTGGAACTGGTAGACACGCAGGTCTCAGAAGCCTGTGCCTTCACCGGCGTGGGGGTTCAAGTCCCCCCTCGAGCATCTTGCAGTTATAGCGCCTCTCGCGTTCGTGCCGGGGGGCGTTTTGCATTGAACTACCGAGCGGCGAACATGGAGCCAACAGCGGAGCTCGAGCTACGAGCCGGAGCCAGAGCGTGAGCCGGAGCTGGAGCGGATTCTGGTGGCGGAAAGGCCGAGGCTGCGCCGCTCGCTGAGCCAGAGCGAAAGGGAACCACATCAGGCTCGAAGCCGGGCAAACCGGCGGTCGAGGTTCAGGCTCTCGCGATGGCGGCCTTGCTCGGAGCGACATCCTCTGGGAGGGTCGCGTCGCCAAAGGACTTCCGCAACGAGGCGTTGGACTCCAGCAGGTACCGCCGCACGACCTCCGTGCCCTGGCGGACAGCAGGATCATCGGTGCGAATGGGTCCGCCCGAGAAGGCGAGGAGGTTCTGCGCCACGCGCATGGACGGCGAGCCCTGCCCCTTCGACGTGAAGGCATCACGATAGGCGCTGAGGCGCGCGTTGAACTGTCGTTCCGCCAGCTCGACGAGTCCGCCGTCCACGTTGCGGTCCTTGTGCATCCGGTGCACCAGCGCGCGCAGTGACTCCGAGGGCGTGCGATCATCGAGTGCATCGCGCTGCGCAACCAGAATGCCGAGGGCGCGACGGAGGTAGCGCAGCTCCCAGGTGGCATGGTCGATGTCGCCCCGGGTGGCGTCGCGCGCGAGCCATTCGATGTCACCCGCCGAGGGCTCCTGCATCAAGGCGGCTGCATATGCTGCGCTGCGACGCAGCATGGCGCGGTTGTCGCGGAACCGGCGGAAGAGGCGCATCGCGCCGGCGCGTCAGCCCTGAAGAACGGGCAGCGCGAGACGCCTGGCGCCGACACTCACCGGCTGCTCCAGGCCCACGCGCTCACGAACCTGCCCTTCCTGCAACAGCAGGTCGCTCAACCGAACGCTGTTCAGCACTTCGTCGATGCGTCGCTGCAGGAGCACCCAGACGGGACGGATGCTGCAATCGTGCGACTCCGCGCAGCGCTCCTCACCGACGGGATGCGTGACGCAGTGGATATCGAACGTGGAGTGCTCCGACGCGGAGATGACGTCGCGCACCGTAATCTGGTCGGCGGCACGAGCCAGTCGATAGCCGCCGCGCGCGCCACGCGTGCTCGCGACGATGTTCGCGCGGCGCAGCTTGAGCATGATCTGCTCGACGTAGTCCGCCGGCAGGCGCTCACTGGCGGCAATGTCGCGACCCGTCACCAGCGCATCGTCCGAGCGACGCGCCAGGTGGAGGGCACAGATCAGTCCGTATTCTGCCTGCGTAGTAATGCGCACATCGAGGAATCTAGCGCGATCGCCCGTGTTCGGCCATTCGCACGCGGGGTGCCATCATCCGCCTGCGACCATGCCGTGCTTGCCGCCCGGCACGCCGATCTCGGTCATCTTCCGGAGGTCGAGGACATCGTCGATCTCGTCCGCCGGCAGCAACTGGTCGCGCTTCACCATGTCGCGCACGAGGATGCCTTCCTTCACCGACTGCTTGCTGAGCTCTGCCGCGCGCGCGTATCCGATGTGTGGCATGAGCGCCGTTGCGAGCGCCGCCGAACGCTCGACCCAGTAGGCGCACATGTCCTCGTGCGCCTCGATGCCGCTGACGCACTTCTCGTTGAAGATCGTCGCCGTGTTCGTGAGGATTCGCATGGCCAGCAGCACATTGAACGCGATCACGGGCATCATCACATTGAGCTCGAGCTGGCCGTGCTCCGATGCGATCCCAACGGTGGTGTCGAGGCCCATCACCTGGAAACAGACCTGGTTCACCATCTCCGGAATGGACGGGTTGATCTTCCCGGGCATGATCGACGACCCTGGCTGCACGGCGGGGAGCTTGATCTCGTCGATGCCGGTGCGCGGGCCCATCACCATGATGCGCAGGTCACTCGCGATCTTGCTCAGGTCAATCGCGAGCACGCGCATGGCGGCGCTGAAGGCAGCCACGTCGCCCATGCTCTGCATGAGCTGGATACGGTCCGTCCCCACCCGCAGGTCGAGGCCGGAGATCTTCTCCAGGTTCGCCACGGTGAGCGCCGGATACTCCTTCTCCACGGTGACACCGGTGCCCACCGCACTGCCGCCAATGCCGAGGTCGCGCAGGTAATCGGCCGCCTGTGATACGCGTCGAATGCCCCGGTCGAGTGAACCGGCGTACGCCGCAAACTCCTGGCCGAGGCGAATCGGCATCGCGTCCTGGAGGTGCGTGCGGCCGGCCTTCACGATGTGGTCGAACTCGCGCCCCTTCGCGGCGAGGCTGTCACGCAGGCCCTCGAACGCCACGACGAATCCATCCAGCTGCGAGAGACACGCAAGCCGAATGTTGGTTGGGATGGTGTCGTTGGTACTCTGCGCCATGTTCACGTGGTCGTTGGGATGCACCGGTGTATACGTCCCGCGCGTTCCGCCGAGCAGCTCATTCGCGCGATTCGCCAGCACCTCGTTCACGTTCATGTTGTGCGATGTGCCCGCACCCGCCTGGTACGGATCGACGATGAACTGCTGGTCGTGCTTGCGGTCGAGCACTTCGTCGGCCGCCGCAATGATCGCGTCCGCGAGCTTCGCGTCGATGCGCCCGGTTTCCTTGTGCGTCTGGGCTGCGGCTTTCTTGATCCACACCTGCGCCATCACGAATGGCCAGAGCGGCGCCAGTCCACTGATGGGGAAATTCTCTTTCGCCCGGACGGTCTGTACGCCGTACAGTGCGTCGACGGGGACTTCCTTGGGGCCGAGCGGATCCTTCTCTGTGCGCGTCGAGGCGGTCATTGATCTTCGGGAGTGGGGAGACGCCAGCACCAGCGCACGGCGTCGTAGTCTACGAAAGAGGGGGTGTTGCGGCAGGGTGTTCACCGAGGGCCTGTCGCAGGAGCACGATCAGCGCGACGCTGGCGCCGACCAATCCGACCGCCATGCAGAGCACACTCAATCCATGCATGCGACCGAATGCGATGCGACGCGGATCGGAGATCGCGATGGAGTCGATCGGACCGCCGAGGGACACCAGCAGCGCGTGCAGCCGGTGCTCGATCGTCAACGCGACCGCGTTACCGGCGAGCAGCACCAGGCCGCCAATGGCAGCGACGCGGGCGAACGTCGCGTGTAGTACGATCACGGCGGCGCCGACAACGATCCCGCTCCAGAACAGTACGGGGAGCACCTGCCCGACCATCGCGCCCGCGAGCGTGCGAGTGGGCAGCACCGCGAACGCCGCGGGCGCGACAACGGCGGCAATGAACACGGCCACGGCGATCCACGCGGCGAGCAGATTCATCGAGATCACCGGCGCATACCGCCGACCCGCGGTCATCGCTTCACAGTCCGGGCACGACCGGAGAGAAACGGATTCGTCTCGATCTCCTTGCCGATCGTCGTGGCCGGCCCATGCCCGGGGTACACCACCGTCGATGCTGGAAGCGACGCAAATCGCTCGAGGGATGCGTCCATCGCGTAGGGGTCGGAGAGCGGAAGGTCCGTCCGACCGATGCTGCCGGCGAAAAGCAGGTCGCCCGCAAGCGCGACGTCGTGCCCGTTGAAGCTCACCTGCCCCGGCGCGTGTCCGGGCACATGCATCACTGTGAACTGCAAGCCGCCGCATCGCATGACGTCGCCTTCGGCCATCGGCACCGGAATAGCCTCGGGCTGGTCCCAGGGCAGTCCGTACATCCTGGATGCGTGCGCCGAGAGTCGATCGTAGAACGGCAGGTCGAGCGGGTGCAGGTGGACGGGAACCGGATACCGCGCCCTTACCGTGTTGATCGCGCCGATGTGATCGAGATGCGCGTGCGTGAGCCAGATGGCGTCGAGGCCGGCGCCTGACTGCGCCACCATCTCGACGATGCGGCTCCCTTCATCGCCGGGATCGATCAGCACTGCGCGGCCGGTCTCGTCATCGATGACGAGATAGCAATTCTCCGCGAACGCGCCGACCGTCCGGCTCTCGATCCTCATATCGCGTAGCCGCCGGTTCCCTCGGGCACGACCGTGCTGCCTTCCGTGCGAGACTTGAGGTACTTCTCGACGGCGATCGCCGCCGTGGTGGCGTCCCCGACCGCCGTCGTGACCTGCCGGGTGAGCTGCGAGCGCAGGTCACCCGCCGCGAATAGCCCCGGAATGGACGTCTGCATGATGGTGTCCGTCTTCACGTACCCCATGTCGTCGTGATCAAAGTGTCCATCGATGATGCCGGTATTCGGCCGGAAGCCGACAAACACGAAGCAGCCGGTGGCTTCGAGCATCCGGACCTCATCGGTGACAACGTCCCTGAGGCGGAGCCCATTCATGAGCCCCTGCTCGTCACCCAGCACTTCCTCGACGACGCAATTCCAGATGACCTGAATCTTGGGATTCGCGAACAGGCGCTCCTGCAGGATGCGCGACGCGCGAAATCTGTCCCGGCGATGCACGACGTACACCTTGTCGGCATAGCGCGTGAGGAAGTCCGCCTCCTCGACGGCGGCGTCGCCCCCGCCGATCACGGCAATCGTGTGCGTCTTGAAGAAGGCGCCGTCGCAGATGGCGCAGTACGACACGCCCTTCCCCGCGAACTCCACCTCACCGGGTACGCCGAGCTTGACCGGCGTGCCGCCTGCCGTGATGATAACCGCCGGTGAGCGGTATTTGCTTCCGTCGTCGGTGGTGGTTTCGAAGATACCGTCCGGCATCCGCGTCACGCACGTGACGTTCGCCGTGACGAACTCGGCGCCGAATTCCCGCGAGTGGTCCTCGAACTTCTTGGCCAGCTCCCACCCGAGGATCGACTTCTCGCCGATCCAGTCGTCGAGCTTTTCCGTGTTCAACAACTCGCCGCCGGGAATGCCCCGCTCCAGCACGACCGTCTTGAGCATGGAACGGCCGGTATAGAGGGCCGCGCACATGCCCGCAGGCCCTGCCCCGACGATGACGACCTCGTAATCCGCGACTGTGGCCAAAATGATCCGGTCCTGGTTAGGGCGACGCGCAGCCAATCATACAATCTCACAGGTAGTAGTCCGCCGGGGAACCGAGAGGTTCGCGGCCGATGGAAACGGCCACCCGACGCTACTCCGGCCGGTGGGTGCGCGCTGGGCCGACCTCGATGCGCTGCAATGCGCCGTGGCAATGGCTCGCGGTGCCGACCAGAAACGATGCCGCTCCGCGCGCACCGCGCGCGGCAATCGCGGCGTCGGCGGCGAGGACCGGGCTGACGTCGATCATCCCGACGCCGTACGCGCGATGCGAACAGTGGAAGACGAATGGGCCTTCGATGGGGCGTCCTGCGCGTGCCTCGTCGGTTACGTATGCCTCGAGGGCGACGGGCAGGCTCCAGGATCGCGCCCCTTTCGTCGCCGGGCAGCGCACGGGCTCGATGCAGTTGATCGGGCAGATCCACTCGGCGAAGCTCACGAACTGCGTGTGATCCGCGCCCGTCATCTGCCACGGCACCGCGGGTGCCGCAGCGAGTGGCGCCACGGCGACGGCACGCGCCGGCCACCGCTCCTGCGCCCGCCGCACGAGCCACTCCGCCATGAGATGCGGCATGAGCGGTGATGGAACGATGGCGTCGCGCGCGCTGGTCTCCGGCCGTTCACTTGCCTCGCCCAGCATGCGCGCGAAGTAGGCATCCCAGGTCGCCACCTCGACATGCATCGCAGGTGGCCGCTCGATCGCCGGCAGCAGCGCGACTGCACAGGCTGGATCGCGATCCACTACGATCAGGCGAGACCACGTGACGGCGCCAGCGGCGGCAGCACGCGCAAGTTGATGCACGTAATAGCTGCCGTAGCAGCCGCCCCCCACGACGATGACCTGGCCGAACTCGAGCGGAAGGCGGGCGACGGGCCCCGCGCGCTCAGCGCCGGACGTGCCGTCCGCCATCGACCTTGATCACCTCACCCGTCACGAACTCCGCTCGGATGAGGTACAGGACGGCGTCCGCGACGTCGTCCGGTGTACCGATCCGGCGGAGCGGCGTCGTGCGGCGCAGGTGTTCCGCGTCGTCCGGGTTGAATCCGTCGGGGAGGAGAACGACCCCCGGTGCGACACCATTCACGCGCACGTCCGGCGCCAATGCATGCGCCAGCGCACGCGTCATCTGCACCACGGCTGCCTTGGTCATCCCATGCGGCACATATCCCGCCCACGTCTCGAACGCCGCAAGATCCGCGATGTTCACGATGTTCCCCTTCACCAGGGCCAGCGCGGGGGCCGCGTGCTGCGCGAGGAAGAACGGCGCCCGGACGTTGAGGGAGAACATGGACTCCCAATCGTGCTCGGTGACGGAGCCGACCGGGGTGCGCAGCATCATCGCCGCCGAATTGACCAGCGTGTGCACCTCACCATGCTCGAGGACGAGCGCATCGATGAGTTGTTCGCATGCCGTGACCTGCGAAAGGTCGGCACGGACGAGTGCGGCCGAGCCGCCGGCGTCCTCGATGATGCTGGCGGTATCACGGGCGCCGTCGACCGACTCGTTGTAGTGCACGGCCACACGCATGCCCTGGGCGCCGAGGGCCACCGCGATGGCGCGGCCGACACGACGACCGGCCCCGGTCACAAGGGCGACGCGGCCGATGAGGTCGGTCATGCGGCGGGCGCGCGGCGTGGCGCGGCGAGGTGCGAGTCCTGTAGCGCGAGCCACTCGAAGGGCACGTGCATCATGCCGATCGTGCGCGGTCCATCCGCCGCACCGTGCCAATCGGATCCGCCGCTCATGAGCAGCCCGAGTTGCGACGCAAGGGCGCCGAGGCGATTGGTGTCGCTCGGCGAATGTCCCGGGTGCCGGACTTCCACGCCATCGAGGCCGAGTTCGGCAAGGGCGGTGAGGCGTTCGCGCGTTCCGGCGGGCCCGGGATGCGCGAGCACCGCCAGGCCGCCCGCGGCGTGGATGATGGCGATGGCCGCCGCCATGCCCAGCTGATCCTTGGCGACGTACGCCGGCTTCCCGGCGCCCAGGTAGCGGTCGAAGGCATCGCGGACATCCGTCGCCCAGCCGTCCGCGACGAGCGCGCGGGCGACGTGCGGACGACCCACGGCGCCGCCGCCCGACTGTGCGAGCACGTCATCGAAGGTCACCATCACACCGAGGGCGCTGAGCTTGTCGACGATCTGCTGCCCCCGTCGTTCGCGCATGTCGCGCAGAGCGCCCAGTTCGCGCTCGATGACGAGCGTGTCGCCAAGATGGAGACCAAGCATGTGGGTCTCGGCCTCGCCTTCCACCGCACTGAGCTCGATGCCATTCACCACGCGCACCCCCAGCTCCAGTCCGGCCGCCTGCGCCTCGGCGAGGCCGCCCACGGTATCATGGTCCGTGAGGGCGATGGCGACAAGTCCGGCATTCTTCGCCGCCTGCACGACGTCACGAGGACTGCGCGACCCGTCAGACGCAGTGGAATGCATGTGCAGGTCGACGTACGGCGGTGCGGCCGGACCCGTCACGGTGCGTAGCCGGCCTCTGGGGACATCTCGCTTGGTTGGGACTGGACGAAGAGCCGCGCCAGTTCCGTGTCACTCAACTCGACGAGCGCGGACTCGCGCGACCGTGTGCCCTGCGGTGAGTATCGCGTGACGCGCACCTCACGGTCCTTGCCGGAACCGGCCACGAAGAGCAGTGCGAACTCATCGCGGTCATACTGCGTGACCTTTCCAGACGGCATGACGCGCCAGGCGCGTCCGTCGAGCGAGATGGTGCGGGTCGGCATATTACGGCAACTCCACTTCGTGGTAGATGCGGGCAGGATCGAGCACGCGCTCGGGCGCGGCGGCGTGCGCGCGCGCCAGGGTATCGGCATCGGGGGCTTCACAGAACTCGAGAAATGCGCCGCGCAGGCCGGTCTCCTCGAACACCCAATAGCGACAGCCTGCCGAAGCGTAGTAGTCACGCTTCCGCTTGAGGCGCTCGGAAAACTTGCCTCGGTCGGGAGGGGTGACGAGCGTGCGCTGGATCGTGAGGCAACGCGGCATGTCAGACGGCGCTGTCGGGGAATGATTCGAGGCCGCTCTTCACGGCCGCCATGAACCGGTCGGCATCGGATCCGTCCACGATGCGATGATCGAACGACAGCGAGAAATATGCACAGGTGCGGATGGCGATCGTATCCTCGCCATCGGCGCCGGTGATGACCTTGGGCCTCTTCTCGATGGCCCCGAGGCAGAGGATGGCAGACGTGCCGAGCGGAATGATCGGCGTGCCCGACAGCGAGCCGAATACACCCGGGTTCGTGATCGTGAACGTCGCCTGCTGTACCTCGTCCGGCTTCAGTCGCTTGGTGCGCGCCCGGTCGGCGAGATCAGTCAGCGCGCCGGTCAGGCCCGAGAGCGACAGGCGGTCGGCGTTCTTGATCACGGGAACGATGAGTCCCCAATCGAGTGCGACCGCAATGCCGATGTTGTACTGCTTGCGATGGATGATCTGCGAGCCGGCCACCGCCGCATTGAGGACGGGGAACCGCTGCAGCGCGTCGACGACGATCTTGATGATGAACGGCAGGAATGTGAGCTTCCGGCCGTGCTGCGCCTCGAATGCGGACCGCGTGCGCTGCCGGATCCGCGCGATGCGGGTGAGGTCGATCTCGAAAAATGTGGTCACGTGCGCGTTGGTGTGCCGCGACGCAACCATGTGCTCGCTGGTGAGCGCGCGAATCTTCGACATGTTCTCGACGGCGTCGCCAGGCCACGGTTGCGGCACCGGACCGTGCGACGCGACGCCAGCGGGCGCGTGCATCGATGGGCGCGCCGACGCGGGCGAGGCGAGATACGACTCGATATCGCGCTTCGTGACGCGGCCCTGGATGCCGCTGCCCTGCATGGCGGCAATCTCGACACCATGCTCCGCGGCGATCTTCCGAACGAGCGGTGAGGACCTGGTGCGAAGCCGGTCCTCCAACCCATTCGACGCACCGGCCTGCGGTGTGGCGGTGGGCGCTGCAGCGGAATGATGCGTGGTGGGAGCAGCGCTGGTGGCAGCTTCCACTATGGGGAGGGCCCCCGTGGCCGCGGCCGGCGCCGACGCGATCGCAGCGGGCGCGATAGCGGCGCCCTTTTCCGTCTCGATCCGCGCCACCACCGTCTGCACGGCGACGGTCTCACCCTCCTTCACGATCACTTCCGCCAGCACACCCGCGGCGGGCGCCGGGATCTCGGCGTCGACTTTGTCGGTGCTGATCTCGAAGATCGGCTCGTCGCGCTTGACCTCGTCGCCGACCTGCTTCAACCACTTCGACAGCGTGCCTTCCACAATCGATTCGCCCATCTGGGGCATGATCACATCAACGCGAGCCACTACACGATCCTCTCACTCTGGGTTACGAGCAACGCGGCGCACTTTCCGCATGCGCCAGAGCACGATAGCCGGCACGAGCACGACGCCAATACGCGCCCCCCACGTCCAATAGCTGCTCCAATCGCAGGGCGCGCCGGTTTCAGCGTCTGCCCCGCAGCGTGTGATACCGCCAACGATCTTTGCGACCAGCACCGCAATCATGCCGCCGCCGGCCAAGCCGGCAATGGCGCTGATGCAACCTACCCCAACATAAGGCCAGACGCCCTCGCACGTTTCCCGCGACGCTTCTGGGCCCAGATTGTCGTTGTCACGCATCAATCAGCCCGCGACTGCGGGTAGGCACTAGTACGACGCTTCGACGGCGTGAGACGGATCCTCGGTGCGGTGCACCTCGAGGAAGAACTTCT
>JBBQFW010000057.1:0-16528 GCA_038322445.1 Gemmatimonadales bacterium
GGCGGCTAGCGGGTGGGCCGGCCGGGTGGATTGTCACTCTTGAACACGTCGCGATTGAGCTGGATGTACTCCTTCATCTGCGCCGGCACGTCCTCTTCCGGGAAGATCGCGGTGACGGGGCACTCCGGCTCGCATGCGCCGCAATCGATGCATTCGTCGGGGTGAATGAAGAGCTGGTTCTCACCCTCGTAGATGCAGTCCACAGGACAGACGTCGACGCACGCCTTGTCCTTGGTATTAATGCAGGCTTCGGTAATGATGTAGGGCATTGATTCGCCTCGGATGGTACGGCGGGATGGGCGTCGATCCAAGATAATCCGAATCATCATGGCGACAACCGGAGAAAGCCATTCTTCAGAACTGCCGAGCGGCGAGCATGAGCGGAAGCTCGGAGCTCGAGCGGTGAGCCTGAGCTCGAGCTGGGAGCACAAGCTCAGGCTCGAGCTCGAAGCTCAGGCTTCAGCTCCAAGCTCAGGCTTCATCTCCAAGCTCACGCTTCAGCTCGAAGCTCAGGCTCAGGCTCAGCTCGCGGCTCCAGCTCTCGGTTGGCTTCTTGCTCGCCACTCGGCTGTTCCTTGTCGCCGCTCGGCTGTTCCTTGTCGCCGCTCGGCTGTTCCGCCACCCTCCTTTCGAGCGAGGCCGCTGTCTGCCGCGCCCGCTGCACCACCGCAGCAGGATATCCCGCCAACTCCAGGATTGCCAGCGCGTTGCGAGTTGAGCACGGGCCATCGTGCAGGCGGTAGTCGAACGTCAGCGCCCCCTCCCGCACTTCCTCGCGGAAGTGAAACGACGCGTACGTCGGCAACAACGCCAGCAACTCCACGTCGTGGGTGGCGATGACGACGACGCTGTCGCCACGATCGAGCTCGGCGAGCACCGCCTGCGCCGCAGCGATACGCTCGATGGAGTTGGTTCCGCGGAACAGCTCGTCGATGAGGATGAGGCGCTGATCGCCTTCCGCCGAGCGGAAAAACGCCCCGATCGCGTCCACCTCGGCCCGATAGTAGCTCGTGCCGTCCAGCAGGCTGTCCGCGCGCGCAATGGACGAACGCACTGCCAGAAGTGGCGCGCGCCAGTCTCCGGCAAATACGGTGTGGATCGTTCGCGCGAGCACGGCATTCACTCCGAGCGTGCGTATGAACGTCGACTTGCCGGACATGTTCGAGCCCGTGAGGACGATGTTGCGTCCATCGATCCGAATGGAGTTCGGTACGGCATCGCCCATCAGCGGGTGAGTGATCGCGTGCGCATCCAGCGTTCGCGCCCGCCCGGGGAGGAACACAGGCCGGCACCACTGGCGTGCCTCCCCCCGCAGAACCGCCACGGAACACATCACGTCGAGTGTACCGAGTGCTTCATAGACGGCGCGAATCGTCGCACTCCGTGCTCGCAGTTCCTCGGCGCTCCACGCAAGGCACTCACGTCGAGCAGGAAGAGCAGGTTCACGTAGATGTAGATCGAATCCCGCAAGATGTTGCCGGTGGGTTCGAACGAGAGCCACCGTGTTGCCCTGCCGATCCAGTCGAGGCGCGCACCCTGCGGGTGGAGCGCACCCGTGGTGGGGGCGAGCTGGCGTACGTCGATTTCCGCAAGCAGCGTGGCGGTTCGGAGCATTGTGTCCAGCGAACGGACGGCGGGCAGGAACGGCTCCAGGCGGGGCTGCACGGAAACGCGCACGGCGAAGTTCACGATGACCATGGCGACCACTGCCAGCACGAGCGGAGGGTGCCACGCGACGGCGACGAGCGTCGCGATCGACACGAGCGTGAGCAGCGGGATGAATCTTGCCGCGGGCGTAATGGCCGGCAGTGCGCCACCAAACAAGGCGGGAAGCGTTGACGCGGCAGGATGCTTCAGGCGCTCGAGGGTGCGCTGAATGCGTGCGCGCAATACCACGTCGACTGACAGGAGCGCGACCGCTTCTTCGAACTGCCGGAGGTCGTTGAACGACAGGGACTCCGAGCGCAATCGCGCGTAGAGCAAATGCTGGCCTGGCCAACTCGCCGTGCGGTCGATGCCTCGAAAAACGTCGTCCATGTCAAGGTCGGCCCACTCGCGATCCGGAAGTGCTCGCGTTGCCGCAGCGCTATCCCGAAAATACCGCGCGACGGTGTGCATGTCGTACTCGCGCACCGGGCGCTGCAGCCCAGATCGCATGAGCCGCCAGGTGTCGTACGTCGCTTTCGCCCCGTAGACAACGAATCCGCCGCAGATCAGTCCAACGACGATCGCCGCGACGTTCATGCGTGGACGGAGCGCGGACTCAGGCTACCCTCCTATCTCCACGGCGGCAGCGCCCCCGGCTTGCGCTTGAGGTCCGGATTGTGTCGATAGAGCGTGCATGTCCGCCCGATCGCCTGCACCACGTCGGCACCGAGCTTCTCCGCGAGTGCGTGCGAGGCGTCCTGGGCCTTGACGTCGGCGGCCTTCACGAGCGCGACCTTCACCAGCTCGTGCGTGCGCAGCGCGTCGTCGATGGCCTGGAAGAGCGTGTCCGTGAGCCCCTGATGCCCAATGTGAACCATCGGGGACAGGTGATGCGCTTCCGCGCGCAGCTCGGCGCGTTCCTTCGACGTGATGGTCATTGCCGAGCTGACTCGTGCGTGAGCAGAAGAAGAGGATAGGGATTGATCGGCTCGCCGTCCCAGTACTTCCCGTCACGCGGCATGCGCATGACCTGGAAGTGCAGGTGCGGCGTGTCCTTGGGCGCGTTGCCCGTAGTGCCGACGAAGCCCAGCGTATCGCCACGCGCCACCGCGGCGCCCTGAGTGAGGCCCGGCTGGTACGCGTCGAGATGCGCATAGTAATACACGATGCGACCGAGCGGGTCTGTCGCGTAGATCGTGTTGCCGCCGAGCGAGCTGACGCTGATGCGCAGGATCCGTCCGCTGTCGGCGGAGAGGATGGGCGTGCCCCGCGGCGCGAGAATGTCCAGCGCGCGATGTGAGCGGCCCGCGTCGCGGCCCTCGTCGAACGTGTCCTGGAGTCGGCTCGTCGTCACGCCAGCCACCGGAAGCATGATGCCCCGTGCGAGCAGGTAGTCGACGGCTTCCATGCTCGACACGCTGGCCGCCCCCATGGCCGCGGTTGTCGAGCCCGCCAACACCACGCGAGGCGCTGGCGCCGCAGACACTGGCGCAGGCGCCGAGTACACCTGACGCGCGCATCCGGACGTGAGGAGCGCCGCGAACCCCGTAAGCAGAATCAGGAATCGTTGCATCGCTTACGAGACGCGCGATGCGTGGTGCAAGTCACCTCTCACAACGAAAGGGTCCGCTCGTCAGGACGAGACCCCGTTGCTGCGACGTTCATCATTCCGGCGTTCGCGGAAGTCCATAGCTGACTCAAGTCCAGCTCTGACTCCCCGCTCTCGCGGGGATGACGAACTGTGAATGCATCGCTTTCAATGAACTCGGTCAGCCCGCCATCTCCGCCTGCAACGGAAATCCGTGCTGTTTCCGGCCGACGTCCCCTTCATGCTTCGCTGACGTCTTGCAAAGCTCGAAACGCCCGTCCACAGCATGCGAAACTGCCTGTTTACGCAGTTGATCCATCGCGCTCGCTGAAAGCGGCACAAAACCCCGTGCGACACTCGCGTTCTGCCGCAGCACCTTCGCCGAGTCGATCCCGCTCACCGTGACCGCTACCGGCAAGCTCATGGCATAGCGCAGCGCATCCTTTGCACTCACGGCGCGCTTGCTCACCGGAGTGCCTTCGCCACACATGCTCTTCATGCCGATCGCCGCGATGCCCTGGCGCGCGAGCTCGGGAAGCACGTGCTGCTCGAAGCTGCGGAAGGTCGCGTCGAACACGTTGAGCGGCATCTGGCACGTGTCGAACGGATAGCCGTGTGACAGCATCTCGAGGTGAAGCGACGGCTCCTTGTGTCCCGTGAATCCGACGAAGCGCACCAGTCCCTTCTGCTTCGCCCTGTCGAGCGCCTCGATCACGCCTCCCCTCGCGAAGTGGCGCGCCGGATCGCCCTGGTACGCCACCTCATGCACCTGCCACAGGTCGAGGTGGTCGGTCTTGAGTCGCCGGAGCGACTCCTCGAGCTGCCGCATGGCGACCTTCGCATCGCGCCCGTGGGTGCAGACCTTGGTCATCAGGAAGACCTTTTCCCGCCATCCCTTCGCGAGCGCCTTCCCCATGCGGATTTCGCTCACGCCGTCATGGTATTCCCACGCATTGTCCATGAAGCGGATCCCCGCGTCGATCGCCTGGTGCATGAGCGAGATCGCCGCACGCTCGGTGCCGACCATGCCGAGGTGATAGCCGCCCATGCCGAGGGCAGAGACCATCTCGCCAGTTTGACCGAGCAGCCGGCGGGGAATTTCCTCGAGTGTCGTCACGCGTCCTCCAACGGATTGAATGGAAAGCCGACCGCCACGCTGCAGGAACCGAACCCTCGGCGCCTGTCGTCATCCGCGCCGCGCGCTTACCTTTCGCCCGTCGAGATCCCGAACGGAGCGTGCAATGCAGGTTGAGTCAACGAACCCCAACGCAGGCAAGCACATCCCCTTCAAGCAGGAAGGATGGGGCTTCGCCTTCTTCGTCGTCATGCTGGCGGCCGCATCCGCGGGCGGCGCGTGGTACGTGCACAAGACCACCTACAAGTCGCCGAACGACGTCCGCTTCCACGCGGCTGGCACCACCAGCGCCGCCGAACACTAGGCGGGAATCGGCGCGGCTGCTGAGTCACCCGCCGCCGCGCGCTCCATCAGCGACACGATGTCCTCGAGCGTGGTGCGCGCGCGATCGCGCGCATACCACCCGCGGACGTGCTTGTATCGCTCCGATTTCTCAAGGGCCTGCCCCTCGTTGAGCACCCACCGCTGCAGCTCGTCGGGCCGCGGTCCCCACCATCCGCGCTCGACATAGTCGGCGTCGAGCACGATCACCGCGGGGATGGATCGCGACGTGCCGGTCAGGTGCGCGTCCATGAGGTCGAGGTTCGCGTCGCGCTCCAGGATTCGCAGGTCCGTGTTCGACGACAGCGCCGCGAGTCGCACAATGGCTGGCAGCGTATTCACCGCGTCGCCACACCAGTCCGCACTCAACGCCAGCAGGTGCCACGGGCCCGGCAACGCGTCGACGCGGGCGACGTACGCAGCGGGGATCTCCGCGCGTCGCCACACCGCGGCCCAGAGCTCGGCGTTCTTCTGCGCGCCGGCCAGCATGTCCTCGAACGCCTGCCCTCCCAGGAAGCGGTCGCGCAATGAGGTGGGTGGCGATCCGGCGGGTGTCGTGAGCAGCATCATGACGGATATATCCGCACGAAGCCCGCCACGTTCGGTTCAGCGCGGCGCGAGCGTGTCCCGGTTCGCACGGATGCGCTTCACGTAGTCGAACGTCTCGGCATACCGCCACCGCGCCAACTGACCTGCGCGCAGACTATCGCCGGGCGCTTCCGCTGTACGCAAGGCGCCTCGCGCGTGTCGGTGCTGGCCGATGGATCTGTCAGGGGCTAAGCTGTCCATCACCCCGCGCTCCGAGAGATGATGGACCTCATCGATAACTCCTCCAGGTCACTCATCACCTCGAGCGACGGAGACCGAATGCGCGTCGCCGGGTCCGCTCGGCTCGTGCACATCGCCCAGGCCCTGGCGACTTCGCCATACCCGTTGCTCGCCGCTGCCTGCGAGCACGAGCCGGCGATGGCCGACGCGCAAATCACGCTTTCTGATTGCCTTGGCCGCATGACCGCCTGCGTCCGAACGGCCGACAGCATGTGGTGCGCCATCAGCGGAATCGACACATGCGCGGCTCGCGCACCCGGCAGAGCACTGCATTCCATCATCGACGGTGGTCCGTGTCGTCGGGCAAATCCATCGGCCGTCGCGGTTGCGATGGTCGCACTGGAAGCCGAGTTCGAGGTCGCGGGACCAAACGTCACCCGCGCGATGCCTGCGGAAGAATTCTTCGCGCTCACTGATTCGAACGTGGCCAGCGGCCTGCCCTTGGACCTGCGCGTGGTGACGGCAACGCTGCCATCGGTCGCGGCGGGAGGATTCCAGCGCCTCTTCACTGGAGCGGGCGCCGATTCGGGCGCATCGCCGATCAGCCTGGCCGCAGTTCGCCGCGTCGACGGAGACGTACGGCTGGTACTCGGCGGCGTGTCGCCACGGCCGTATCGCGTCTACACATCCGTCGAGGAGGAAGCCATGGCCGGCGGCCTCGACGAGGATGCGATTGCCGGCCTCGCCGAGCGCGCGCTCCTGGACGCCGAGGCCGAGCCTGAGAGCGCCGACACGGTCGACGCCGCGGCGGCGCTGCTACGTCGCGCCATCGCGGAAATCGTGGCGATTTCACCGTGAGGTGACCCGCATCACATACACGTTCGTGGTATGCGCGTTGCTTTCCGGTCGGAGTCAAACCGGTGGAGGCTTGCATGCATGAGGATCTGGGCGGAATGCCCACGCCACATCCGGACGTACCGAAGCGTGTGACGCAGCAGGGACGAACGTTTGGGCGGATTCCCTTCGCTGAACAGGCCGACCGACCACTCGGCTTTCAGGACCGTTGTTCCAGCGCGACCGAAGTCGTGCCACTCGAGCCCGAACGCCGCAGTACCGGCTCGCGCCCCCGCGTCACGCGCGGCTGAGCCGCGCGATCAGGCCGTCGGACCCGTTGAACCAATGCGTCGCGGCACCGCACGCGAGCCTGCGGAATCATCCACACGAAAGCGTCGCACCAGGGTATCCAGCCGCTCCGCCTGCGCCGTCAACTCCTGCGAGGTCGCGGCAAACTCCTGCGCCATGGCCGCATTCGACCGCGTCGTTTCATCGACGCGCACCATGGCGGCCTCCACGTCCGTGAGACCACTCGCCTGCGCGCTCGACGCAGCCGCCATCTCCTGCACGAGGGCCGCGGTGCCGTTGATGCTCGTCGCCAAGCCGCCCAGGATCTGCTGCGAGCGCTCGCTCTGCGACTGGCTCTCCGCGCTCAACCGGCCGATCTCCTTCGCCGTGACCTGCGCGTCAGTCGCGAGCTTTCGCACCTCCTCGGCCACCACTTGAAACCCGCGACCATGCTCACCGGCGCGCGCCGCCTCGATGGCCGCGTTGAGTGCGAGCAGGTGCGTCTGCCGCGCAATACCGTCGATGACCGCCGTGTGCTCGAAGATCTCGCGGGTCGACGTGATCGCTCCCTGTACGATCATCGCCCCCTCCTGGCTGCGCGCGGCGCTCTCCACCGCCTGGCGGCCCATCGCACGACTGCGCTCCGCGCCATCCCGTACCGTGGTGCCCATCTGCCCGAGGCGCGCAACCGCCTGACGAATCTCCTCCGCGCCTTCGCCCGACGTGGCAGAGAGACTCTCTGCGGAGGCGTGCATCTGCGCGGACGACGTTGCGATGATGCCAGCGGCGTCGCGGATCTCGCTGATGAGGACGCGAAACTGCTCGACGGTGGCGGCAAACGTCTGCCCGAACGCGTCATCGTTCGACCTCGGCTGCACCTTCACGGTGAGGTCGCCGTCCGCGAGACGCGCCGCGACTGTTGACATGTCGTGGAGGTATTCGATCATCCGGCCGAGGGCGATGCCGAAGCGATCGCCCTCCGATCGGGGCGTGTAATCCATCGAGAGCGTGCCGATCGCCACCGCCTCCGCCATGTCGGCCATCTCGCTCAGGTACGCCACCATGGCCGACATCGCAGCGAGCAGGTGGCCGATCTCATCGTCAGCGCTGGAGGGAATCGTTGCCGACAGGTCGCCGCGCGCGATGCGCTGCGCAATCAGGGCGGCCTCCTCGATCGGAGCCGTGACGGAGCGGATCGTCGCCGCACCGAGGCTCCACAGTAACAGCACGGCGACGAGGGCGATCACGGCGACACCGAACGTCGCGCCGATCTGCAGGAGCCTCGCGGAGCGGAAGGCATCGTCGATGGCGGCGTCGTCCACGGCGATGTTGTGCTGTGTCGCCATGCGGAGTTGCGTGTAGGACGAAGCCGTCCGGCCGGCCATGGCGGCGGAGCCCTCGCTACCGGTACCCGATATCATCGCGCGGCTCGCGCTGCGGGCGACCGGGTAGTACGCGTCGAACGATCGCAGCGACGCCAGCGTCGACGCATCGACGGGATTGCGCTCGAGCGTCTGCTGCGCGGACCGGTGAAAGACGTCGCGCAGCGAGTCGGCGTCGGCGAGGCGACCCGAGTCACGCGTGATCACCGCGTTCCGGAGCGACGTCTGCAGCGCGACCACTGTCTCACGACGGTCCCGCGCCTCTTCGAGTGCCGGATAGTCGTCGCTCCGGATTCGCGAAAGACTGCGCGGATTGAGGAGGCCGAATCCGAGGCTCAGGATGGAGATGCCGAGGAGCGCGACGGCGGCGCTCGCGGGGAGCAGCCGTATTCTTCGGCGCAGCGGTCGTGTCGCCAGCCGCCGAGCCCACGCCCGTTCGAAAACACCAGGGAGCATTGTCAGGAGGCGACAGCCGGCTTCGCAGTCGGCTCCATTGCGTCAGGCACCGGCCTTTGACTGGTCACTGGCGAGGCGCGTGCGTGAATGGAGATCCCATGTTCCACACCAGCCCTGCGTAGAGGGCATTGCGCAGTTCGCCGCGGATCGGCGTGATGATGCCGAGGTCGAGATTGAAGGCGGGGCTGAGGAGAACGGTTGGTCCTGTGAGGAACGCGGCGCTCGACGGTGATCCCGAGCCGTCGATCGTGGGAAATCCGAAGAGCTCTGCCACCCAGCTCAATTGTCCAGCGACGGGAAATCCGAAGGATGCGGTCCAGAGCGCCGCGCTGCTCACTGGTGTGGAGGTGGTCGACCCGACACGCGTGTATGTCGCGTTCAGGTCCATGGCGACGCCGCGGATGTCGTAGCTCGCAATGGCGGTCAGGCCCAGGTCGCGCGTTCCACTCCCGGTGCCACTCGAGGGTGAGCCGTTGGCGAATTTTACCGCGGGGAGGAGCGCGAAGTCACCGAGGATCGGGCTGTTGTCGAGCAGGCGCCACTTGAGGCCAATGCTGACGTCACCGATGCCCGACGACTGCCCCGCTCCGTTCGCGAACGCCGCGCTGCTGACGTTCAGCTGCGTGTGACTGGTGAGGCCGACCTTCAACACGTTTGGCGCAAACCAGGTGCGCGTGCCTTTGCTGACGCGATCACCTTCAACGCCGGATTCGAGCTCGAAGTAGCCCGGCGCAACCGTGTGCGCGTGCGTCGCGACGGTGGGGCGCTCGGGCTGCACGGCGCGCGGATCGGTTTCCTCTTGCGCATGCATCGTCGCCGCGGAGCACAGGCAGGCGACGGTGATGAGTCCTGAGACCTGTCGACGCATCAGCCAGCCACCGCCGCGCGGGTCTCGTCCGCACGCAGGTGGAGCTCGAAGAAGCGCGTGTCGATCAGCTCATCCGCGCGATAGCGCTCGATGGGACGAAATCCGAAGGACCGATACAGCGACTGCGCGGCCTCCATGTCGTGCAGCGTGCCGAGGCGCAGCGTGCCGTACCCTCGCGTGCGGGCCCCTTCGATGAGTGCGCCGAGCAGCGCGCGTCCAACGCCGTGTCCGCGAGCGCTTGCATCCACGAACATTCGCTTCACCTCCGCGGTGTGCGTATCCATCGGCCGGAGTGCAACACAGCCGATCCCCCGTTCGCCCGCAACGGCGAGCCAGAGGCCGCCTCGTGGCGCGACGTATGGGCCGGGAAGACCATCTGCATCTGCGTACACGTATTCGACGCCGGGTGTCGTGACGCGGGCATCGCCGTGTGCGCGGACAAGGGCGCGGACCTGCGCGACGTCGGCATCACGGGTCGCCTCTCGGATGACGAAAGGCTCCGTCACGCCGAAGCCCTGATGGTCGCGCGGTAAATCCAGAGGATGAGCAAGACCTGGAGCGGAAGGCGCGCGACCAGTCCGGCCATCCACAGCGCGGACGCATGGGCGGCCCGCGCGTTGAGAAGCATCTGCACGTTCGCGGGAAAGACGGCAAGGAGCAGTGCGATGAGGCCCCACCCCGCGGCGACGCGCGTGACCGGCACGAGGATGCCGGCCGCGCCGGCGATCTCGATAACGCCGCTGATGAGGACGAGGGCGAGTGCGCTGGGCAGCCACGGCGGCATGATCCTCACGAAGGGCTGCGGCTTGATGAGGTGCAGCACCCCGGACGTCGCGAACAGAAGCGCAATGAGGGCGATCGAGATGGTGATGCGCGGTGCGTCGAGGGACGCGGGCGCAAGGCTCACCCGTCGAGCTCCTTCGTGAGGCCATCCAAGGCGATCATGATTTCGCGAAGGTGTGTCCTGACCTGCGCGGCTTCGGGTGGAAGCTCCTCGCCGGTGGCTTCCGCGCGCTCGATGTACGCCTCGACCTCGCGCAGCTGAAGGATGAGGTCACGACGCTCGTCGCGTGACACGCCGTACACAGGAACAGCGTCCTCCACTTCGGTCTCGCCGTCAGCGTCGAGCGACGCGATGAGTGTCTGCGTCGCTGACCAGGTGCGGCCGGGTTCGAGCGTGACCGGCGACTGAATGGCGCCGGCCTCGATGCAGACCATGTGGCGCTCACCGCCCACCTCCATGTCGTCGAGCGCAGCCGCCTTCTCGGCGCCGGGATTCCAGATGACGGCGTCAGGGAAACCCGTGGAGTCGATGACCAGCTCGCGTCCGGGCTCGCGCAGCGTGAGTCGCGGAGGGGCGTCCACGTAAACCCGGTCGACCTCACCCTCGATGCGCAGGACTTCGGCCTCGTCGAGGCGAAGCTCTCCCGGTGCGGTGGAGACGCGATAGCGCGCACCGTGCAATCCGGCAATCGCGACGTTCGCGATGTCGTTCACCCGGAGGTAGGTGTGCAGTGCGGCCGTGAAGTGGAATGCGGCCTGCCCGGTGTTCTCGACCGTGAGGGTGGTCGCGAGCTGTCGGCCCCCGATGCGCACGGTGAGCCTGGCGAGAAACAACGCGGGCCAGATGGCACGCGTGGTCTCGGTGTCCCGGAGCGTGAAGCTGACGACGCCGGCCTCGGACTGCTCCTCGATCTCCCAGCGGCTGGTGCGTGCGAAGCCATGCTTCGGGAGCGGACCTTCCGATGCGAACTGCGGAAAGATGACGGGAATCCCGCCACGAATGGCATATCCGTCGCCCGTCCTGGTGCGCTTGCTCAGGAAGAGTCGTTCGCGATGGCCCGGCGCCGGCCGCCACGACGTGACCTGAGCGCCGTTCCAGTGGACCTCGGCGGTGGCCCCGTCCGCACTGGCGATTCGTACGCTCGTGACGGGTACGCTCTGCGTGCCACCTGACACTAGAACTCGCGCTTCTTCATCTGCTGAAACAGGTCCTGCGCATCGGACGTCGCGGCCTCCTCGGCCTCGCTCTGCGGTGGACGTGTGGCGTCGAGTGTCGCGTCGTAGGTGCGGTTCTTCCTGGGCTTCGCGGCGGCCGCCGCGGCAGCGGTCTTGCGCAGCAGGGCCTTCATCTGTGCTTCATTCATCTGCACCTCTCGGGTGAGGGTCTGGTGTAAGCTAGCAGGAGAGAACAGCGTTCAAGCGCGACTTCGTGTACGTGGTACCTGGTACCTTGAACGGCTGCACGCTCCGGGGAGCCGTAGAGCCTCCAAGAAGGACGACCGAGGCTTGAACCGCGTCTCGCGTTTTTCGTAGTCGCACGGTGATGCGATATCACTGTTCCCCGTGGCCGTTCTGCCATTCCAGGTACATGGTACGCTGTACCTGGTACGCTCTTCAGGCTTCCAGTACGTATGCACGAAATAGTGTATCAATTTCCACAGAGGGGTCGGTGCACACCCCCTCGTGTACGGGAGAGCACTGGAGTACGTCGGATCGTGGCGCGGTCAGCCAATGAAAGCGCTCGGACGGGGGCGCCAGCGCTACCGCACCGGCGCGCTCGTCGCCAGCGCAGATCGCCGCGCCGGATTCCAGGTACCGCGACAGCAATTCCGCGTCGATCCCAGGGGCCAGGCGCGCGAGCTCGGTCCGATCGGTGACAGTGCGCAGTGACAGGAACTCCGCCGTCCGCGCATGAAGCACCACGCCGACATTCGCGAAGGCCCCCGTGTGCACGCGCGGCACCACCCGCAGCAGCGCGAAATCGTAGTCCACGCGAGCGCTCAACGTCGCGCCCGGAGGTGCTGCGGCATCTCGATGCGCAGCTGCTCCTGGGCCTCGACTGCGGCGGCCAGCCACACGCTGCGCGCGGCGAGGCGCTCGGACACATAGCGCGCATAGCGCGCACGCGCCTCATCCGCCGAACTGAAGTCGCCGGCCGCGTTGACCGGATCCATGAGCAGGTCGTCGGGCACCGCGGCGACGACGTCGATGATCACGTCATCTGGCAACAGGGGGGCACTCACGGCGTCTGCTTCCGCAAGACTGCCCGCGCCCGCCAGCAGCACGTGCGCGCGAATGAGCTGGAATGGGGTGCGGGTGCGCACGTCGCCCACGGACGCCCAGTCGTGATGCGCGTACAGCGCGGCGCCGTGGTCGATGAGCCACGGCTCGCGACGCCAGATCATCAGGTTCGGGTTGCGGTGCGTCCGGTCCGGATTGGTCGTCAATGCGTCGAGCCAGACGATGCGCGCCGCCAATTCAGGCGACACGAGGTTGCCCGCAGCCGACGGATCGAAGTTGAACGCGCCTTCGAGGTAGCGCATGCCGACGTTCAGGCCGTGGCTGCGCCGAAGCAGGTCCTGGATCTCGGGGTCCGGCTCGCTTCGCCCGAAGCGCGGCGAGATGTCGATGAGGGCGAGGTCCGGGGTGGGCAGGCCCAGTCGCGCGGCGAGTCCCCCGACGACCAGTTCGGCGACGAGTACCTTGGCGCCCTGCCCCGCCCCGCGGAACTTGACGACGTAGAGTCCATCTTCCTCGGTGTCGATGACGGCGGGGAGCGATCCCCCTTCGCGCAGCGGCTGGACGTACCGCGACGCGGTGCGACGCGAAATCGTCATTCGCTGTCGGATTCCGCTTCGCGCCGATCGCCCTGATGCGGAGGGTTGGAGATCACGAGGAAGCGTACGTCGACTGTGCCCTCGTTCCTCGCCTGGTGTGCGGTGCCCGATGGAAGCTCGAGCCCACTGCCCGGCCCGAGCTCGTGCGTTGCGCCCTCGACCTCGATGAACAGCGTGCCGCTGAGCACATAGAAGAACTGGCGGGCGCGCGCATGCCAGTGACGCATCTCGCTCGTGCCGGGCGGCATGCGCTCCTCGATGACGCTGAGGGCAGCCGCCTTCACGAGGTGCCATCCGTCGCAGTCGTTACCCCACGAGTAATGGTTCTGGGCGGATGCTGACGTCGGGATGGGTATCATGTGGGCCCTCGTGCGGGTACGGACGGAAGATGGGGCGCGTAGGGGCGTGGGGCCAGCGCTGAAAGGGCCTCGGAGATCACCCTCGCCTCCCGCGCGATTCTCATTCCAAATGAGGGAGGCTGCATTTGGGTGTCGTCCTCGCAGACTGCCTGTCGGAGAGTCCGGCCGTGCGGCACGAACGGCGTCTCCTGGAGCGAGTTGTCATTCCAGATCTGGAATGAGCGTCGGCACGCAGCGGCCAATATGCGCCCCAAAAGTGGGCCGAAACGGCGACCAAAAGCTGGTAAAGTGTGATTTCATATATGTTTACGGTCGTTTCACCCGCATTGACGCCCAATTGATAACCGACTACTTTAGTCTCATATAGAATCGCACCGGGAAAAGTCGGGAAAATTGTTGAAATGAGCTCGTCGATCGATTCGCTGGTCAACCGCGAATATCAGTACGGTTTCGTGACCGATGTCGAGGCAGATACCATCGCGCCCGGCTTGAGTGAGGACGTCATCCGCCTCATCTCCACGAAGAAGGACGAACCCTCGTGGCTACTCGACTGGCGGCTCAAGGCCTATCGTCGCTGGCTCACGATGAAGGAGCCGCACTGGCCGAACGTCAGCTACGAGCCCATCGACTACCAGTCGCAGTCGTACTACTCGGCGCCGAAATCCGTCACGCCCCTCCAGTCACTCGACGAAGTGGACCCGGAGCTTCTCCGCACGTACGAGAAGCTCGGCATTCCGCTCAACGAGCAGAAGTTCCTGTCCGGCGTGGCCGTCGACGCGATCTTCGACTCCGTGAGCGTGGGCACCACGATGAAGAAGGAGCTCGGCGAGCTCGGCATCATCTTCTGCTCGCTCGGCGAAGCGGTGCGCGAGCATCCCGAGCTCGTGCAGAAGTACCTCGGTTCCGTCGTTCCCTATTCGGACAACTTCTTCGCCGCGCTCAACTCGGCCGTGTTCTCCGAGGGGTCGTTCGTCTACATCCCGAAGGGCGTTCGCTGCCCGATGGAGCTGTCGACGTATTTCCGCATCAACGCGGAGGGCACGGGACAGTTCGAGCGCACGCTCATCGTGGCCGACGAGGGGTCGTACGTGAGCTACCTGGAGGGCTGCACCGCGCCGAAGCGTTCGACGTCGCAACTGCACGCGGCCGTGGTCGAGCTGATCGCGCTGAAGGATGCGACGATCAAGTACTCGACTGTGCAGAACTGGTATGCCGGCGACAAGGAAGGAAAGGGCGGCATCTACAACTTCGTGACGAAGCGTGGCAAGTGCGCGGGCGCGAATTCCAAGATCAGCTGGACCCAGGTCGAGACGGGCTCGGCGATCACGTGGAAGTATCCGAGTGTGATCCTGCAGGGCGACAACTCCACGGGTGAGTTCTACAGCGTGGCAGTCGTGAACAACCGCCAGCAGGCCGACACCGGCACGAAGATGATCCACATCGGCCGCAACACGAAGTCGAACATCGTCAGCAAGGGCATCAGCGCGGGTCACGGGCAGAACAGCTACCGGGGCCAGGTGAAGGTGCTGCCGAAGGCGGTGAATGCGCGCAACTACACGCAGTGCGACTCCATGCTCGTCGGGAACCAATGTGGAGCGCACACGTTTCCGTACATCGAGGTCGGGAACAACACGGCGACGGTGGAGCACGAGGCGTCAACGTCGAAGATCGGGGAAGACCAGATCTTCTATCTCAAGCAGCGTGGTTTGAGCGCTGAGCAGGCCGTATCGATGATCGTGTCGGGGTTCTGCAAGGAAGTGTTCAAGGAACTGCCGATGGAGTTTGCGCTCGAGGCGCAGCAGCTGCTCGGGATTACGCTAGAGGGGTCTGTCGGGTAAAACAACGGCCGAATAGCAGATTTACCGCAGAGGACGCGGTGAATTGCTGTTCCGCTGTTGCAGTCCTCCGCGTGCTCCGCGGTGAATTGCTGTTCCGCTGTTGCAGTCCTCCGCCTGCTCCGCGGTGAATTGCTGTTCCGCTCTTGACGGTCATTCCATCTTCGTCCTAAAGCCTGCAATGCTCGAAATAAAGGATTTACGCGCCACCGTAGCCGACAAGGAAATCCTCAAGGGAATCACGCTGACCGTGGAGCCCGGTACGGTACACGCCGTGATGGGGCCGAATGGCTCTGGCAAGAGCACCCTCGCGCAGGTCCTCGCGGGCCACCCGGCGTATGAAGTCACCGGCGGCACCGTGACCTACAACGGCGAGGACCTCCTCGCGATGGATCCGGAGATCCGCGCGCAGAACGGGATCTTCCTGGCCTTCCAGTATCCCGTCGAGATTCCTGGCGTAAGCAACGCATACTTCCTGCGTGCCGCCTACAACGAGATCCGCAAGGCGCAGGGGCACGAGGAGATCGACCCCATGAGCTTCGCGGACCTGATGGACGAGAAGATGAAGCTCGTCGAGATGGATGAATCGATGCTCACGCGCTCGGTGAACACGGGCTTCTCCGGCGGCGAGAAGAAGCGCAACGAGATCCTCCAGATGGCGGTGCTCGAGCCGAAGCTCGCGATCCTCGACGAGACGGATTCCGGGCTCGACATCGACGCGCTCCGCATCGTCGCCAACGGCGTGAACACGCTGAAGAAGCCGACCAACGCGACGATTCTCGTCACGCACTACCAGCGGCTGCTCAACTACATCGTGCCCGACTTCGTGCACGTGCTCGCGGGCGGACGCATTGTACGCTCTGGTGGTAAGGACCTCGCCCTCGAGCTCGAGGCCAAGGGCTACGACTGGCTGCTCGAAGAGGCCGTGGCGTGATCGAGCCGTACCTGGAGAGCTTCGAACGCTTCGCCGCCAACGGCGCCTCACAGGCGCCCGATGCCGTCCGCTCGCTGCGCCTGTCGGCCATCACGCGCTTCGAGGCGCTCGGTTTCCCGACGACGCGCAATGAAGACTGGCACTTCACGTCCGTCTCGCCGATTGCCGACGGACAATTTACCCCGCTGACGAAGGCGACCGGCGCCGTGACGGCCGCGCAGCTCGCGCCCTTCAGCTTCGGCACATCGGGCTGGCACACGCTCGTCTTCGTGAACGGCCGTTATAACGCGGCGCTCTCCGGCGGTGAGACGCTGCCCGACGGCGTGCGCGTGATGCCGCTGGCGCTGGCGTACGACGAGCTGCCGATCCTCGTGGAGCAGCACCTTGGCCAGATCGCCTCGTTCGACGTGCACCCGTTCACGGCACTCAACACCGCCTTCATCAACGACGGCGCGGTGGTGCACATCGCGAAGGACATCGAGGTCGCGCGCCC
>JBBQFW010000058.1:0-16315 GCA_038322445.1 Gemmatimonadales bacterium
GCGCCGATCACGGTGACGAACTTCCTTCGGTACGTGGACGGCCACTACTACGACCGAGGCGCCTTCCATCGCGCGGTCACGCTCGAGAACCAGCCGACGGATTCGGTGCGCATCGAGGTGATCCAGGGCGGCATGGTACGCGATGGTTTCTCGCGACCGTACCCGGCGATCCCACTCGAGCGGACGAGCGTGACCGGCCTTCATCATGGCGACGGCACGCTCTCCATGGCGCGCGGCGGTCCCGGCACGGCCACGGATGCGTTCTTCATCACGATCGGCGACCAGCCATCCCTCGACTTCGGTGGGATGCGGAATCCCGACGGCCAGGGCTTCGCGGCGTTTGGCCGAATCACGTCGGGTGCCGATGTGGTGCGGGCGATCCAGCACCGACCGGTGAGGGGTCAGGCACTGGTCGCACCAGTGACCATCATCAGCGTGGGGCGCCGCTGACGCGGCTTGCAGGCGAGGAGGCAGACGACGGAACGGGAGAGACTTCCGACACGCCGCCACGGCAGGACAAATCCGGCTGTGACGAATTATGGCCGAGCTTGGAACGCCCCATGACGCCAGACTGTCATGCGAGAGTCAGTCAACGAATTTTGACCGGTGCGAGGCTCAACGCTGTTGGCGAGGCCGCTCGCGGATCGGCCGGCACCTCGGTGGCGCAGACGGGCGGCGACGCAACTGGCGTCCACGCAGCGCGCGCTCCGCGCGCTCGCTTGCGGGACGGTGTGGGCCTGCATTGAGGTGGGCGTCGACGCCCACGCATCGGCCGATGGTAAGCGCGCAAAGTTGACGATTGGCGCCTCGCGCAACAAACGGCAGTTCATCTTAGGCCGGGCGATGACGGCGAACGCGAGCGCCTTCGCGCGCGCGTTGCCCAGCATCGCTACACGGGCTGCTCGATCGACGGGCTCTGTGGCGTAAACAATCGCGGCCCCGCATCCGTCACGTGGAGACAGTCCTCCAGACGGATGCCGAACTCGCCGTAGATCGCGATCGTCGGCTCGTCGCTGAAGCACATGCCTGGCTCGATGCGCGTGGTGTTGCCGCGCACGAAATTCGTCCACTCGTGCCCATCGAGTCCGATCCCGTGCCCGGTGCGGTGCGGCAGGCCGGGCACCTTGTAGTCGGGGCCGAAGCCCGCGGTCGCAATGACCTTGCGTGCAGCCGCGTCCACCGACTCGCAGGTCGCGCCAACTTGCGCAGCGGCGAGCGCGGCACTCTGCGCCCGCTTCTCCACGTCCCATACGTCGCGCTGGCGCTGGGTGGGCTTGCCGAACACACCAGTCCGCGTGATGTCCGAGACGTAGCCTTCCACGGTGCATCCCGCATCAATGAGCACGACGTCGCCCGCCTGGAGCTTCTGCGGCTGCACGCTGCCGTGCGGAAACGCGGAGTACTTGCCGAAGATCACCAGCGCGCCGTCGGCGACACCGCCAAGCTTGCGAGTGGCCGCGGCGACATCCGCAGCGACCTCGCCGTTGGTCACACCTTCCTTGAGGGCGGCGAACGTGCTCCCGATAGCCTGGAGCGTGATATCGTTCGCCTGCTGGAGCAGCGCGATCTCGGCAGTCGACTTGATCATCCGGCAGCCCGCCGTCACCGGCGTCGCGCTCACGAACTTCGCCGACGGAAGCTCCTTCCGAAGTCCGTCGAAGATGAAGAACCGCAGCCGTTCCTCGATGCCGATCGTCCCGGTCGCCTTGCGGTCGCGCAGGATGCCGGCGATGGCGTGGTACGGACTCTCGTCCTCCTGCCACGCGCGCACGTCGGTCGGGGACTTGATCAGCTCACGTGCCCGCGCTTCCTCGAAGCCCGGTGTCACCCACGCGAGCTCACCGCGTTCCGGGATGACCACGGCGAAGGTGCGTTCGCTGTTCCCCCAATGGACGCCGGTGTAATAGAACATGCTGGTGCCGCCCTCGAGCACCATCGCATCGACGCGGTGCTGCCTCATCAACTGGCGCGCCTTCTCGATGCGGGTTCTGCGTTCGTCGTCAGTGATGGGCACAACGGCGGACGACGATCGCAGCTTCGGTGTGAGCCGAGGTGAGTGGTCGGCGCCGAAGAGGCTTGCCGGGCTTGTCAGCGCCGCCGCACCGGCGAGCGTCGACGATCGAATGAGGAAGTCTCTCCGTTCCATTTTGTGCTCCGGGTTTCATCCAGGAAAAACGAACAACAAGTTGTTTGCAGAGGGCCAGAGGAAAATGAAACTATCGCAGGGGAGAAGCATTCACGTCGTTCCTCTGCGCCCTCTGCGTCAATCGCTTCTTTTGCTCTTACACCGCGTCCGACAACGAGCTGAACGTAAAGTCCCGCACCTTGAGCGCGGGCATATACGTCGCCCCACCCGCACCGAGTGCCTCGGACGCATTGACGCGCACGACGGGCCCGAGCGACTCGAGATTGTTCAGGAAGAAAATCGGCGACTCGTTGAAGCGAAAATTCTTCACCGGACGCGTGACCTTGCCGTTCTCGATCAGGAACGTTCCGTCGCGCGTGAGGCCCGTGAACGAGATCGTGCGCGGATCGGTGGGCCGGATGTACCAGAAGCGCGTGACGAGGATGCCGCGCTCCGTGCTCTTGATCATGTCGGTCATGGTGGCGTTCCCGCCCAGCATGCGCAGCGAGCGCCCACCACCACCACCTCCCCCGCCAAACCCGCCGCCGCCGCCGGCGCGCGTGGGCTTCACACCCTGCTTCTGCGCCCAGAAGCGATCGTACGCGAGGTTCTTCACGACACCATGCTCGATCCACACGACCTTCTCGAGCGGCATGCCGTCGCCGTCGAAGCCTCCGCTCGTACTGGGGCTATCGTCCGGATCGGTGAGCAGCGTGACCCGTTCGTCCACGACCTTCATCCCTATCTTGTTGCCGCCATCCGGCTTCGAGAAGAACGAACGGCCCTCATCCGCACTGCGCGCCTGCATGGCGCCCGCGATGTTCTGGATGAGGTTCCCCGCCGCGGTTGGCTCGAGGATCGTCACATACCGACCCGGCTCGACCGCCACCGGGCCGCGCGACTTGAGCGCCTTGTCCGTCGCCACCGCGCCCACGCGCTGCGCATCGATGTCGGCGAACGTGTCACCATCACTGCACGCCCAGCCACTACCCGTGCCATCCGGCGTACGCACGGTCGCCGTCATCGTGACGACCGCACTGGAGTCATACGCGAACAACCCTTTCGAATTCGCCAGCGCCGTCGCACCTGCCCGGCACTCGATGAACCCGGTGGCGATCAGCCCCGCCGCACGCGCCTGCTCCGTCACCTTCTTCGCCGCCTGCGCACGCTCGGCGGGCGACGGCAGCGTGATGATCCGCGATTTGGGCGACGGATATTCCTGCGGACCGAGCTCGGGCATCCGCTCCGGATTCGCGGGGACAAGCTTGGCGATCTCCGTCGCCTCGCGCGCCGCCGCCGCAAGCGAAGCCTCGTCGAGCCGATTGGTCGTCACGCTGGCCGAGCGTCCGTTGACGAGCGCCGTGATGGTGACCGACGTATCGCGGTTCTCGCCGCTCGTCGTCACCTGGTTGAGTGCGAAGCGGGTATCAGCGCGCGCGCCGGAGTTGATGCTCACGCGCGTCTCGTCCGCGGGCGACGCGATCAGCGCGCGCTTCGCGATCTCCTCGGCGTCGGCGCGCGAGAGGATGTCCACCGGCGCATAGAGGCTGCGGGAATTGATGAGGCTCATGCCTTGCGTCCCGTGTTGATGATGTTGGTCTGCGTGAAGAGCGCGGGCGGACAGCCATGACTCACGGAATTGCTCTGGCCGGGCTGTCCCTTGGCATCGCCGAAGGCGCCGCCGAGGTGATAGCTGCGCGGGCCGCCGATGACCTTCATCGAACCCCAGAAGAGCGGCGTCTTGAACTGGTAGGCCACGTCCTTCAGCATGCCGACGATCTTGCCGCCCTTCACTTCATGGAACACCTGGCCGGCAAACTGTCCATTGTAGCGCTGCTGGTCGATCGAGAAGCTTCCGTCGCCGATGATCGCGATGCCCTTGTCCATCTGCGAGATCATGTCCTCCCAGACATAATCATTCTTGCCCGGCTGGATGGACACGTTCGGCATGCGCTGAAACTGCACGTCGGCCCAGCTTTGCGCATACGAGCAGCCATAGCTCTTCACCGGCTTGCCCACGCGCTTGTAATAGTCAGCGAGCATCGATGCCTGCTCGCGCGTCGTCTGGTAGTCGACGAACACGCCGCCTTTTATGATGTCGAACCTGGTCGGTTTGACTGCCTCATCATCCCAGCCAATGGCGCCGAGCGAGCCGTGTTGATCCCGGTCGCCGACGATGTTCATGATGTCGCTGCCGAACTTCAGCTTGCCGAGCACCTTCTCCGGTGGCGCGACGAAGCTCGTGCCGGCGTAGTTCGCCTCGAAGCCGAGCGCGCGATCGAGCTCCGTGGGATGCGCGATGGTTTCGTGCACCGTGAGCCACAGGTTCGACGGATGCAGCAGCAGATCGTAGCGACCCGGCTCCACGGGCCTGGCCGAGAGCTTCTCGACTGCCTCGGCGGCCCACTTCGGTGCATTCTCGCCGAGCTTCGCGTCGAGCACATGCTCGTACCCGAGTCCCATCGGGGCGACATCGTTGCTCTGGCGCGTCTGGAAATCGGTGCGGTCGTCCGAGACCGCGGTGATCAACATCGACGGGTATGTGCGGTAGATGACTTGCACCAGATAAGAGCCGTCGCTCGTCATCAAGGTCTTTTCCTCGCGCAGGAAGAACATGCTCGACTGCACGTTGCGCACGTTCTTCACCTTCATCGCGGCTTCGTTCGCGGCGAGCAGCAGTGCGACCTTCTCCGGAATGGAGACGGAGAATGGATCGGTCTTGATGGGGCTCGTCCACTCACCGATCTGGTTGCCGGGTGTCGGGGCAAGCACAACGGGGCGAAGCTGGCTGGCGCGGTTCGCTTTCGCCTGGTCGAGCGCGAGGCGTGTGACGCCGGCGATGGAGTCCTTCGTGAGGTTGCTCGTGGCCGCGAAGCCCCACGCGCCGTCCACGAGTGTGCGCACGCCGAGCCCGAAGGTGTCGGTATCGCCGACGCCGGTGACGATCTTGTCGCGCGTGCCGACGTTCTGCTGGCGGCGCGCGGAAACGCGGACGTCGGCGTAGGAGGCGCCGCCGGATTTCGCGGTGTCGAGTGCCACTTGCATGAGCATGCGGATGGCCGGGTCGCCCGGCGTGGGCGCAGTGGCGGCGTAGGCGTCGGTGGCCGCGAGGATCCGGCTGCCGACGGCCGCCGTGGCCGCGGCGGCGGCGGAGGTTTTCAGAAAGGTGCGTCGCGACTGGGTCACTGGCTTCTTCTGAGGGGGGGGAGGGTTGGACGAAGTGCCCAATATACGGATTGGCGGGGTGGTCCGTTCGGAGCGCCACGGTGGGTATCCACTCCGAGGATCGCAGGCGCCGCCGCGGCACCAACCGCGCATACATTGCGCCCGATCAACGTGCCGCGCGTGCGGAGGCGGAGGCTGCGCGTGCGGCACTGACACGGAGTGAAGGTCGCTACCGCGCGCTCGTCGAGGCGGCCGGCCAGTTCATAAGGACCAACAGCCCCGAGGGGCGCATGAAGGGTGAGCAGCCGGGGTGGATCGCATTGACCGGACAGAGCCAGAATGAGTACGAGGGGTTTGGATGGGCGAGCGCCGTTCACCCCGACGATTCCGCCCCGACGATCGAGGCCTGGAACCGCGCGGTCGCGGAACGGCGGATGTTCCTCTTCGATCATCGCGTGCGGAGGGCCGACGGCGCCTATCGCATGTTCGTCGTGCGCGCGGTGCCGATCCTCAATGAGGGGGGCGCAATTCGCGAGTGGGTGGGAGTACACACCGATGTGACGGAGCAGCGTCAGGCATTCGTACGTGGGTGAGGCCACGCCCGCCCTGCTTCGGAATGCCGACGGCCAGATCCGCGAACGGACGTTCGACTGCATCTACCAGCCGATCACGCAGCCCAACGGCGCGATCACGGCAGTGATGGTGCACGCGCTGGAGATCACGAAGTGATCTAATCCAAGCGCGCGGGTGCCACGACCGTCATCCCCGCGCACACCGGTGTTCGTCATCCCCGCGCACGCGGGAATCCATGTTCACGCACCACGCACGCGCACCCTCGGCACAAGCAGGGTGAACGTGGACCCCACGTCCAACTCGCTCTGCGCCGTTAACTCTCCGCCCATTGCGCGTGCGAGATCGCGGCTGATGGCCAGGCCGAGTCCCGTGCCTGCCAGTCCGGTCCACCGCGTGCGGTCGAGTTGCACGAAGGGCTCGAACACGCTCTCCAGGCTTTGCGACGGAATGCCGACGCCGGTATCCGTCACACGAATGATCACGCTCTCCGGTATCGGCAGCGCATTCCACCGTGATGTGCCCGTGCTCTTTGGTGGACTTCACGGCGTTCGACACCAGGTTCAGCAGAATCTGCTGGAAGCGATCGGGGTCGACATAGGCCTTCACGTCGCGTTCGCACGCGCGGTATTCATAGCGGAGATGCTTCTCGAGCAGTTGCGGGCCAACCAGCGCCTCGAGCTGCGCGAGCACCCCGTTCACCGAGACTTCTCGCACGTGCATCTGGACTCGCCCTGCCTCGATCTTGGCGAGGTTCAGGATGTCGTTGCTCAACGAGAGCAGCAGGTGCTGGCTGCGCTTGATGCGCAGGAGGTCGGCCATCTCCGTTTCCGTCACGGCGCCGCGTATGCCCGCGATGATGAGATCCGCATAGCCGCCAATGGCATTCAGCGGCGTGCGCAGCTCGTGCGACATGTTCGCGAGGAACTCGGACTTCGCGCGGTTGGCCAATTCCGCCGGTCCTGTTCGGTACCGACGATGCCCGGAAACAGCGCCCACACGGACTCTCCAACGACGCGACCGTTCCCCACGCCAGACATCGTGGATCGCCGCATCATCGCCGCGGCCGGCGCGTTCACGAACCGGTAGCGCCAGTCGGCGCCGAGGACGACGAACGGATCGGCGATGCTCTCGAGAATGCCACGCCCTGGTCGTCCCGGAGGGCAGTGATGACCACGCTCGCCCAGAATCGCGTACCGTCCTTCCGCACGCGCCAACCCTCATCGGACACGTGGCCCTCGGCCTTCGCTCGCGCGAGGAGCTCGGACGGGAGTCCACGCGTTACGTCTTCGGGGGAATAGAACACCGAGAAATCCCGCCCGATGATCTTGTCGGCCGCATAGCCCTTGAAGCGCTCCGCGCCGGGATTCCACGTCCGGACGCGGGGCGTGCAGGTGTCCGCGCTTCGGATCGAATGGTTTGAAGCGTGCTGCCTGTGGAGCAGGGGACCCCGAATATTCCTCCACGAGCGAATGGCAGCAACAACGTTGGTGCCGATCACGCCGCGCGCCAGTGCTGCTGTGCCGATCCGTCGTCGTCCTGCCGCCGCGCGAATGCTGTGCTCAAGCCGACGGTCACCCGTCCGACAACTACTTCAGCGAATACAGGTAGGCGGCGATGTCGCGCGCCTGTCCGTCACTCACGCCAAGGTTCGGCATGGCCACCCCGGGCTCGATCGACTGGGGCACCGTGATCCACGTGATGAGATTGGCCGGCGTATTGGGCACCTCGCCCGCGATGATCCGGCGCTGCGACCACGACGTGAGCGGAGGTCCGACCATGCCGCTCGCGCCCGTGATCCCCGGTATCATGTGGCACGATCCACATCCGTACGAGACAATCTGCACTCGTCCCCGCGCGGCGTCGCCGCCTTCCACGTGACGGTCGAGGGAGACCTCGTCGCTGCGTACACAGGCACCGGCACCTGCGAGTGCGAGCCATGCGAGATACCGCAGCCGCCGCCATGAAGGCATCATGCGCATGGCAACCCCGTTAGCGCAGACACGAGCCGAAGGAGGATCCCGAATCCCGTTATCGCGCCGACGATCAGCGCCGCGGCCGCCATGAAGCGCGTTCGCTCACCGCCGAGCGACAATTCGCCGCCACTGTCGTCCATGCGCTGCCACAGCCGATGCGCCGACAAGGCCGCGATCGCCACCACGCCGAGCGCGACCAGCGCAACGACAACGGTGGCCACGTAGCCCGCAGAAGCCGATCGGCCCGGGCTTCCGCAGCTGCCCGCGGCGATGACGAGCGCGATCGACTCGTCAACCGCCCACGCCACCGGACCGGCCAGCAGCGAGAGCCACACGGTACGCTGATCGTGTTGCGCCGCGTGCGCGCTCATGCGAAGTGCGGCGCGAGGTAGAGAACGACCAGCAGGATCAGCCACACGAGATCCACCGCGTGCCAGTACAGCGCGCCATTCTGCACCGCCAGATGCCGTCGCGCCGTAAAATGTCCGAGCAGCGTGCGCACGAGATTCATCGAGAGCATCAGGACGCCCACCAGCACGTGCGCACCATGGATGCCGGTGATGGTATAGAATGCCGACCAGTAGGCATCGGTCTGCGGCATGAGCTGCTCGCGCGCGTACTCGACTCCCTGCGTCGCGAGGAAGGCCACGCCGAGTGCGATGGTAACGCCGAGCGCGATGGCGAGGCGCCGGGAGTCGCCGCGGCGGATGCCGAGCTCGCCCCATCGGAGCACCACGCTGCTGCTCACCAGCAATACCGTGAGCACCGCCGGCAACGCGAGCGCAGGCGCATGCCCGCCTTCGGACGCGACCGCGACGCTCACGCCTCGCAGGTAGAACCACGCCACGAGCAAGTACGCGAAGAGCGACACTTCGGTGATGCACAACAACAACATCCCCCACCAGCCCGGCGCGCGTGCGCCGAGGCCCGTGCGCGGCAGCTCCTCCGCCGGAGGCACCTGCACGACGGCGGCGCTCATGCGGTCGCCTCGGGAAACTCGGAGCCCGGCCACACCCACAGCACGATGAACACCAGTGTCGCCGCCACGCCGACCGCGCCGAGCAGAACCGACTTCCAGAGCAGGCCGAGAAACACTGCGGCGAGTGCGAGCGCGAGCAGCAGGGGCACGATGGAGTCCTCCGGCATCAGCAGCCGGCGGTTCGGCTCGGCGTCGAGCGTGGAGGTGCCAATCGTCTCCTTGCGTTCGTCCAGGATGCGTGCGTCACCCGGATTGTCCGCCGCAGGAGCGGCGTCCCACAATGGGTCGCGCGACGCGACCACGGGAATGACCTCGAAGTTGTAGGCCGGCGGCGGTGAGCTCACTGACCATTCGAGTGTCGATGCCTGCCAGGGATTGTCGCCCGCCGGCGCACCACGGAAGCGGCTCCGCACCACGTTGATCACGAACAGCAGCACGCCGAACGCAAAGATGTACGCGCCGATCGTCTCGACCATGTTCAGGCTGTCCCACCCCAGGCCCTCCGCATACGTGTAGATGCGGCGCGGCATGCCACGCAGTCCCAGGATGTGCATGGGGAAGAAGGTGATGTTCATCCCGACGAACATCACCCAGAAGTTCCAGCGGCCGAGCCGCTCGTCGAGCATGCGGCCCGTCATCTTCGGCAGCCAGTAGTAGAACGCGGCGATCACCGGAAACAGGTTCATCCCGATGAGCACGTAGTGCAGGTGCGCCACGACGAAATAGGTGTCGTGCGCCTGCCAGTCGAACGGCACCGACGCCACCATCACGCCGCTGATGCCGCCAATGACGAAGAGTACGAAGAAGCCGAGGATGAATAGCATCGGCGTGGGGCGCACGATGCGCCGCGATGCCCACAGCGTGGCGATCCAGGCGAAGATCTGCACTGCGCTGGGAATGGACACGGCCATGCTCGCCGCGCTGAAGAATCCTTCGGCGACATGCGGCAACCCGGTGGCGAACATGTGGTGCGCCCACACGCCGAAGCCGATCAGGCCCGTGCTTACGGTCGCCATGGCGACGAATGCGTAGCCAACGATGCGCCGGCGGCAGAAGGTGGGGAGCATCATCGACACCATGCCCGTGGCCGGCAGGATGAGGATGTAGACCCACGGGTGTCCGAACAGCCAGAAGAGGTGCTGCCAGAGCATCGGCGTCCCGCCGCGCGCCGCATCGTAGAAGTGAAATCCGTACCGGCGGTCGAGCTCGAGGAAGATGAGCGCCGCGGAGAGCGCCGGCAGCGACATCAGCATCGATGCCGACGTCGTCAGCGTGCTCCACATCATCAACGGCATGCGGTTGAGCGACATGCCGGGCGCACGCATGGTGAAGATGGTCGCGATGAAGTTGATCGCGCCGGCCGACGTCGAGATGGTGAGGAAGAGCAGCGCCAGCGCGTAGAACTCGGTGTTCAACCCGGGACTGTAGGCGCCCTCGGACAGCGGCGTGTAGGCGAACCATCCGGTATGCGGCGCGATGCCCTGCGTGATGCCGATGTAGTGCAGCGCGCCCGACAGCAGGAACGACCAGAAGCCGAAGGCATTGAGCCGCGGGAACGCCATGTCGCGCGACCCGATCATGAGCGGTATCAGGTAGTTGCCGAAGCCCGACAGTATCGGCGACGCATACCAGAAAATCATCGTCGTGCCGTGCATCGTGAACAGCTGGTTGTACGTCTCCGGCGACACCAGATGATTCTCGGGCCGCGCGAGCTGCGCGCGCATCAGCGCCGCGTCGGCCCCCCCGAGCGCGAGGAAGACGAAGGCCACGACGAGGTACCGCATGCCGATCACCTTGTGATCGACCGTGGCGAACCACGAATAGAGGGAGGGTGGCGATTCCCAGATCGCGCTGAGGCGTTCGGCTCGAGTGGTCACGCTAGCGGAGGGTCTCCAGGTAGGCGACGAGCGCGCCAAGTGTCGCGCCGTCGAGCGGCACGGGGGGCATCTTCGTGCCGGGTTTCAGGCGGTCCGGATTGAGGATCCACGCGGCGAGGTTGCCCCGGTTCAGATCCAGCGTTCCCGCGGCGATGGTCCGCCGCGACGCGAGATGCGTGAGGTCAGGACCTACGCTCGAGCCGGCGCTCGTGCCGCGGACGGTGTGGCAGTACGAGCATGACTGCGACAGGAAGACGTTCTGCCCGATCAACGCTGACGAATCGGTGGGCACCACCGCCGTGCGCTGCTGGTTGGCCAGCCACACCGCGTAGTCAGCCGGCGAATCCGCCACCACCACGAACGCCATTTTCGCGTGCTGCATCCCGCAGAACTCCGCGCACTCGCCGCGATACACACCGGGATGGTCGGCCTGGAGCCACGTCTCGTTCACCTGCCCGGTGATCGCGTCGGTCTTGCCCTGCAGCTGCGGCACCCAGAAGCTGTGGATCACGTCCGCACTCATGAGGTGGATACGCACGGGGCGACCCGCGGGAATGTGGATCTCGTTCGCGGTCGTCACGCCCTCATTGGGATAACGGACCTCCCACCACCACTGGTGCCCGATCACGTCCACCTGATAGGGGGTCGCCGGCTGTCGCTGCTCGCGCATCGCGGCAAGTGAGAACGCGAAGACGCCGGCGAGGATGAGCATCGGCACGAGTCCACCACCGAGCACGATCCACCGGAGGTCGCGTGGCGAATCATCCGATTCCGGTGCCGGCGTGAACTCTCCGTCGGCTCGGCGCAGCACCGGAAGCACGAGCAACACCACGACGACGACGAACACGATCACCGCCGCGATGATGAGCCCCGTGCCAAGTCGCGCGATACTTTCCGCGCCCGGTCCGGCGGCGTCGAACGTCGACGGCGGCCCGCCGCCCGCCGCGCGCGTGAGCGCCTGAAGCGCCAGGAACATCATGGGATCGCCGTCCGCGCGGAGGCGTTCATGTCGTGCGGCGCATGCAGGGGATGTCCACCCGCCCACGGCTCGCCGCGCGCGTTCGCGAGCGCCCACACATACGAGGCGAGGTCGTGCGTCTCCGCCACTGTCAGGTTGCTCCGCTGCCCGCGCGGCGGCATCGCGATCGGTGACCGCGTCTCGGCGTCAGGAATACCGTTCACGATGATCGAATCGATGCCGCGCAGATCGCCGTTCGGGATGGAATGCAGTCCCGCCGTGAGCGACGAGCCGCGCGCCGCCAGCCCCTGCGCCTCGCTGCCATGGCAGTTCACGCAGCCCGCGCGCCCATGAAAGAGCACGTCACCTTCGCGGATCTGCTCGAGCGTGACATCGGGCGGCAGCGTTGGCAGCGTATCGGGCTGCGACGAATCATCGAGGTCGAAGGTGTGCGTCGGGTTGCGGAGCAGTGCGCTGTCGCGCCGCGACGCGAGGTCGGACGGCAGGAAGTTCTCCGGTGCGCGCTCTTCGCGGTCCACGACCTGCGGACGCTCGTGCGTATCACGCTCCTTGCTCCCGCATGCGCCAAGCAGCGCGACGACACCCACGGTGCGCATGGCAATCAGCGCGCGACGCCGAAGGACTTGGCCGCTCATCGGCGCGACAGGATGGTGTTCGCCGCGGATCCACGGCTCGCGGGCACCGCAAAGCTCGTGTCCGCGGCGGTCGGCAGCGCAAACACGAGCAACTCGTCGCCACGGGGCGAATTGATCTGCAGCACCCCACCTGCCGCGACCGCGATGTACTGGCGTCCGTTGATGGCAAAGGTCACCGGCGGCGCATTGATGCCGGCCGGTGCCAGGTAGTGCCACAGCGTGTCGCCCTTCTGTGCGTCGAACGCATAGAAGACGCGCTCCTTGCCGCCAACGAACACGACGCCGCCCGCCGTGGCCAGCGCGCCGCCGATCATGCGATGCTGCATCTTCTGCTGCCATGCGATGCGACCCGTGTTGAGGTCCACCGCCGAGAAGGTGCCCGATGCCTTGTCACCGAGGGCGTTGAGCCACACGCCGGCGAGCCAGCTCGCGCCGTTCTTCAGCTTTTCCGGGCGCAGCTTGTAGACGTCGGGTTCATTGAGACCGAGCACGTACATGTACCCGAGCTGCGGATTCACCGCCGCCGGCGACCACTCCGATCCGCCGTTGCCGCCCGGCGCGATGAGCGTGCCTTCGCGCGTGGGCGCGTGGAAGATGCCGTTGTGCGGCACGAACGCCTCCGAGCGACGGATGGGCGCGCCGGTGACGCGATTCACCACGTACACCCAGCCCGTCTTGCCCGCCTCCGCCACCGCTGGCACCACGGTGCCCGTGGAGTCACGCACGTCCACGAGAATCGGCGGCGAGATGGGATCGTAGTCCCAGAGATCGTGCGGGACCTCCTGGAAGTACCACTTCAATTTCCCCGTTGTGAGATCCAGCGCGACGATGCAGTCCGTGTAAAGGTTGTCGCCGGGACGCACGAGACCGTCCACGTCGGGCGACGGGTTGTTCACCGTGAGCACCATGAGGTTGCGCGCGAGGTCCACGGCAGGCGTCTGCCACACCGACCCACCTCCATGCTGCCACGCATCGGGATACTTCGCGCTGTCCGCCTTCTCCGCCGCGATGTCGCGGCCGAGCGGCGTGCCGAAGGGGTCCGTCGTCTTCCACTTGCCCCACCATCCGCCCTCGTCGGGGCTGGGAACCGTGTTCCAGCGCCATGCCAGCCGGCCCGTCTTCGCATCGTACGCCGTCACATAGCCACGAATGCCATACTCGGCGCCCGAGACGCCGGTGATGATCAGTCCCTTCACGGCGAGCGGCGCCATCGTGATGCTGTAGCCACGCGTGTTGTCGGCCACCTGCACCTGCCACACGGGTCTGCCCGTCGCTGCATCGAGCGCCACGAGCCGTGCATCCAGCGTGCCGACGTAAACGCGCCCACCATACACGGCCACGCCGCGGTTGACCGGACCGCAGCAGATGATCGTCGTGCCAAGGTTGGCGACCCATTCCCACTTCTTCGCACCGGTGGCGGCATCGAGCGCGATGACGTGGTTCACCGCCGTCGTGATGTACATGATGCCGTCCACGACCACGGGACTCGTCTCGAAGGCCTTTACGACGCCCGTCTTGTAGTGCCACGCGAGCGTCAGGTCCTTCACCGTCGCTGCACTGACCTGGGTGAGCGGGGAGAACCGTTGGTTGCTGTAGTCGCGGCCGTACGACGGCCAGCTCTCCGAATCGGCCATGAGCCGCTGCATGCGGGCATCGGGGTCCGGTGCGTTGATGGCTGGCGCTGCTCCGTCGCGCACGCGCGCCGAGGCGTGCACCTCGTTGTTCGCTGCCGTGCGTGTGTCGCACGCGGCCACCATGAAGAGCGAGGCGACCATACCCACCGCCAACCACGAGCGTGCGGCGTTCATGGATGTCTCGGTGTCGGCCGGTCCGGCGACGCGGTGCCGCTCGTCGAGCCTGGCGGAACGAGGTGGAAATGCGATGCGTGACCGCCAATCCATGGCTCACCGCGCACCTGGCTGATCGCCCACACGTACTCCGCCACATGGGTGATCTCCACCGGCGTGAGGTTGCCGCGCGCGCCGCGCGCCGGCATGCCGATGGGCGAGCGCGTCATTGCGTCGGGCAATCCCTGCGCGATGAGTGTTGCGATCGCGCTGACGTCGACCGGCACATACGCGAGGCCGGTGGTGACCGCAGCGCCCGCCGCTGGCAGTCCTTCGCCCTCGGTGCCGTGGCAAGCGAAGCACCCGCCGGACGAATGAAAAATCCGATCGCCGTCCACGAGGTCAGGCACGGTCACTGTGACAGGCAGCGGCGGAAGCCGTGTCGGCTGGAGATCCTCATTGGTCGGCGACACCGACGACGTGCCGTCGGTCGTAGGGCGTGCGGCGCTGCCGCGCGAGCGACCCGCCTGCGCGTGCGCGAGGCCGAGTCCGGCGGCGCATACCATGCCACAGCCGGCGATCAGTGCGCGCGTCCTCATGGTGCCGCCACCGGCCGCATCGCGACGCTGTCGAGCGCAAACACGAGCAGCTCGTCGCCGCGCGTGCTGTTGAGTGGAAGATTCCCACCCGCAGCGACCGCCACGTACTGACGCCCGCGAATCGCATATGTGATCGGCGGCGCATTCACGCCAGCATGCGTGGGAAAATCCCACAGCAGCGTGCCGTTGCGTGCGTTGAACGCCACGAAGTGGCCGTCGGTGAGCCCCGTGAACGTCAGGCCGCCAGCCGTGGCCACGGATCCGCTGATCATCGCGCGTGTCGTGCGATGCTGCCACGCGATCTTTCCCGTGCGCAGATCGATCGCCGAGTAGAGGCCGTAATCCTTTCCTGTCGGCGAGAGTACGGCGCCGCCCCAGTACTGTGCCGGCCGCTCGAGCTCCTCACGCTTGAGCTTGTAGAGCTGCGGAAAATAGTTGCCGTTGACGAAGAGGTAGCCGAGCGTCGGGTTGTAGGCGGGTGGCGACCAGTCCGATCCGCCCAGCGTGGACGGCGAGATCATGACGCCGGCGCGAGTCGGCTTCTGGAGAAAGTTCTCCTGCGGGACGAACGCCTCCGACCGCCTGATCGGCGCTCCCGTGCGCCGGTCGACGACGTACGTCCATCCGGTCTTCCCCGGCTGCGCCGCCGCAGGAACGACCTTGCCGGTGCTGTCCGGCACGTCCACCAGCACGATGGGCGCCGCGGCGTCGTAGTCCCAGAGGTCGTGCGGCATGAACTGGAAGTACCACCGCAGCTTGCCCGTCATGAGGTCGACGGCCACGAGCGAACAGCTGTAAAGATTGTCGCCGGGACGCACCGAGCCGTCGACGTCCGGCGCCGCGTTGCCGACGTTCAGGTAGACGAGGCCGAGCGCGGTGTCCACGGCTGGCGCGTGCCACATCGGCGCGCCACCGTTCTTCCAGGTGTCGGCGTATTGCGCGCTGTCCTTCCGTTCCTGCGCGATGTCGCGGCCGAGCGGCGTACCGAAGGGGTCTGTCGTCTTCCACTTGCCCCACCATCCGCCCTCGGCCGGAGAGGGAATGGTGTAGAACCGCCAGCGCTGATGGCCGTCGACTGCGTCGTACGCGGTGACGTAGCAGCGTCCGCCCTGCTCCCCGCAGCTGATGCCTGTGATGACCAGGCCGGCGACCGCCACGGGCGCGTTGGTGATGTGATAGCCCAGCTCATTCTCCCCGACCTTCACGTCCCAGAGCTTCGCGCCGGTGGCGGCGTCGAGCGCAATCATCCGCGCGTCCACCGTGCCCATGAACACCCGTCCGCCGTACACGGCGACCCCGCGGTTGATTGGTCCGCAGCAGTCGATCGTCGTCTCGTAGTGGTGCACGTAGTCCCACTTTTTCGCGCCAGTCGCCGCGTCGAGCGCGACGACGTGGTTGAGGGGTGTGGAGATGTACATGACGCCATCCACCACGATCGGGCTCGTCTCGTAGCCCGCCACGATCCCGTTGTGGAAGTCCCATGCGAGCTTGAGGTGCGAGACGTTCGTGGTGTCGACCTGCGCCAGGGTGGAATAGCGGTCGTTGGTGTAGTCGCGGCCATACGAGGGCCAGCTCACGCCGTCACTCATGGCATGCCGGATGGCGCGATCCGCCTCGCTCGTC
>JBBQFW010000059.1:0-16143 GCA_038322445.1 Gemmatimonadales bacterium
GTTGGTGGTGTGCAAGCGGTCGGCGCTGCCGTTCTACACTTGGACACGCGAAGGTTCAGGATGGTTGAAATATCAACATTCAGTTCCGTGCTTGCGGAACAACGGAAACGGCGCGCACAGGGAGGCTGGCGCTGCGGGCGAACAGCGGACGCAGAAAGACGCAGGGCTTGCCAACGCAGAATGACGCTGAAACTGCTTCTTTGCCCGCTCTGCAAATTCCACATGCTTCCGCTGTTGCAGCGTCTTCTGCGTTGCCGTCAGGCCTGCGCTTTTCTGCGTGCGTCGTTCTGCTTTCGGGCGACCGGCGTACCGCAAGAACGCTCAAAGGGTGCGACCGCAATCGATCGCACCCTTGAAACGCCAACCTTCAGACTCAGACCGCGTCGGACAACGACGTGAAGTTGAAGTCCTTCACCTTGATCGCCGGGAACACCACGTTGCCACCCGCTTCCGTGCCGGCAACACGCTCCGCACGACCCAGCATCTCGAGGTTGTTCAGCATGAACAGCGGGCTCTCGTTGAAGCGGAGATTCTTCACCGCTTTCGTGATCTTGCCGTTCTCGATCAGGAACGTGCCGTCGCGCGTGAGGCCGGTGTAGAGCACTGTTCGCGGATCGACCTGCCGCAGGTACCACAGTCGCGTGACGAGAATGCCTCGCGGCGTCGAGGCGATCATCTGCTCCGTCGTCGCGTCGCCACCAATCATCTTCACCGCGCCCAGTCCCCCGTTGTTCGGGTGTACCAGGGTGCCGTCGCCCGCTGGCTTCCCCGCATTCTTTTTCTGCGCCCAGAAGCGCGAGTAGGCGAGCTGCTTCAGCACGCCGTTCTCGATCCACACCTCGCGATTGAGCGGCAACCCCTCACCGTTCCACGGTTGGCCGAGTAGCTGCGGGTCGGTCGGATCCGAGAAGATGTTGACCTTCGCATCCACGATCTTCTCGCCGATCTTCGTGCCGCCACCCGTCTTCGAGAACGCCGAGCGTCCCTCATCGGCACTGCGGGCATCGAGCGAAAATGCGAGCAACTGCACCAGGTCGCCGACCGCCTGCGGCTCGAGGATTACGGTGTAGCGCCCCGGTTCCACCGCCACCGGCTTGCGTGACGCACGCGCCTTCTCGATCGCGCGATCGCTCACGGCGCGGAAGTCGATCTGCTTCCAGTCCGGATGATCCGCCGCCGCCCAACCCGACCCCGTGCCGTCATTCGTGCGCACGGTCAGCTGATAGTTCGCACTCGTGCTCGGGAAATACGCATACATCCCGGTGTTCGACGCAATGGCATTGTACGCGCTGCCCGCCACGATGAAGCCCGCGGCGGCGAGATCGCCCGCCGCCTTGGCGGCATCGATTGCACTGTGTGCCGCGGCAGCACGCTCGGCAGGAGTAAGGTTGGCCGTCGAGCCGAAGTAGGCGTTGACGTCCACGTATTGTTGCGGAGGAAGCTGTGGCATGCTCTCCGGATCGTCCGGCGCGAGCTTCGCGATTGCCTCGCTCTGCCGCACCGCGCGCTCGATCCCCTCGGGCGTAAAGTCGCCCGTCGTGACGACAGCGTGCTTCGGACCATACCCGGACTGCACGACGAGCTGCGAGTTGCTCACGCCACCCGATGTGCTGATGCGATTCGCGGCGAAGCGGATGTTACCCGTGTAGCCGCCGCCGAGCTGCGCGCCAATGGTGTCGGCCTTCGAGAGCTTGACGACGCGCTCGAGAAACGCCTGCGCCTCGTTCCGCGACATCATGTCCGCTGAGGAGATCGTACTCCCCTTGCCGAAGAGACTCCTGGGGGCACTCATGCCTTTCTCCCCGTGTTGATGACGTTGATGTTGCGGAAACGACTCGGCACACAGCCGTGGCTCACCGCGTTGACCTGTCCGGGCTGGCCCTTTCCGTCGAAGAAGCTCGCGCCCATCTCGTAGCTCTTCTTTCCGCCGATCATGTCCATCGCGTTCCAGAAATCCGGCGTGCGCATTTGGTAGGCAACATCCTTCAGCATGCCCACGATCTTGCCGCCCTTGATCTCATAGAAGAGCTGGCCACCGAACTGCGCGTTGTAGCGCTGCTGGTCGATGGAGAAGCTTCCGTCGCCGATGATGGCGATGCCCTTGTCCGTGGCGGCGATGAGATCCTCGTAGCTCTGCTCCTTCGCACCGGGGAGCAGCGAGACGTTCGGCATGCGCTGAAACTGCACGTCGGCCCAACTGTCGGAGTGACAGCAGCCGTGGCTGCGCACCGGGCGCTTCTGGCTGTCGTACCACCACTCCAGCATCGGTGCCTGCTCGCGCGTGGTTTGGTAGTCGTTGACCACGCCGTTCTTGATGATGAGGAAACGCTCGGGCTTCACGCCGTCGTCGTCCCATCCAATGGTCGAGCAGCCGCCCGCCTGGTCGCGATCGCCTTCGATATTCATGAAGCTCGGACCGTACTTGAACTTGCCGAGCTTCTCGCGCGGCGGCGCAAGGACGCTCGTGCCTGCATAGTTGGCCTCGTAGCCGAGCGCGCGATCGAGCTCGGTGGGATGCGCAATGCTCTCGTGGATCGTGAGCCAGAGATGGCTGGGATGCAGCACGAGATCGTAGCGACCCACGTCCACCGGCTTGGCCTTGAGCTTCTCGGCGGCCTCCTCGCCCCACTTCCGCGCGTTCTCCACCGGCTTCGCGTCGGTGAGGTACTCGTAGCCGCGCGCTGCCGGCTGGATGACGTTTGTGCGCGTCTGGAAATCGCTGAAGTCCGGCTTCACTGCGGTTGCAGCGAACGGCAGCCACGACCTGATGACGGTCTGCGTGGTAAAGGTGCCTTCCGTGTTCGCGTAGTTCTTCTCCTCCTTCACGAAGAACATGTTGCTGTTCACGAACTTCACGCCGTCGACCTTCATGGCTTCCGTGTTGGCACGGATGAGCAGGTCGGCCTTCTGCTCGATGGGCACCGTGAACGGATCGACGGTATGCGGCGTGACATAACGCCCGTCTGGCGTCGGCGTCGCGGGCGCGAGGCGCACGCGGTCGGCAACGGGAAGGGTGTTGGCCTTCGCGATCGCGATCGCCTCCTTCGTGGCGGCGACGACCCCCGACTTCGTGAGGTCGCGCGAGGCACCGAAGCCCCACGTGCCGTTCACGAGCACGCGGACGCCGACGCCGAGCGTGTCGGTGTCGACGACGTTGACGATCTGCTTCTCGCGGGTGATGACGAAGTTGTTTCGGTACCGTCCGATGCGCGCGTCGGCGAACGACGCTCCGCCGAGCTTGGCGGCGTTCAACGCCTCGATGAGCAGCTCCTTGGTGGCTGCGTCCATTGCGGGCAGGTCGGCCGCGGGGGTGACGCGCTGCGCCAAAACGTCGGCGCGCGTCAGTGCCGGACCCGCAAGAGCGAGTGCGCCGGCCGCTGCACCGGTTTTCAGGAAATCACGCCTGTTGGTCATGGAAGGGTGGGGGAGGGAAGTACTGACTGGCGGGAGGTGGCTTGCGATCCATATACGACAGCACCGACCCGGTGTTTCGTTGTCATGGGTCGGCCGACAAAGCTGGCGCAGATACCACCTCGGTGACAGTGGACCGAGCGCCACTCGGTTCACGGTCGGGACGCGGAAATGCGCGCGTTCACCAGTCCCCGAGAGCTCGCAGCGACTATTCTCCACGACTCCGCTATTTGCAATCACACGTGACAATTGCCTGCTCCCCTGACATGATTGGCGACATCCGCCGCTCGGGACGCGTCAAGGACCGCTATATATCAACCAGTGCTGACGGAGCGGCGAGCCCGACAGATATTCCATCGGGCGGTTTTTTTGCAAATCGGCGCACTTCCCAGCAAGGCCTCCGCTAGCTCGATCATGGATATCGTTTCACCCAACGAAGGCACGCTTCCGCTCGCCGCGCCGGCTACACCGTCCGACGGAGACGGTGCGGGGCTCCCACCTGGCACCGCGGCAAGCGCGCCCCGCTCCACCCATCGCGCCGAGTCGACGCGGAGGACCAGTCGAACCCGTCGGGCCGATGTGCCGCCGGCGTTGCCGGCCGCGCCGCAGCGCGCGGCACCACTGGTCCGCCCGGATGGCTCACCTGCGCCGGTGGTCCACCTTGCCCCTGAGTTCTCGCCCTTCGCCCGGACCGGCGGACTCGGCGAGGCGGTGGCGAGTCTCGCCAAGTACCAGGCGGCATCGGGCATTCCGGTCACGGTCTTCATGCCACTGTACCTGGCGGTGCGTGACAAGACCGAAACGCAGCCGCTCGGCGCCGCGTTCGCGGTAACAGTTGGGCCACGAACCGAGATCGCGCGTATTCACGAGACGGTGGTGCCGACACCCGCCGGCGCGCCGCGCGTGCTCTTCGTCGAGAGCGAGTTGTACTTCGATCGCCCGGGACTGTATGGCGATGCCGCAGGTGACTACTCCGACAATGCGCGGCGGTATGCGCTGTTCGCGCGCGCCGTACTCGTGGTGCTTCCACGGGTGATGCCGCAGCCGCCGAGCATCCTGCACGCGCACGATTGGCAGACGTCGCTCGCGAGTATCTACCTCAAGAACGAGTTCATGGCGCACCCGTACTACGAGGGGATTCGCGCCGTGCTCTCCGTGCACAACGCGGGGTATCAGGGGCATTTTCCCGAGGAGACGATGTCCGACATCGGGCTCCCGGCAACGCTGTACAATCACCGGCAGCTCGAGTGGCACGGACGCGTCAACCTGTTGAAGGGTGGACTCGTGTTCTCCGATCTCGCCATCACGGTGAGTCCCACGCACGCGCACGAACTGCGCACCGAGAAGGGCGGATTCGGCCTGGACGGCGTGTTCGTCTCGATGCGTGATCGCCTCGTGGGCATCGTGAACGGTATCGACCAGGACGTGTGGGACCCGTCCACCGATCCGCTCATCCCACGACGCTATTCGTCGGAGTCACTGGCGGGAAAGAAGCGCTGCCGCCTTGCACTGCAACGCATGACGGGCCTCAGCCGCTGGCAGGCGCCTATCTTCGCGCTCACGGCGCGCCTCGTCTCGCAGAAGGGGCTCGATCTCATCCTCGGTGACCCCGGCTACTTCGCGTTCGACGCGCAGTACGTCTTCCTCGGTCATGGCGACGCGCACTACGAGGCGATGCTCACCGAGCTGGCCGAGCGTGCGCCGAGCCGCATTGCGGTGAAGCTGGATTTCACGGATGACTTCGAACACCTGTTGCTCGCTGGCGCCGACATGTGCCTCATGCCATCGCAGTACGAGCCCTGTGGCCTCACGCAGATGCGGGCTCAGCGTTACGGCACCATTCCGGTGGCGCGTCGCACGGGCGGTCTTGCCGACACCATCGAGGATGGGACGACTGGCTTCCTGTTCGACGACTATACGCCGGCGGACTTCATGCGCTGCGCCATGCGCGCCACCGACCAGTATCGCGAGACTGACGGGTGGGAGGCCATGATGAAGGAAGCCATGTCGCGCGACTTCGGCTGGGACAAGAGCGCCGCGCGATATCTCACCGTGTATCGTCGCGTGCTTGGATTGCCGGCAGTACGGTAGCTGCAAGGCGCGCACAGCAAAACGCCCTCGACTGAGCCGAGGGCGTTTTCAATCAGGCGTAGAGTGAGCTCAGGCGGTGATTCGCTTGCGCCGGCGCGTGGCGGCCGCAATGCCCGCGAATCCGGTGGCCAGCAGTACGAGCGACGCCGGCTCCGGTGTGGCGACAACGGCGGCGGGCATGGCGTACACTTGAAGCTCCGGAAACACGATGGCGCCGCCGGGATCGGCCTGGACGCTCGCATATCGCGCGGTGATCGGAGTCGCGAAGGTGAAGGTGTCCGTCGGGCCCGAGTACGTCAGCGTCTGCGAGAACAGCGCTGCGCTCGCGTCCGCGAAATTCGGCAATGATGACCAGAGGCTCAGGACGTCTCCATCATTCTGAGTTTCGCAGCATCCCTGACGGTAGTAGAACACCAGCTTCGAAATGTCGAAGTTTGCACCGAGGTCGACGTACCAGTAGGGGCGGGTGGCCGCGGTAGGATCCAGTTGGACGCCGCCAGCGGTGGTCCCGGAGTGATAGAAGTTGCCGTCGAAATTGTAGCCGGGGTCCGTGTTTCCGTTGATCGGACCCGACGGCCTGCTCGAGAAGTTGCCGGAATCGCTCGCATACGCGCGCGACATGGGATTCAGGTTGTAGTTCGCCACGTTGGTCTGCGCGCTCGCGGGTGCGGCGGCGAGGACGAGACCGAGAAGGGCGAAGGAACAAAAACGCATGGTGGTCCGGGAAAATGGTGGGGATTTTGATTGATGAGGAGCAAACCAGCGGCCAAGCCTGCGCCCATATTCGTTTGTTTGTAAGTCTTTATTTCACAATAACTTGAAGATTTGGATGTTTCTCGCTGTGCCGCCGGTCGTTGCGCTGGTGCACCGTAGTGTGGTGCCGGCGTAGCAGTCTGATGGCACCGAGTGGTTGCATGGTGTGGCCATATTGAGAGACCGAAGTGCCCTCGACCCTTTTCTCCGATCCCGGATGCCACACGGTAGCAGGACGCTGTTTCAGGCGCTCATCGCGTGCGCTGGACTAGCCATAAACGCTTGGAGCCAATCGCCCGCCGAGGCCGGAGCGCCGCCGGCCGTTCCGCGCGAGATGCGCGCCATCTGGATCGCGACGGTGGACAACATGGATTGGCCGTCGCGCGCCGGGCTGCCGACCGAGCAGCAGAAGAGCGAGCTCGTCGCCATCCTGGACAAGGCGGCGGAGCTGCGCATGAACGCCGTGATCCTCCAGGTGCGACCTGAAGCGGATGCGTTGTACGCGTCGAAGCTCGAGCCGTGGTCGGAGTATCTCACGGGCACGATGGGCCGCGCGCCGGATCCGTACTACGACCCGCTCACGTTCGCGATCGCGGAATCGCACAAGCGCGGGCTGGAGCTGCACGTCTGGATCAATCCCTATCGCGCGCGTTACTCGAAGACCCGCCCCGCCTCGAAGGATCACATCAGCCGCGCACAGCCGAAGCTTGTCCGGCAGTACGGCTCCTACCTGTGGATGGATCCGGGTGATCCGGCGGTGCGTGAACGCACGAAAAAGGTCGTGTACGATCTCGTGCGACGGTACGACATCGACGGCGTGCACATGGACGACTACTTCTATCCCTATCGTGAGCGGAAGCGAGGGCGCGATATCCCGTTCCCCGATGCGACGACCTACGCGCGCTACCAGAAGAAGGGCGGATCGCTGGGTCGGGATGACTGGCGGCGTGAAAACGTGAACCTGCTGGTCCACGAACTCTACGACGGCATTCACGACGTGAAGCCGTGGGTACGTTTCGGCGTCAGTCCCTTCGGCATCTGGCGCCCTGGCAATCCGCTGTCGGTGCGCGGCCTCGATCAGTACACCGAGATCTATGCCGATGCAAAGAAGTGGTGGAATCAGGGGTGGGTCGACTACCTCGTCCCGCAGCTTTACTGGTCGGTGGACAAGCCACAGCAGCGGTACGACCTGCTGCTCGCGTGGTGGGCACAGCAGAACACGAAGGGACGTCACCTGTGGCCCGGGAACTACACGGGCAAGGTGGCGTTCACGAATTCAGCGGCGTGGCGGACGGACGAGGTCCTCGAGCAGATCCGCCTGACGCGCGCGCAACCCGGTGCGTCGGGCAATGTGCACTTCAGTGCCAAGGTCTTCATGCAGAACCCCGACAACCTCGACGGACGCCTCCGTCACGAGGCGTATGCGCAGGCTGCGCTTCCACCGGCGTCCACATGGCTGCCCGGTTCCAATCTCCCCGCGCCGCAGATCACGCCCCGCGTCGAGCCATCCACCGGCGACCGGTACGTCGACTTCCGGCCGGCGAGTGCCACGATTCCATCGCTCTGGGTGGTCCAGATTCGCGGCGTATCAGGATGGACGACGGAAATTCTACCGGGCAGCTATCGCGGGGCGCTCATCGCAGCCCGCGGCGCGGCTGTGCCGCTCGACGTTCGGGTGTCTGGCGTTGATCGAGTCGGCAACCTCAGTCCCGCGGCGCGATTTATTCCAGTCCGGTGAACGCCTTGTCGTCAACTCGCGGGAAAAATGCACACCTGAAGGGTCCCACAGACGAAGGGATGACGCATTGGGGCGGATCGAGCTGATTTTGGCGGATTACAGCAGGGCGGCTTTGTTTCGATCCGCGTTCATCCGCCCAATTCGCTCAGATGCGTCATCCCTGGGTCTGAGTGGCTTGGGGGGCGGCGCCGGCTCGACAACGTGCGATGCGCTCACACCAGCGGCGCGGTGGGCAGGTAGCGTGGCGCGACGCGCACCTTCGTCGCCTGCTCGTACGCATACGCCAGCGTGAGCAACGTGGCTTCGCTCCACGCCTTGCCCATGAAGGTGAGGCCGAGTGGCAGGCCCAGCGCGTAGCCCATGGGGACGGTGATCGCCGGATAGCCGGCAACGGCGCACGGCGAAGTGCTGCTGGCGCCGGATGGATCGCCGTTCACCAGGTCGATCAGCGCGGGTGGCCCCTGCGTTGGTGCAACGATGGCATCGAGCGCGTGCTTCGCGAAGGTGGCGTCGAGTCCCTGGACACGCGCCAGTCGTCCGCAGGTCGCGAGCGCCTTCCGGTACGCGCTGCTCGAGAGAGGACCCTTCTTCGCTGCCTGCTCGAAGATCTCCTGCCTGAAGTACGGCATCTCCTCGCGCTGGTGGGCGTTGTTGAATGCAATGAGGTCGTCGAGGGTGCGAGCGCGTGCGCCGGCAGGAACGGTGGCGAGGTACGCATTCAGGTCGGCCTTGAACTCGTACAGCAACACCTCGTATTCAGCGTCGTCGAACTTGCCGGCCGTCGCGATGTCTGCCGGATCGACGATCGTGGCGCCGGCCTCCTTCATGACAACGAGCGCGCGCTCGAACGCCGCGTCTGCGTGCGTGCTGTAGCCGGTGTACTTCGCGCGGGCGACACCGATACGCGCGCCCTTGAGGCCGGCCGCGTCGAGTGCGCGGACGTACGCGTCGGCAACCACACCGGGGGCTCGATTGGTCGCCGGATCGCGCGGATCCTTGCCGACCAGGGCGCCGAGGAGCATGGCGGCATCCGTGACGGTGCGCGTCATGGGCCCCGCGGTATCCTGCGTGTGGGCAATTGGGATGATCCCCGTTCGGCTCACGAGGCCGATCGTCGGCTTGATACCCACGAGTGAGCAGGCTGCGGCCGGCGACGTGATGGATCCGTCCGTCTCCGTGCCCACGGCGACGGCGCAGTAGCTCGACGCGGCCGCCCCGGCGGAGCCCGAGCTCGACCCCGATGGCGTGCGGTCGAGGGCATAGGGGTTCCGAGCCTGGCCACCCCGGCCCGACCACCCGCTCGACGCGTGCGTGGACCGGAAGTTCGCCCATTCGCTGAGGTTCGTCTTGCCGAGAATGATGGCGCCCGCTGCGCGCAGGTGGGTGACCACGTGCGCATCGCGCGCTGGTCGGTTCCCCTCGAGCGCGAGGGAGCCGGCGGTCGTCGTCATGCGATCTGCGGTATCGATGTTGTCCTTCACGAGCACGGCGATGCCATGCAGTGGTCCACGGATCCGTCCCGCGCGTCGCTCGGCGTCGAGCGTGTCCGCGATCGCCAGCGCGTCCGGATTGGCCTCGATGACGTAGTGCAGTGCGGGACCGCTGTGGTCCATCGCGGCAATCCGGTCGAGGTACTGCTGTGTGAGCACGCGCGCCGTTGTTTCTCCGCTCCGCATGGCGGCGGACAGTTCCGCAATGCCCCGCTCGACAACGCTGTCATCCGCACTCGTGAGCGGCGCGAATCGCTCGACTGTGGCGGCATGCGCTGCGTTGGGCAGCATGGCCGTCGTGAGGGCGGCGGCGCCGATACCAAGAAAGGCGCGCCGGGAAAATTCCGTCGCCTCGTGTCTGTCGGTCATGAGGGGCATGGGTGCGAGGGATGGAGGGCGCGACCTGCAACGCAATCTGCGAGCGTGATGTCCGGCCCGGCAACTACAGGCACGGTGGCCCTATTCCGGCACCAGGCCGGAGTGGCGCGTCGTCCGCACACCGTCGCTGCAGACGATCGTGAATGGCGTACCCGCTGCGGCGGCGTACCGCAGGGTGGCAGCGGGCGCCGATCCCACGACGGATCCATCCGCGCGGAGCACCGCGATACCGCGACTCTCAGGGTCGCCACATGCAGCCGTCATCGCGCCATCTGCCTCTCGCGTGATGCGCGACGGACGACGGGTAGCAGTGGAATCGCCGGACACCTTGCGCTCCACACGCGCGACACCCGCGGGTCCGCGGACGACAAGCGCCGTCAACCGCGCCTCGAGATTGGTGCTAGTCGGCACCGCGACCGTGAACGGCCGTAGGTCCGGCGCATGATCGAGCACGAAAGGAGTGAATGGCGCAGAAAACAGCCTCTGACCCCGATCGTCGAAGCCTTCGAGCACATACTCCGCCGCGGTCGGGGACTGTGTCGGTCGCGCATCGAGCGTGAATGCGGGATCGAGCGCGATGCTCCTTCCGTTCCTGATGCTGCCACGGACCACGAGGACGCGACTGATTGGTTCGGGTGCGCGATAGGCGAGTACCGCAGCGCCGCGGAACGCCATGACGGCCGTGTACGTGTAGGCACTGGCCCAGGCTGGATTGCAGTAGCCCATCACGTCGCCGGTGCTTGCGGGAATCGTCAGCGCGCTACCGGCAAACCCGTTTGCCCATCCGAATACGTCATGCCCAGCCTGCTCCAGCGTTCCGCCGATCGTGGGAAACGTCGGGTCGAGGGGACTGCCTGCCGAGCCGCATGGCGCATGCAATCGGCCGAAGGTGTGCCCGATCTCGTGCGCGACGAGGTCCCGGGCCTGCGTTGGGTTGAAGAACCAGTTGATCTGGACGGCGGCCGACGTGCGTGTGCCCGCCCCCGTGTTGCCGGCGGTCGTCGGGATGTACGAGAAGCCGCCGTAGCTGGTGTTGTTGAACCCGCTCGGTGGCACGACGACTCCATACCAGTTCGCATCCGGCTCGATCGGATCGGCGATTCGCGCGAGATCGAGCTCGGCGATGACCTGCTGCCAGAACGCGGCCGCACCGCCCGACGGCGCCGTTCCGAAGCTGGCGTTCGTGACGAGCGGCGGTCCCACGTGCGCATTCACCACACCAAGCGGGTGCACGCTCATCAGGGTGCGCAGGTATTGCGGGAGCGTGGCGGCACTGACGGCGCCCGTCGCATTGCCGTGTGCCGCCAGCGTGATGGGCACGAAGCGGATGGTGAGCGGCGGCACGTTGACGACGGACAGTGGCGCCGTGCCGCTCCGCGGAAAGACATCCGTCGCCACCGCATCGTCGGGGACCGCGCCCTTCGGATCGCGGACGACCTGCCATCTCAGCCCTGTTTTGAAAACCGACGCGGGCACCATGAACTGCACCGTCGGTGAATCATAGGTCGGATTCGGGCCGAGTGTCCCCGTGGTGACCGCGGTGTCGCTTCGCGTGAGGACACCGGCAGCATCGAAGATCCTGAGGACGACCTGCATCGAGGCCTGGCGCGACGAAGACGCTCGTACCAGGACGTTGACCGCCGCGGCGTTGCCGTTGAGCACCATGGGAATGGAGCCGTCCGCGACCTGCACCCCCTGCGTGAACTGCGCGCCGGCGATCGCGTAATCGATGGCCGGGTTGCTGGCCACCTGAACGACGAGCGTGGCGCTGCCCTGCTTTCCCCCAGTCGCCGCGGTGATCGTCGTCTGCCCTGCGGCAACTGCCGAGACGACACCAGCAGAACCAACCGTTGCGACCGACGGTGATGCCGAGGACCATGACACGCCACTGATGGCGAGCGGCTTTCCATTCTGGTCCAGACCTGCGGCGGTTGCCGTGGTCGTCTGCCCGACCTGAATGGTCGATGGCGCGAGCGACACACTCACCGAAGCGAGGGTAGACACGGTCGTCGTGTTGGTCGCCTCCGACGTGCTGCCGCAGGACCACAGGGTGAAGCTGGCAAACACACACCAGAGCAGTCTCGACGCGGGTCGATGCATGGAGGGGACGGTGAACTGGGCGACGATCGTTCGGCGACAACCATCATGCGAGATGTGGTCGCAAGGATCAAGGCGCGGCTATGGTCGTCGCGACGCTGGCGGCCCACTTGACGTGGAGCCGTCGACATGTAACCTTCCATCCGGATATACGGATGATACAAGCCCGCCCGATCTTCGACCGCCTCGCCGCGCTGGCCGACCCCACCAGGAGTCGGCTGCTCCTGCTGCTCGACCGCCACGAGCTCACGGTCGGCGAGCTGTGCGCCGCGCTCCAGCTCCCGCAGAGCACCGTCAGCCGCCACCTCAAGACGCTAGCCGACGAATCGTGGGTCACCGCGCGCGCCGAGGGCACCAGTCGCCGCTATACCATGCCGGGCGCTGCGCTCGACCCGAATGCGCGACGACTCTGGCACCTCGTCCGCGACCAGGTCGGCGCCACACCGTCCGCGCGGCAGGACCTGACCCGCGCCGAGCGGGTGCTGCATGAGCGGCGCACGACGTCGCAGTCGTTCTTCTCGACGCGCGCGGGACAGTGGGACAAGGTCCGCGCGGAGCTGTATGGGTCGACCGCGGACCTCACGCCCCTCGCCGCGCTGCTCGATCCGTCATGGGTCGTCGCCGATCTGGGGTGCGGCACGGGTCAGACGACGGCGGCGCTCGCGCCATTTGTCGCGCAGGTGATCGCGGTCGACGAATCGAGCGCGATGCTTGGCGCCGCGCGCAAGCGCCTCGCTGGGTGCGACAATGTCGACCTCCGTGGCGGTCGGCTCGAGGATCTGCCGATCGACGAGGCGTCACTCGACGCCGCGGTGCTCTCGCTCGTCCTGCACTTCGTCGTCGATCCGACGCTCGTCCTCACAGAGGCGGCGCGTGTGTTGAAGCCCGGCGCGCCGCTGCTCGTCGTCGACATGCTGCCCCATGAGCGCGAAGACTATCGCGCCGCGATGGGTCACCTGTGGCTCGGCTTCTCCGGCGAACAGCTCACGGAGTGGCTGGCCGACGCTGGTTTTGAGAAGACACGCATCGTTTCACTTCCACCAGATCCCGCCGCGAAGGGCCCGAGCCTTTTCACGGCAAGAGCTGTTCGCTCGAAGCAATAGTTCCGCAGTCCTGTTCACTGTCAGACAGTCCGACTGTCAGACCACAATCACGCTCGACCTTCACCGAGGTTCTCCAATGGCTACCATGCAGGTTCCCGAAACTCACACCGCGCTCGACAGGCCGGCCTTCAAGGTCGCCGATCTTTCCCTCGCCGAATTCGGGCGCAAGGAGCTTCGGCTCGCCGAGCAGGAAATGCCCGGCCTCATGGCGCTGCGCGCCGAGTACAAGGGGAAGAATCCGCTGAAGGGCGCGAAGATCATGGGCTCGCTGCACATGACCGTGCAGACGGCCGTGCTCATCGAGACGCTCACCGAGCTTGGCGCCGACGTGCGCTGGGTGAGCTGCAACATCTTCAGCACGCAGGATCACGCGGCCGCCGCGGTTGCCGTCGGCAAGAATGGTACGGTCGACAACCCGAAGGGCATCGCCGTGTTTGCGTGGAAGGGTGAGACGCTCGAGGAGTACTGGTGGTGCACCGAGCAGGCGCTCATGTGGCCCGACGGCACCGGCCCGAACCTCATCCTCGACGATGGTGGCGACGCGACGATGCTCGTGCACAAGGGCGCCGAGTATGAATTGACTGGCGTGGTGCCGGCATTCAACGAAGCAACGGACAGCGAGGAGTGGGGTGTCATCCTCGAGCTCATTCGCGCCGAGCAGGACAAGAACCCGGGTCGGTGGACGAAGGTGGCGGCTGATGTGCGCGGCGTGTCCGAGGAGACGACGACCGGTGTGCACCGCCTCTACGAGATGATGAACGCGGGCACGCTCAAGTTCCCGGCGATCAACGTCAACGATGCGGTGACGAAGTCGAAGTTCGACAACCTCTACGGCTGCCGTCACTCGCTGACGGATGGCATCCTGCGCGCGAGCGACGTGATGCTCGCCGGCAAGGTGGCGGTGATCTTTGGGTACGGAGATGTCGGGAAGGGATGTGCCCAGTCACTGCGCGGTCAGGGCGCACGTGTCATCATCACCGAGATCGATCCCATCTGCGCCCTGCAGGCGGCGATGGAAGGCTATCAGGTGACGACGCTCGACGAAGTGATCGGCACCGCCGACATCTTCATCACGGCGACGGGCAACAAGGACATCATCACCGTCGAGCACATGGCGAAGATGAAGGACAAGGCGATCGTCGGGAACATCGGCCACTTCGACAACGAGATCGACATGGCCGGCCTGAAGAAGACGGGGATCACCCGCATCAACATCAAGCCGCAGTACGACGAGTTCGTGTTCCCTGATGGCCACTCGGTGATGATCCTCGCCGAAGGCCGCTTGCTCAACCTCGGTTGCGCGACGGGTCATCCGAGCTTCGTGATGTCGGCGTCGTTCACGAACCAGGTGATGGCGCAGCTCGAGCTGCACACGAATGCGCAGAACCTCGAGAACAAGGTCTACACGCTGCCGAAGCATCTCGACGAAAAGGTGGCGCGCCTGCACCTCGACAAGCTTGGCGTGAAGCTGACGAAGCTCTCGCCGGATCAGGCCGCGTACATCGGCGTGCCTGTCGATGGTCCGTACAAGCCCGATCACTATCGGTACTAATCATCGGAGGACCGGAGACGGGACTACGCGCGCCACAGGGCAACGGCACATCGCATTTGCGGTGTGCCGTTGTCGTTTGTGTCAGTGGAGGATACGCAGGCTCCGAGAGCTCCCTCATTCCAATATTGGAATGAGACGGGCGAGCGCGTCCAACACGCGTACGTTCCAATTTTGCCATCGCCGCCGGTGACGCCTGTACAGTCTGGCGCGCGCTTGCATCGAGCCGGTCGAGCGCTTCGAGTGCCGGGGCGATGGCCGTCGAGTCGGACGCGGAGTGCACGACGTGCTCGGTGAAGCCGAATGCTCCCCACGCGTCCACCGCCGTCGGGATATTCCGCGACGAGCATGCGCGCTGCGTCGTGGCGTGCGTCCCATCCGGCGCGCTCCCTCGTGGCGGACAGGAGGGCATCGTAGCGCGGTCGGCCGTTGGCGCCGTACGCGAACAGCTCCCACCGTTTGCCACGATGAGCATCGAGACGTGTGGCGCTGTCGTCCTCGATCGCGAATGCCGCCTCACGGCAGCGAAGACACCCGATCAGGTGTACGCGCACTCGCTTCGCGCTCCCCAACTCGAGCGCTCGATCTGCATACCGGTTCAGCGTGGCGTTGCGTGGGTGAAATCCCGGGACGGAAGGCATCTTCATGATCGGTCGTCCAGCGAGGCACGCAGGAGGGTGCGCGCGCGAAAGAGGCGAACTTCGGAGGTGCCTGGCTGTATGCCGAGCAGCGATCCGATCTCGATGTGTGTGTAGCCTTCGACCTCGTGGAGGACGAAGACCGAGCGGAGGGTGGGCGTCCGTTGTTCGATCGCGCTGTCGATCGACATACGCGCATCGAGGTCCGGTGTGCTCGCGCGCAACTGCGGTGCCTCGTCGAGCGACGTGTGTACGCGTCTCCCGGTGCTCCGCCTGCGCATGAGGGCACAGCGGACGGTGATGCGCTTCAGCCAGGCATCGAAGGCGCCGCGTTCCTCATAGTGGCGGAGTGCCTCCGGCAGACCAACGAACACGTCCTGCACGATATCCTCGGCATCCGCGCTCGACGCCGTGATCCGGAACGCGAGCCGAAGGAGCCCGTCGGCATGCTCACCGAAGAGACGGCCGAGTGCATCGGTCGACCCGGCTCGTGCTCGTGCGAGGGTGGCCACGCCGTGCGGTCTGATGTGCATGCGGCCGGAGGAGGGTTCCTTCAATCAATGCTCGTCAGCCCTGAAGGCTTACATCGGCGGTCGCGACGCCGCCACAAGCCCTCACGCGCTTGGGGGGGCACGCCTGTTCCGTTCGCCACAAGTGATTGCTGTGGTTTAGCTTGTACCCGCGGCCCGGTTTTCGCTCCGTATGCGGGCTCGACCCCACCGGATCGAATCCCTGCGGCCCAATGCGCGAACTTCTCTACCGCCTGTTCCTCGCGGCGTTCTTCACTGCGTCCTCGACCGCCCTCGCTCACGCGCAGGCAGCGGCACCGCCACGCGGCCTGCACGACTCCGTCACCGTCACCACCGTGACGTTTGCCGGGGCGAAGCATGTTGCC
>JBBQFW010000060.1:0-16127 GCA_038322445.1 Gemmatimonadales bacterium
GAAGGCCGTCGAGCCCACGTCGGGCATGCAGTTCGACTTCACCGAGGACCCCGGCACCCTCAACGCCGCAAACCTCGCGAAGTACGACGTCCTCTTCATCAACAACGCGACGCTGCGGATCGCGATTCCCGCGAATGCAGACTCCGCGACCCGACAGGCCGCCCATTGGCCCAAGACCGGCAACATTCCCGGCGCGATCACGAAGGACCAGCAGGACGCCATCACTTCCTTCGTCCGCAACGGCAAGGGACTGGTCGCCGTCCACTCCGCCACCGACGCCCTTTACGGCTCAGCCGATTACCGCGAGATGGTCGGGGGCGGACTCTTCCGTGCGCATCCCTTCACGCGCGAAGCGCGTGTCCTGATCGAGGACCCGAAGAATCCGTCCGTATCGCAGTTCGGGCCGAGCGTGATGTTCAAGGAGGAGTACTACTACCTCGACGTGAATCCGCGTCCGACCAGTCATGTGCTCGCGCACCTTGACCTCACGAGCGTGAACGACACCACGCGCACCGATCATCCGACGACGTTCATCCGCCGCTATGGCAAGGGCCGGGTGTATGTGAATCTGCTCGGCCACTTCGGCGACACGTGGCGCCGGCAGGACTATCTCGACGGCGTGCTCCAGGGCATTCGCATCGCGGCCGGCCGCATCCCTGCGGACTTCTCGTCGCCCGCGCAGTAGCCTTCGCTGGGTTCATCTCACAGTGTCGAGGCCGGCGCGCTTTCGGCGAGCCGCTCAGTCACCGGGATGACGCATCGGGGCGGATTTGGCGAATGCACGCGGATTGAGCAGCACACAGTTCGCTGTTGAAATCCGCATCAATTCGCCCAGATCCGCCGTCTGCGTCATCGCTTCGTCTGTGGGATCATGAGGGCGTGCACTTTCCTTGTGCACTTCCCAGCACGCGCCGACTTGAGCGCACCCTGCATAAACGGTAACCTTCACGCCCGCTCGGTACAGACGAGCGCCGCCGTCCTCGCGGCGCGTGGTTCCTCCACTTGTGCTCATGTCCCAGTCACGCTCACTCCGCTTCGGCATGGTCGGCGGAGGACCCGGCTCCTTCATCGGCGCGGTGCACAACCGCGCTGCCACGCTCGACGGCATGGCGACCCTCGTCGCCGGTGCGTTCTCATCGGACCCGAAGAAATCCAGGCAGCAGGGAGAGGCCTACGGACTCGACCAGAAGCGCGTGTACGGCAGCTTCGACGAGATGGCGAAGGCCGAATCCGAGTTGCCCGAGAACGAACGCATCGACTTCGTCATCATCGTCACGCCGAACCACGTGCACTTTCCAGCGTGCAAGGCGTTCATCGAGCGCGGCTTCCACGTCGTCTGCGACAAGCCGCTCACGACCACCCTCGAGGACGCCGAGGAGCTGTGCCGGCTGGTGCAGAAGCACGACGTCGTGTTCGCGCTCACGCATCCGTACACGGCGTACCCGATGGTGAAACAGGCGCGCGACCTCGTGCACAACGGGTCACTCGGCACCGTGCGCAAGGTCGTGGTGGAGTACTCACAGGGCTGGCTGTCCACGCCGCTCGAGCAGAGCGGCAACAAGCAGGCCGACTGGCGCACCGATCCCGCGCGGGCGGGCGCCGGCGCGATCGGCGACATCGGCACGCACGCGGAGCACCTGGCGCGGTACATCACCGGGCTCGAGATGGAACAGCTCCTCGCCGACGTCACCAGCTTCGTGCCTGGTCGCAAGATCGACGACGACGCCAACATGCTCGTGCGCTATCAGGGCGGTGCCAAGGGCATCCTCTTCTGCTCCCAGATCTCGATCGGCGAGGAGAACCGGCTGGCCATTCGGGTCTACGGCACCGAGGCCAGCCTGGAGTGGTTCCAGGAGAATCCGAACTTCCTCTACGTCCGCCATTCGGACGGCCCGATGGAGACGTACAAGCCCGGCCACGGTTTCCTCTCGCCGGCCGCCCAGCGCGCGTCGCGCATTCCGCCCGGTCACCCGGAAGGCCTCAACGAGGCGTTCGCGAATATCTACTCGAACGCCATGCGCGTCATGATCGCCAGGCGCGAAGGACAGAAGCCCGACCCCATGGATCTCGATTTCCCCACGGTCTTCGACGGAGCTATCGGCGTGCATTTCATCCAGACCGCGCTGAAGAGCGGCCGTGAAGCAGACTGGGTCGACGCGACGTACGCCGCTCCAGGCGCCTGAAGGCGCCTCTGTCAGACAGTCTGACGGTCTGACAGTTCACGGGACTGCGGAACTGAACAACAACTTTCAGCTGTCAGCTTCAACCTGATTCGTCGTTCGTTTTGATTGGCAGTTCCGCACTCCTGTCCTCCTGTCAGGCTGTCGGACTGTCAGACCCGAGCCCTCAAGCGATATGTCGCGTCCAGTTACCCTCTTCACCGGCCAATGGGCCGACCTGCCCCTCGAAACGGTCGCGCAGAAGGCGAAGGAATTCGGCTTCGACGGACTCGAGCTCGCCTGCTGGGGGGACCACTTCGACGTCGCCCGCGCACTCGCCGAACCCGACTACTGCCAGGGCCGGCTTGATCTGCTGAAGAAGTACGAACTCTCCGTCTACGCCATCAGCAATCACCTCGTGGGCCAGGCCGTCTGCGACAACATCGACGACCGCCACAAGTCGATCATCCCGCCGCACGTCTGGGGCGACGGCAAGCCGGCCGGCGTCCAGGAACGCGCCGCGACGGAGATGCAAAACACCGCGCGCGCCGCGGCGAAGCTCGGCGTCAAGACGGTCGCAGGATTCACGGGGTCCTCCATCTGGCCGCTGCTCTACAGCTTCCCACCAGTGCCGGACTCGTCCATCGACGCAGGCTACGCGGACTTCGCCAACCGCTGGAACCCCATCCTCGACGTCTTCGATGAAGTCGGCGTCCGGTTCGCCCTCGAAGTCCATCCTACCGAGATCGCGTTCGACATCTCCTCCGCGCAGCGCGCACTCGACGCCGTCGGGGGCCGGAAGACCTTCGGCTTCAACTATGACCCCAGCCATTTCGGCTACCAGGGCGTAGACTACGTGGCGTTCATCGAGCGCTTCGCGGATCGCATCTACCACGTGCACATGAAGGACGTGTGGTGGTCGAACGTGCCGAAGCCGTCAGGTGTATTCGGTGGACACCTCCCGTTTGGACATCCGGACCGGTCCTGGGAGTTCCGCTCACTCGGCCGAGGCCGCATCGACTTCGAGGAAGTCATCCGGCAGCTCAATGCGGCGAAGTATGACGGTCCTCTCTCGGTCGAGTGGGAAGACATCGGCATGGACCGCGAACACGGCGCACGTGAAGCCTGTGCGTTCGTGCGGTCGGTCGACTTCCCCCCTGCTCGCGCCGCCTTTGACTCTGCTTTTGCCAGGGAATGAATTCATGAAGCACGTCGTTGTTGATCGGTTCGTCATTCCCGCGAAGGCGGGCATCCGTGGACAATTCGTCATTCCCGCGAAGGCGGGAATCCATGTTGTCGCACTCACCGCCATCGCAACACTGCTGACCGCCGGCACGCTGGCCGCACAATCCCCGCGGCGCACCGCCGACACCCTCGCCACCCGCGACACCGCACGCTCGCGCCGGCTCGATCCCGTCGTCGTCACGGCCGAGCGCGTCGACGCACCACTCACGACCTCGGCGGCAGCGGTCACGCGCCTGTCCGGCGAGGCGCTGCGGAAGCTTCCCGTCAAGACCGTGGCCGATGCGCTCCAGTACGTGCCCGGCATGCTCGTCATTCAGGGCGACGGACTCGGCCTCGCGCCACGACTCGTGGTGCGCGGCTTCTACGGCGGCGGCGAGACCGATTACGCCACCGTGCTCATCGACGGCGTCCCGGCAACGCAACTCGCGACCGGCGCCGTGAACTGGGACCTCGTGCCGCTCCAGGCCATCGAGTCCATCGAGGTCATCCGCGGCGGCGCATCGCCGCTGTATGGCGACGCGGCGGTCGGCGGCGTGGTCAACCTGATCACCCGTCGCAACCAGCCGGTCGGCCGATGGAGCCTGGGTGGCGGCGAATTCGGCCAGGCGCAGGGCAGCGGCGCACTCGGCGGGTCACTCGGCACACATCACGCGAGCGTCTTCGGAGATGTCCGTCGTTCGACCGGGTATCGGGCACACGAAAGGCGCGATGGCGGCAGCATCGGCGCATCGATTGGCCTTCGTGAGTCGGCCACGAGCGCGCTGACGCTGTCTACACTCAACCACTTCCGCTCGTTCAACGAGCCGGGCCCGCTGGCCGACAGCAGCCTCGCGCGCGATGACCGCGCCGCGTCGGCATTCTTCCGGTTCGACAACACCGATGAACGCACGCACCGGCTTTCCCTCGACGGCGCATCGTCGCTCAACGAGCACGCGCGTCTTTCCGGGTATCTGACCGGCGAAGCCACGCGCACCGACGCCGTGCGCACACTCCCGCTGTCGTCGGCCTTCGCGGACACGAAGGACCGGCGCATCGCCGCCGATCGCCTCGTTGGATCGCTGCAATCGGAGTTCTCCGGGCTATTCGCGGGCATCGGCCACCGGCTCGTCGTGGGCACCGACGCCGCCACTGGCCGCCTTGGCTCGGAGTACTACAAGATCGTCACCGGCGGCACCGCGGCGTACGCCAACTCCGCGGGCGCCAACGGCGCGCAGGACTCGAAGGGCGTCGGCCACCGGTCCAATGCGGCGACGTTCGCACACTGGGAAGGCACCATCACCAGCGCCCTCCGCCTGTCGCTCGGCGGACGCATGGACTGGATCACGGACAAGTACGAGCCGCTGGCGCCGAGCACCGGTTCGGCGAAGGATGTGTTCCGGTCGGCGTTCAGCCCGCGCGCGGGCATCAACGTCCGCTACATGGATACCGAGATGCAGGGCGGCAGCATCTACGTCACCGCAGGTCGGTCGTTCAAGGCGCCGACGATGGACCAGCTCTTCGACCAGCGCCGCACGCCGGTGCCGTTCCCGCCCTTCTCGATCTCGACGTCGAACGCCGCGCTCGAGGCCCAATACGGCAAGAGCGCAGAAGTCGGCCTGAATCATCACGCAACGGTCGTCCCCGGTTCGCTCGACGCGAAGTTCAGCGTGTCCGCGTACCAGACGGACATGCGCAACGAGCTGGACTTCGACCTCAAGACGTTCAAGTACGTGAACCTCGGCACGAGCCGTCATCGCGGCCTCGAGACCGGCCTCACGCTCGACGGTCCGTCGGCACTGAGCGCCTTCGCGAACCTCACCCTCCAGCGCATCACGTCGACATCGGGCACGGACGACGGAAAACTCCTCAAGGCCATTCCGCAGCGGGTGGTCGCGACGGGAATCAGCCATAACTCGCTCACGTCACTCGGAGGGGCGGTGAGCCTGGTCAACGTCGGTGATTCCTGGCTCGACGACGCCAATACGCTGACCCTTGCCGGCCATACGCAGATCGATGCGCGCGTCTCGTATCCCGTTGCGCACCTGCGCTTCTCGGTAGATGTCCGCAACATCTTCGACTCGAAGTTCAGCTCCACCGGCTTCCCCGACCCGGCCGGCAGCCCGCTCGTCTACTACTTCCCGGCTGCGGGTCGCGTGCTGTCGGTCGGGCTGCAGTCGGGGTGGTAGGCATGATCGTGCACGAGGCTCACGCGACGTCAGCCTCCGAGCGGGCTGACGTACTGCGCCTTGGTGGCCGCGCGGCGCTGATCTCGGGCGTCGTCTTCCTCACCACGATCGCGTACACGTTCGGTTTCCTGTTCAGCATGGGCCTCTCGAAGGACATGCTGAACGAGCCGAACCACCTGATGCCCTGGGTGCACGATCACACCATCGCCTTCGTAGGGCTCTGGTGGATCTTCGTGCTGCATCTGCTGTTCCTCCTGCCGGTGCCTGCTGGTCTCGCGATGGTGGTGGGCCACCGGCGCGCCATCATCCGCACGGCGACGGCGGCGGGGATCATCGGTGCCGTTGTGGGAATGATCGGCGCGATGGTCAATGCGGCGACGGCACCGGCGTTGAGCGCAGCGTCCGTCACGATCGCCGAGTCGTTGCGCCCGAATGTCTGGCTCACGAGTGAGCTCGCTGGCTCGCTCGGGCTGCACCTTCGCCTGCTCTCCGACCTGCTGGTCGTGGTGTGGCTCGGACTCACCGGCCTTACGATGGTGCGCATGCCGGGTTGGCGCGCACTCGGCGTCGCGCAACTCGCGGCCACGGCGTTGACGCTCGTGGTCGTTGTCGCGAAGCCGTTCGACTGGCTCGACCTCGAGCCGTCGCTGGGCTTCGTGCTGGCGCTCGTCTACCTGTGGATCGGCGTCGCGCTGCTCAAGGCCGCGCGACGCGAGGCGACGACTACTACTTGAGGGCCTTGGTGGGGATCAATGCGATCTCTGCCGCGGTCCACGGTGTCTTGCGAGCCGTTGTCGCGTTGCGGATGGCGGAGACGGTGGCCGCGGTGATCGGGGCGGCCTTGTTGCCCCAGGCACCTCGCACGTAGCTGGTGACGGCGGCGATCTCCGGGTCCTTCAGCAGGCCGCCCCACGCGGGCATGGCGCCGTCGAAGGTCTGGCCGGCGACTTCCACGGGTCCGGCGAGGCCTTGCATCACGATACGAATCAGCTTCGCCTCGTCACCGGTGACCCAGTCGCTGCCGTTGAGCGGCGGATACTTGTCCTCGAGGCCGTCGCCACTCACCTGGTGGCAGGCGGCGCACGTGGTGGCGAACACCTTCGCGCCATCGACCGGCAGTGTCGGCCCCGCTGCGGCGGCTGGCTTGGTCGTCTTGGCGGGGGCCTTCTGGGCCCCGGCCGTGGACACGGCGGCGAGTCCGAGCAGGCAGAGGGTAGCGACTGATGTGAATGACTTCATCTGTTCTGTGGTTGCGTGGGGAGAGCGAACATTACCTCTACCCCGGGTTCATGATGTGGTTCTCGGGAAAAACCTCAATTGCATTGTGTCGAGACTGTCCTGCGAATCTCATTGCACGTTGTCGAGGATATCGAGCCATGCGAGCCACTCAGACCCAGGGATGACGCGTCGGGGCGGGTTGAGCGGATGCACGCGGATTTCAAAGCAAAAGCGCTTCTGTCCCTGGATCCGCATTCATCCGTTCCATCCGCCAAAATGCGTCATCCCTTCGTTTGTGGGACCATTCAGGTGTGCACTTTGGTCGCGGGAATGACGAACGAACGCTACGACTTCACGCTCGCGTCGTCGGCAACCTTGTCAGTGAACATGACGGCAAAGAACAACATCACGACCAACGCGAATCCGGCAGGCAACCACCAGAACTGGTTCCACTGCGGCAGTGACAGGGCAGTCCCGCCAGCGAGGAAGCGGTTGTAGACATTGCCCGCCGCCTGGGCACCGATCAGCATGCCCACGCCATACGTGACGAGCACGAAGAAGCCCTGCGCCTGGCCGCGGATGGCCGCCGTCGACTTCTTGTCCACGTAGATCTGCCCCGTGACGAAGAAGAAGTCATAGCAGACGCCGTGGAGCAGGATCCCGAGCGCGATCATCCAGAACACCGCATTCGGCGCCGCGGTAGCGAACAGCGAGTAGCGAACGACCCACGCGCCCATACCAACCACCAGCATCCACTTCACACCGAGCCGCCGGAAGAGCAGCGGCATCGCCAGCATGAACAGCATCTCGGACATCTGACCGAGCGTCTGCGTCGCCGCGATGTTCTTCACTCTCGCGGCCTCGAGGAAGAGCTGCGTGTAGTTGTAGTACGCCGCCAGCGGGATGCTGATCAGGAGTGCGCTGATGATGAACACCCAGAAGGGCCGGCTGCTCAGCTGCTTCATGGCGTCGAGCCCCACCACACTGCGGAACGACACCGGCTGTCCTGCCGCCGATGGTGGCGTGTGCGGAAGGGTGAAGCAGTAGGCCCCGAGCAGGATGCTCGCGATGCCGGACACGTACAGTGGTGCCGCGGTCGCCTCGGCCTGGCCACCGAGCATGGGACTCAGCCCGAAGCTGATGAACCAGCCCGCAATGATCCATCCGATCGTGCCCCACACGCGGATCTTCGGAAACTGCTTCTCCTGATCGGCGATGTGGTGAAACGCCAGGGAGCTCGAGAGCCCGAGCGTCGGCATGTAGCAGAGGTTGTAGAGGAGCAGCATGACGATGAACATCGTCGAATTGCCGGCCGTCTTCGGCGTGGCCAGCAGGATCACGCCGCCGAGCAGGTGCAGGAATCCGAGCGCCTTCTGCGTGGCGAAATATCGGTCCGCCACCAGCCCCACGAAAAATGGAGCCGCGATGGCCGCGAGCGGATTCACCGTGTACGGCCAGAACGTCAACGTCCCCATACCGTGATTCGTCATGTACACGGCGATCGTCGTGTACCACGCCCCCCAGATGAAGAACTGCAGGAACATCATCGCGCCGAGGCGCGTACCGATTGAACGCATGGGCAGTGGGTTGGCTATGTGGTCGCGGGCGCAGCCGCGTCAGTGGCAGGCGGCTGGGTCGTGCTTGATGAAGTACGGACGGTAGGACGTCGCCTTCGGATCCATGCAGCCTTCGAGATTCAGGATCTCGACCTTCCGGAAATCGGTCGGCGCGGTTTCCGCCTGGAGCGAGATCCAGTACTGCGTGAGGGGCTTGCCCGGCACCAGCATACCCGGCTTCGTATTGTTTGCCGAGCCCCCGCCCATCTCCGGCTTGCGGTACGTGAGCACGGTGTCGCCGTTCGCGATGTGCTTGATGAGCGAGTCCCCCAGCACGAGCGCCTCGACCCGCACCCACTGGTCGCCGTCGTAGGTCTTCGACGTGGAGTTCGTGCAATGCGCCGTGATGAGCTTCTCGCCGAAGTGCACGTTCGTGCCGGGCGTGCAGAGATTGGCTGTCGACCGGTTGCCCTTGCCGAGCCCGCCGAGCAACTGCACCTCGAGCGAAATGGGATAGTCCTGGTTCAACCCCATGCTCTCGGCGGATTGGCCCATCATGATGCCGTTGTTGCGGATGGCCCACGCGATGCCCGGCGGTGCGCCCACGACCTGGTTGTCCACGAAGCGATACTCCGCCGCGACGAGATAATACGAGTAGGGCTGCTTGTAGAAGATGTGACCCCACTCGCCATTCCACCCGGTGTACTTGTCGTACCGCACCCGCAGCAGTCCGTCCTCGACGCGGAAGGTGTCGTTGTAATTGTCGTTGAGCTCGTGCTTCGCGAACTTCACGTCCCAGCCGGTGAGATCGCGCCCGTTGAACATCTGGACCCAGTCGGACTTGGGCGCGCCGGCATAGCTCGCGCGCGGCGCACTCTCCGGTGCAGACGACGAATAGCCGCCCCGGCCGCCACTGGCGCATGCCCCGGCCGTGGCCAGAAGCAGGAGCGCCGAGGCGCGGCCGATTGCCGATGCGGTAAGGTGCATCATCCGACGATCTGCTTGAGGCTGTCGTAGCTCGCCTGGATGCTCGCGAGCGATCCGCCAGGGTACTGTGCGGCGGTGTCGTGCTCGACGAAGAAGTGCTTCATGCCGGCCTGGCTCCGGTGCGCGAAGTACTCGCGGAAGTTGAGCGTGCCCCGGCCGACGGGCGCCATGCCCTTGTTGCCATTCGTGAGGAGCAGATCCTTCACGTGCCACATCGCGAACCGACCCGGATATTGCGCGAAGAGCGCAAGCGGATCGCGGTCGGCGAACGCCGTCCAGTAGAGATCCATCTCGAAATCCACGAGCGACGGATCCGTCTCGCGCATGAGGACGTCGTAGCCGGTGGGACCACCGGCCACTGCGCCGAACTCCATGTTGTGATTGTGGTAGGCGAGCTTGATTCCCGCCGCCTTGCACATCGTGCCCCATTGGTTGAACTCGGCCGCACCCTTCTTCCATGAGTCGATGCCGCCGTCGCGCGCGAAGTTGTACGACGGGATCGTGATGTACTCCTGGCCGATGGTCTTTGCCGTGCGGATCTGCAGCGCGGCGTCAGCCCGCATGAGCTGTGCGCCGATGTGCGAGCTCGTGGACACGAGGTTCAGCCGGTCGAGCAGCGCCCGGACCTGCTCCGGTGTGCGATTGTAATAGCCCGCGAACTCGAGGTTCCTGTAGCCGATCGCGGCCACCTTCTCGATCGTGCCCTCGAAGTCCTTCTCGAGGAGGTCACGCACGGTGTAGAGCTGCAGGCCGATCATGTTGGCGTTCGATGCGCCTGTAGCACCGGCAGCACCGTTGGCCATCATCCCCGCACAACCGGTAAGCAGGCTGCCGCCGACTCCCGCGGCAGCGAGCTGGAACAGGAATGTCCTGCGGTTCACTTCGCTCTTTTCTATCGTGTCGCCCACGGAGCCTCCAGGGGGAGTTGGTATTTCGTGATTGTTGTCATGCGCGCAATGCATTCAGAAAAGCGGAACAACATTTACCACAGAGGACACGGAGGACCGCATCTACACATACGCGATGCATCCCTCGAGCCTCTCTTGCTTTTCCTCTGTGTCCTCTGTGACGAGGTTGGGCGGTCGTACCTGCACCACGTAGCCTACGGTGTCGCTGTTGGCGTAGGTGAACGTTCCGCCAGCCAGGCTCGTCACATACAGGTTGGAACTCCCGTCGAGGGCCAGATCCGACGGCCGCATCATGCTGATGAACTCGTCCTGCTGGATGTCGAAGTACGTGCCCTTGGGTGTGAGCGTATGGCGGTAGACCTTCTGCATCGTCCAGTCGCCCGTAATCAGCGTATTGTTGTAGCCCGCTGGCCACGCGGGATCCTGTAGCCAGATCGAGCCCACTGCGGCGCCTGGGCCATAGTCGGCGAGCGACGGAAAGTGCTCGGTCTTGAAGTTCTGGTAGAGCATCGGGTAGCCCAGGTTGGCTCCCGGCGCCATGTAGTGGAGGCGCGAGTCCCAGCCGTCGCCATCATTCGTGTTGTCGCGCGCGAAGATGCGATCGAATGGATCGATGGAAACGTCGTAGATGTTGCGCGTCCCGACCGCCACGATTTCCAGATTGGTCCCGTCCGGACGAACGCGCACCACGCCGCCGCCACGATGCTGGATCTGCCGGCCATCGGTGCCGACGGCCTTGATGAAGCCATAGTCACCCACGGCGATGTAGAGCCAGCCATCCGGCCCGATCTCGACGTTGTTGGTGGTATGATCGGCTCCACGAAAATCGAGGTCGAAGCCGAGTCCCGTGACGATGTCCGTTGACTCGTCGGCAATGCCATCGCCGTTGGTGTCGCGATAGGCGGTGAGCGTCGGCGGGTGCATGACGTACACGGTCTTGCCGTCCGACACGACGCCGCGCGGGCTGTCCATTGTCGCGAAGGTCGTGTACTTGTCGGCGCGGCCATCGCCGTCGGTATCGACGAGCCGCATCACGCGGCCCACGCCTTTCAGCGTGGAAAGCGAGAGGTTCGGGTCGACGCAGACGAACACCGCGCCCTCCGGCGATTCATTCACGCAGGTGGGATACATCGCCACCGGTGGTCCGGCAAACAGCGTGACCTTGAAGCCAGCGGGCACCTTGAAGTCCGTCTGGAGTCGCTGCTCGACAGTCGGCTCGGCCGGCACCCTACCGGAAGGCGCAATCGCGGTCGGCCGCGCGGTGCTCGCCGGGGGTCCCTGCGCAATGATGGACGCCGGAACGCCGGCAGCGATCGCGATCCCGATCGCGACGATCGCCCGGCGGGACGTCATATATCGGCAATGCATCTCGACTGATGTCATGTTGGTGTCTGTGGGTTGCTCGATGCCGTGAGGTGCCTGGTGCTTGGTGCCTGGTGCCTGGTAACTGGTGGCTGCAGTTGCGGTCCTGATTACAGTCAGACTGTCAGACTATCCGAATCACCACACCGTTCGTCACGCCGCACCCAGGCGAATGGCAGTCCTGATCGCGGCGGGCACGGCGTGCGACGTGACGACGGCGCCATGGCGGAGCCGCACCGTGCGCGCCGTGCGACTCGTGAGCCACACCTGCGTCGCCGCGCCGTCACGCCACTCAATGTCCACCTCGAGCCCTCCCCGCGCACGCAGTCCACGCACGCGCCCCGACCGCCACGCCGACGGAAGCGCCGGCAACACGTGCACGTCGCCCGTGTGGCTCTGGAGCAGCATCTCCGCAATGCCCGCCGTCGCACCGAAGTTGCCGTCGATCTGGAACGGCGGATGCGCATCGAACAGGTTCGGATACACGCCGCCCCCACCGGTGTAGTTCGTCTGCTGGCTCCACACGGGCTTCAGCAGGTTGCCGAGCAGCAGGAAGGCATGATCGCCGTCGTGCATGCGTGCCCAGAAATTGATCTTCCACGCCATCGACCATCCGGTCGCGAGGTCACCGCGCAACTCCATCGACCGTCGCGCCGCCGCATGGATCGCCGGCGTCCCCTCGGCCGTGATCTCACGCCCGGGATACACGCCGAAGAGGTGGGAAAAGTGCCGGTGCTGCGGATCCTGCTCGGGGAAATCCCTTGCCCACTCCTGCAACTGGCCGCGACTGCCCACCTGGTACGGAATGAGCTTCGCGCGCGCCTGCTGAACGCGCTCGCGGAACGGCGCGTCGACGTTGAGTGCCGTGGATGCCTCGATGCTGTTCGTGAAGAGGTCCCACACCAGTGCGCGATCCATCGTTGCGCCCGCGCTGACCGCGGCAACCCTGCCGTCCGCGGTCTTGAACTTCAGCTCGGGCGACGCGGACGGCGACGTCACCAGGAAGCCATTCTCGTTCGAGACAAGGAAGTCGAGGTAGAACTCGCAGGCGCCCTTCATCACCGGCCAGGCACGGTCGCGCAGGAAGGTCGTGTCGCCACTGAAGGCATAGTGCTCCCACATGTGCCGCGAGAGCCACGCGGACGCGCCATGCCAGCTCGCCCACACCGGATCGCCGCCGCCGAAATCGCCGACGGGCGCGCTCTGGGCCCACACGTCGCTGTTGTGATGCGCGACCCAGCCATGAGCGCCGTAGTTCACCCGCGCCGTCTCGTGGCCATTCACCGCAAGCCGCTCGATGAAGTCCATCAATGGCTCGTGCAGCTCCGCAAGGTTTGTCGTCTCCGCGGGCCAGTAGTTCATCTCGGTGTTGATGTTGATCGTGAAGTTGGAGCTCCACGGGGGACGGACCTGGTCGTTCCAGAGGCCCTGGAGATTGGCGGGCTGGCCCCCGGGTCGCGAGCACGCGATGAGCAGGTAACGGCCGTACTGGAAGAACAGGCTCACCAGGCCTGAGTCCTTCGCGCCGAGCGCGACGATGCGTTCGTCGGTGGGCAGGTCCTTCGCGGCGGGGGGCTGGTCGATCTCGAGCGCCACGCGATCGAAGAGCGCACGATGGTCCGCGACATGGGCATCGCGTTGCGTGACGAACGACCGTGCCGACGCATCGCGCAGTTGCGCTGCGACAATGGGCCCGGGCGCCTTGCCTTCGCGCGCCGGCGAGTGGTGGGCGCCATTGAAGCTGGTCGCGGCCGTGAGCCGGAGCACGACTTCATCAGCGTCGCGCACATGCAGCTCGCCGCCCTCGACCGAGGCGCTGCCCCCGATCGTGGTGGCACCGAGATGCATCTCGAAGGTCATCCCCTCGCGGTCATCGTACTGCACCGGCACGTCCCGATCGTGATAGCTCGGATCCACGTTCGACGGCGCCCTTCCGTGCAATTCCAGCACGCCGCCGTTCGCGATGAGCGTGTGGCGAAGCTGGCTGTCCATCGCGGCGGTGAAGCTGATCATGCCGGGCCGGTCGGCGGTCAGGCGAATCACGATGGCCTGGTCGGGGCGCGACGCGAAGATCTCGCGCGTGTACGTGGTCGCGCCAACGCGGTAGCGCACCTGCGTGACCGCGCGCGCAAGGTCGAGCTCCCGACGATAGCCGCCCCGCGCGTGGTCGCCATGCTCGAACGTGAGGCGGAGATCGCCCATCGGCAGGTACGATTGCGTGAAGGGCCCCTGCATGCCCCTGATGGCGACGTCCGCCTCCACGTACCGCTCCGCCGCGATCAACCGGCGCACCTCGGCGAGCACCTTCGGGCCGTTGGGATTGTTCCAGTCCCTCGGTCCACCGGACCACAGGGTGTCGTCGTTCAGTTGCAGCCGCTCGCGCTCGATGCCGCCGAACACCATGGCCCCGAGCCGCCCGTTGCCGATGGGCAGCGCCTCGACCCATTGCGACGCGGGCTTCGCATACCAGAGCAGCATGGGGTTCGCGCCCTGCTGCTCGGCCATCTCTCCAAGGAGGGGGAGACTGCGCGCCGCGACCATCGAGCCGGCGAGGGCGGCGGACTGGAGGAGGAATTCGCGTCTGGTCGTACCAGGCGAATCAGTCATGATTTGATCGTCGAGGCAATGGCATTATTGCGGTGGTATGAATTGACGAAACGTGACTTGATGATCGCCTCTGCCAGGCGTTCGTACTGATGCAGGCTACATGTCAGTTAGTGGCCATCCTGAAACCGTGCTTTGAGATGGGTTCGTCATTCCCGCGCACGCAGGAATCCATGTTCCCAGGTCCCAACTGGATTCCGCGTTCGCGGGAATGACGAGTTTCAGGATGGACACCAGTTAAATGTTGTTCGCTGTTGCAGCGTCGTTCTGCGTTGCGCAGCCTGCGTTCGTCTGCGTCCGCCGTTATGCCGTCCTTCCGTCCCGGACTACGGCAGCTCACGGATCCTGATGCTCCGGAAATACACTTCCTCCGTGTGATCCTGAAGCACGATCGGCGTATCGCGACGCGTGGCAAAGCCGGGGATCACCTTGTACTTGCTCGCCGCGAGCGCCGCGTTCATGGACGGCGACCCCAGTTCGTACTCCAGTACCTTCAGCCCGTTGAGCCAGTGCTCACCGTGGTTGCCGTTGAACACCAGCCTCGAATGATTCCACTCGCCGATCGGGTTGAGATGCTTGTTCTCGTTCGGCGTGATGAGGTCGTACAGTGCACTCGAGCGATGCGTCGGCAGCTTGCCATCCGAGTGGCGGTCGTCGTCGATCATCTGGTATTCAAAACCGAGCGCGGCGCGGTTCTGCGCCGTGGACGGCGACAGCTCCGCCGCGGTCTTTCCACCCGCGAGCGACAGCGACTCCGACACGTTGTACTTCAAGCCGCTGTTCCCCGCCGGCGTCATCTTCCAGTCCCACTCCAGCTCGAAGTTGTGGTAGAGACGGTCGGTGATGAGATCGCCGCCGGGCTGACGCTGTCCGTTCACCATCGGGACGTTCTTCGTCGCGATCTTCTTGATCGATCCATCCTCGACCGTCCAGTGGCCCGCCGGCGGGCCCGCCATGCCGAGGCCGCGCCATCCCGTGAGCGTTCGTCCATCGAACAGGAGCCGCCATCCCGCGGCGGATTCGGCAGCGGTGAGCGTGTTTGGTGCCGTCGAGGACGACATCGACATGCCTTCCATCTGGCCGGACGAATGACATCCCGCCACCACGGCCAGCATTGCAACCGAAGCAACCGCGCAGCGAGCGCCAGCGCGCGCGATCGTCGTGCCGTAGTGAATCATCATTTGGTGCACTCCCTGAGTCTGCGTGAATCCGGACGCGAAGCGTGCTATATCTCCTGTTCGACCTCTCCCTTCTCCCATCTCACGGCACATGCATCGTCGCGATCTGATCAAGGCCGGTCTCGTCACCGGCGCCGCCGCCACCACCGGCTTCCGCGCACCCGGCACCGCGGATGCGCGTCGTCACTACGAACTGCGCACGTACGAGATGCGCAACGACATCAACACTGCCGCGCTCCGCACCTTCTACAAGGACGCCGTGCTGCCGGCGTACGCCCGCGCGGGAGCGGGCGCGATCGGCCTCTTCTCTCCCGAGACAGGCGCGTCCCAATCCGTAATCGCCCTGATCGAGTACCCGTCGCTCGCGGCGGTCTCCACGATCAACGACGCCCTCGAGAACGACTCCGCCTACCCCACCGCTCAGCGCGCCTTCGAGTCCGCGGCCGACCTGCCCTACGTCCGCTACGACTCTACCCTGATGCGCGCGTTCAACGGCATGCCGTCGGTCGACGTGCCGCCCGGGCCAGCCTCGCGCCCCGCCCGCATGTTCGAGCTGCGAACCTACGAGGCCCGCAGCGCCACCGCCCTCGATCGGAAGATCGCCATGTTCAACGAACAGGAAATGCCGCTCTTCCGCTCGCTCGGCATGACCCCCGTGTTCTTCGGCGAGAACATCTTCGGCACTCGCCTGCCCAGCCTCACCTACATGCTCACTTTCGAGGACATGCCCGCCCGCTACAAGGCG
>JBBQFW010000061.1:0-15873 GCA_038322445.1 Gemmatimonadales bacterium
GGCTCCTGCCACTGCTGCCGCTCCTCGGCTTCGTGATCAACGGGCTGCTCTCGCTCACCAGCGCAATTCACTTCGGCGCGGACGATCCGAGTGCGAGTCACGATGACGTCCCTGGCACGCACGGGACACAGGTGCACGCGCACGACGAGAGTGGCGGAGGTGGCCACGGTGACGACCACCATCCCGTCGCGCGGCACAAGCATGCCCCACTGACGAGCCTCGTCGGACCAGGCGTGCTCCTGCTTTCGTTCCTGCTCGCGACTTTCATCTTCATGGCCATGCGCGCCGCCGGTGCGCACGAGCCCTTCATCCAGCGCTACTTCAGCTGGATGCCGGTGGGCGATCTCCAGATCGATGTCGCCTTCCAGCTCGACCAGCTCTCGATGCTCATGGTGATGATCATCACCGGCATTGGCACGCTCATTCACATCTTCAGCGTCGGCTACATGGCCGACGACCCGGGGTACCCGCGCTTCTTCGCGTACCTCAACCTGTTCGTCTTCTTCATGCTGGTGCTGGTGCTCGGCTCCAGCTATCCGCTGATGTTCGTGGGTTGGGAAGGGGTGGGATTGTGCTCGTACCTGCTCATCGGGTTCTGGTTCAGCGAGAAGGCGAATGCGGACGCGGGCAAAAAGGCGTTCATCGTCAACCGCATCGGTGACTTCGGCTTCCTGATCGCGATGTTCATGCTCTTCGCGAACACCGGCGCGCTCGACTACGTCGGCGTGAATGCCGCGGTCGCCGGGCTGCCGTTTGGCGGCGCGCTCATCACCGCCGTCTGCCTGTTCTTCTTCCTCGGCTGCGCCGGCAAGAGCGCGCAGATTCCATTGTATGTCTGGCTGCCGGACGCCATGGCGGGCCCGACGCCGGTCTCCGCGCTCATCCATGCGGCTACAATGGTCACCGCGGGCGTGTACCTCATCGCGCGGAGCAACGTCCTCTTCTCGATGGCGCCCGTCGCCAGCCTCGTGGTTGTGCTCATCGGGGCGCTGACGTCGATCTTCGCGGCGTCGATCGGCCTGAAGCAGTGGGACATCAAGAAGGTGCTCGCGTACTCCACTGTCTCCCAGCTCGGCTACATGTTCATGGGTGTCGGCTCGGGCGCGTACGTCGCCGGTGTATTCCACCTGATGACGCATGCCTTCTTCAAGGCGCTGTTATTCCTCGGGGCCGGTTCGGTGATCTACGCCATGCACGCCGCGTATCACCACACGAACAATCATGAAGACGCGCAGGACATGCGCAACATGGGCGGCCTGAAACAGTACATGCCGGTGACGTGGGCGCTGATGTGGGCGGCAACGCTCGCCATCTCCGGCATCCCTCCCTTCGCCGGGTTCTTCTCGAAGGACGAGATCCTCGGGGCCGTCTTCACGCGGCACACAGGGTCGACACTCGCGAGTGCGAGCCTGTTCGGGATTCCCGGCGGTTCGATTCTGCTGCTGTGTTACGTGCTCGGACTCGCCGCGGCGTTCATGACCGCCGTCTACATGACGCGCATGATGCTCTACACTTTCCACGGGCCGAATCGAACCGGCGACACGGAACGTGAGCACCTGCATGAGGCGCCCTGGATGATGACGGGTCCGCTCGTGGTGCTCGGTCTGCTCAGCGTGTTCGGGGGCTGGTTCAACCTGCCGTCGCTCATCCCCATCGGCCCGATCGGGGCGCTGGAGCGCTGGCTCGAGCCTGTGGTCGGCGAGGGTACCCTGCGCATCACGAACGGGACGGCGCTCGAAGCATCGCAGAGCACGGAACTGATGTTGATCGGTGCCGCAGTCGTCATCGCGGTCGCTGGTATTGCGCTCGCGTTCGCGCGCCTGAAGCCGCAGACGCTCGTTCCGGCGAAGGACGCGCCCGAGGAGCATGGCTTCGAGCGCGTGTTGGTGCACAAGTATTACGTCGACGAGGCGTACGACAAGGTGATCGTCGATCCGGTCGTCGCCACGTCTCGCGGCCTGCTGTGGCGCGGCATCGACGTCGGCATCATCGATGGCATCACGCGCATGATCGTGCAGAGCAAGGATGAAGACAGCGCACCCGGCAGCACGGTGCCAATGGGCGGCCTCCTTCCACGCGCTATTGGGTGGATGGGATCGCAACTGCAGTCCGGACTTGTCGGCACGTACGCGTGGGTCCTGGTCGTCGGCGTGCTGTTCGTGCTCGGCGCCTTCACTTTCAGATAGGGCGAGATGCGCGAGTTTCTGCTTTCCGTGGGCTACGACCGCTGGATCCTTCCGGCACTGCTGATCATCCCGATCCTGGGAGCGCTCGCCGTGCTGGCCGGTGGTCGGCGAGCCGAGGGCGAAGATGAGGTAGCGTCCGGGGCGGCGAGCCGCCCCAGGATGCTGGCTGCGATCACGTTTGGCATCGAGTTCGTCCTCTCGGCGGGATTGTGGTGGGCGTTCGATCCCGCTGTAGCGGGATGGCAGCAGCGCTTCGACGTGGCCTGGATTCCGTCGTGGGGAGCGCGGTTCACCGTCGGTCTCGACGGGATCGCCATGATGATGGTCCTGTTGACGACCTTCATCATGCTGCTCGCGTGTATTGGCAGCTGGACGTCGGTGCGGCAGAAGGCGTCGTCGTACTACGCGCTGCTGCTCCTGCTCACGACCGGCATGCTCGGCGTCTTCATGGCCCTCGATCTCTTCCTGTTCTACATCATGTGGGAAGTGATGCTGATCCCGATGTACTTCATCGTCGGCATCTGGGGCGGGCAACGTCGCATCTACGCGAGCCTCAAATTCTTCATTTACACGATGCTCGGCTCGCTGCTGATGCTGGTCGGGATCATCTACCTGGGACTCGCGGCGCAGCAGCCGCACCTCGTGAATGGCATCCCCGTGGTGCTCAACGGCGCCGTCGAGATGAGCCCGAACTTCTCCTACGACGCGATCATGTCGCAGGTGCAGCTCACGCCGGCGGCCGGCATGTGGTTGTTCGGCGCGTTCTTCCTCGCGTTCGCCATCAAGGTGCCGATGTTTCCGTTCCACACGTGGCTGCCCGACGCCCACGTGGAAGCGCCGACGGCCGGCTCGGTCGTGCTGGCGGCCATCATGCTCAAGCTGGGCACGTTCGGCTTCATCCGCCTGGCGGTGCCGCTGTTTCCCGCAGCCGCGATGAATCCGACGATCCGCGGCATTGTCCTGACGCTCGCCGTTATCGGCATCGTGTACGGCGCGCTCGTGTCGCTGGTCCAGCCGGACTTCAAGAAGCTGGTCGCCTACAGCTCCGTCAGTCACCTCGGCTTCGTCATGCTGGGCATCTTCGCGCTGACCGTCCAGAGTGTGCAGGGTGCCTTGATGGTCATGATCAATCACGGTCTGTCCACAGGGGCGCTCTTCCTCCTCATCGGCATGATCTACGAGCGGCGTCACACCCGCCTGATCGCGGCCTACGGCGGCATTGCGCGCGTGGTGCCGCTCTTCTCGGCGATCCTCGTGTTCGTTTCGTTCAGTGCGATCGGCGTGCCGGGGACCAATGGCTTCGTCGGTGAATTCCTGGTTCTCCTCGGCGCGTATCGCACGGAGCCCATTCTTGCCGTGATCGCAGCGAGCAGCGTGATCATCGCCGCGGCGTACATGCTCTGGGCCATTCAGCGCATCCTCTTCAATCCGCTCGACAAGCCGGAGAATGAGCACATTCCCGACATGAATCGGCGCGAGCTGCTGCTCATGGCGCCGTTGCTCGCCGGCATCATCTGGTTGGGCGTGTATCCGGCTCCCGTGCTCCGCCGGCTGCAGCCATCCGCGGAGAACTTCGTGCGCACCGTCGAAATGCGGTCGGCCGCGGCGAGCGCGAACGCGGCGGGGGGTCGCTGATGAACACCTTCAATCTCGCGATCCCGTCGCAGCTCACGGCGGCGCTCGTCCCCGACCTCTTGCTGATGGTCGGCGCCATGGCGCTGCTGCTCTGGGCCGTGTGGCGCAAGGAATCCGCCGCGCATCAGCGCAGCGTCGGGGTGCTGTCCATCGGACTCTGCGTCGCGACGCTGATCGCCGTGGGCCTGATGATGACGCGGCGCTCGGTCGCCACCGACGGCCCGATCGCGGTGGACAACTTCCGCTGGATGGCCGACATCATCATCCTGTTCGGCACGATCGGCGCGCTCGCCCTCGGCATCGACGACAACGATCGCGCGGGCACCACGACCGCGGAGACGCACGTGCTCATCCTGCTCGCGTCGAGCGGCATGATGCTGCTGGCCGCCGCGCGCGACCTGATGATCGTCTTCCTCGGTATCGAGCTGATGTCGATCTCCAGCTACGCTTTGGCGGGATTGAACCGCCGCAGCGGCCGATCGGCCGAGGCGGCGCTCAAGTACTTCCTGCTCGGCGCGTTCTCCACGGCGTTCCTGCTCTACGGCATCGCGCTCGTGTATGGGGCGACGGGCACGACGTCGCTGCATCAGATCGGAATCCGGGCAATCGAACACGAGCTCTTCACGAGTCCCTTGCTGTTGATCGGCATTGCCTTGATGCTCGTCGGATTCGGGTTCAAGGTGTCCAGCGTTCCGTTCCACATGTGGGCGCCGGACGTGTATGACGGGTCACCCAGCCCGGTGACAGCGTACTTCGCCGCGACGGTGAAGGCCGCGTCGTTCGTCGTCTTTCTGCGCGTGTGGCTCGAGGCGTTCGGCGGCGAGTTTACCAGTTGGCACAAGGCCGTCGTCGGGCTCGCGATCGCCACGATGGTGGTGGGCAACGCGATCGGCCTCGTGCAGCGCAACATCAAGCGCCTGCTCGCCTATTCGTCCATCGCGCATGCGGGCTTCATTCTCGTCGCCATCGCGGCGGGGACGGCGCAGGGCGCGTCGGCGATGCTGTTCTATCTCCTCGCCTACACCCTGGCCACCTTCGGCGCCTTCGCCGTCATCATCGTGTTGTCACGCGGCGACGAACCCGTCACGACGGACGACATCAGCGGCCTCTGGGCCGTGCGACCCTGGCTGGCTCTGAGCATGGCGGTCTTCATGTTCGCGCTCATGGGCTTTCCGGTCGTCGGCGGTGTGGGGTTCTTCGCGAAATGGTTCGTGCTGAAGGCCGCGCTGCAGGCCCCGGAGCCGCAGACGCTGCTCGCCGTCGTTCTCGTGCTTACCACGGTCATCTCGGCAGGATATTACCTGTATCTCATCATGGTGATGTTCATGCGACCGCGCCGTGCGGATGCGCCGGTGCTCGGCGCAACGCAGGGGTGGACACGCGCGGTCATGATGACGACCGTCGCCGCCATTCTCGTGCTTGGGCTCGTGCCGGACCTGGCCATTCGCTATGCGAACGTCGGAATGCCGCGGTTGAGCGCGCCCGCGGACGGGGCCAGGATCTCGGCCGTACGGCCAACCGCGCCAGTGCGCTGACCGCGCGGCACCGAGCGCTAATCCCCAGAGCTTGATGCCATGACGATCGCCGCAGGCATTTTCCGACAGTATGATGTTCGTGGGGTCGTGGACGCCGACCTCACCGTCGAAGCAGCCCAGGCAATCGGTGGTGCGTACGCCGCCCTGATGCGGGAGCGCGGCGTCAGCGGGACGGTTGCGGTTGGACGCGACAACCGGCCGAGTGGCGACAAGCTCCGCGATGCGCTCGTGCAAGGGCTCACGGAGGCCGGTGTGGATGTCGTCGACGTCGGCGTGGTCCCCACACCCGTGCTCTACTGGAGCCTTCACCACCTGCCGGTCATCGGCGGCATCCAGATCACGGGCTCGCACAATCCGCCCGAATACAACGGCTTCAAGCTCTGCTTCGGCACCGAGTCGCTGCACGGCCACGATCTGCAGCACCTGCTCGAGCTCATCCGCGCGAATGCGGCGCCGAGTGGCCACGGCGCCGTGAGCTTTGCGTCACCGATCGATGAGTACGTCGCCGATGTCGTGGCGCGCACGGGTGCCCTCGCTCGGCCCATGAAGATCGTGTATGACTGCGGCAATGGCGCCGGAGCGCTCGTCGCGCCGCAGCTGATGGACGGGCTCGGGGTGGAGGCCATTGGCCTGTTCACTGAAAGCGACGGCACTTTTCCGAATCACCATCCGGACCCCACAGTGCCGGAGAACCTCGAGGCGCTCATCCAGGCGGTGAAGCGAGAGGGCGCCGAGCTCGGTCTCGCCTTCGATGGCGACGCCGACCGTATCGGGCTCGTGGACGACGAGGGGCGCATCATCTGGGGCGATCACATTCTCATCCTCTACGCGCGCGACGTAATCGAGCGGACGGGCAAGGGTCAGCCGATCATCTTCGACGTGAAGTGCAGCCAGGCGCTCACGGACGAGATCACCCGGGCCGGCGGCAGGGCAGTGATGTGGAAGACCGGGCATTCCCTCATCAAGGACAAGATGAAGGCGGAGAATGCCCCGATCGCGGGCGAGATGTCCGGTCACATGTTCTTCAGCGAGGGCTTCTACGGCCACGACGACGCGCTCTATGGCGCCGCGCGCCTCCTGCGCATCGTCGCGAGTTCCGGGAAGACCGTGCGCGAACTGCTCGCCGACGCGCCGCCCTTCGTGAGCACCCCGGAGATCCGCGTCGAGTGTGGCGACGAACGCAAGTTCGACCTCGTCGACAAGGCGGTCGCGCACTTCGCGGCGACGCACGACGTGATCGACGTCGACGGCGTTCGCGTGCTCTTCGGTGATGGCTGGGGCCTCATCCGCGCGTCCAATACGCAGCCGATCCTCGTCACCCGGTACGAGGCACGCTCCGCCGAGCGACTGCAGGCGATCCGCTCCGAAATGGAAGGCTGGATTCGCGCGCAGGGCGTCAGCATCTGACGTGACAGGGCGCCGCGTCCTTGGCGGTGCGCTCGCCTTCCTCGCGCTCGTCCTTCTCCTGGGACGGTGGGGAGCGGGCATCTACAGCGAGTATCTGTGGTACGACTCGCTCGGCGCACGCGATGTGTGGCGGGTCAAGGCGGTCGCGACCGTAGCGTTGGCCCTCGGCTCGTTCGCGATTGCGACGGCGTTCAGCCTGGTGAATATCTGGGCTGTCCGGCAGTCGGTCGTCTCGCTCGTGTTGCCCAGGCGAATCGCGAACATCGAGATTGGCGAAGCGGTGCCGCGACGATTCCTCACGATGGCCGTCGTGGCGATCTCCGCGATCATGGGCGCGCTACTCGTGTTTCCGCCCGATCGGTGGTTTGACGGGGTACTGGCGCGCGCGGGGCGGCCCTTTCTCGAGACGGACCCGTATTTCGGCGCGGATCTCGGCTTCTTCGTGTACTGGTTGCCCTTCGAGACGTCGCTGCACGACTGGGCGATCGTCGTCCTCGCGGCGGTGACCACGCTCGTCGTCATTCTCTACGCGCTCACCCCGAGCCTGCGGTGGGAACGCGGCGCGCTGTTCGTCTCCGCATACGTGCGACGACACTTCACGATGCTGGGCGCCGTCCTGCTGCTGATCCTGGCCTGGAGCTATCGGCTCGGCATGTATCGAGCGCTGGCGTTCGGAGGCGGCACGGAAGGGGTGTTCACCAGCATCGACCACCGGCTCGTGACCCCCCTGCTGCTGCTCGCGGTGGTAACCGCGGGCGCCGCGCTCATCGTGGCGTGGGCTGGTTGGACGGGCCAGATGCGGTTGGCCTTCGGCGCGGTCACCACGGTGATGGTCCTCGCGCTTGTCACCCGCACCATCGTTCCACTCGTCATGCGGCGTGCGGTCGATCCCGCGACGCGTGAGCGAGTCGAGAGTCCGTATGTCGGCACGCGCATGACCTTCACGCGCCGAGCGTATGGCGTGGACCGCATGCACGCGGAGCCCATCGGCTCCGGGTTCGCCTCGGCCGCAGATGCGGTGCAGCGCATTGCGGTGTGGGATGGGGCGCTGCTCGCGCGCGCCGCGGAGCGGTTGCCGCGCATTCATGTGGTCGGGGATCGGCCGGCGTGGGTGGCGACGAGTACCGGCTTGAGCGCGGTGCTGGTGCAGCGTGGCGTCGACGGCAATCCCGATGGGCCCGAGGTCTGGAGCGCAGCACGCTATGACGCCACGAGCGCGGACGAACGCGGGCTTCCTCTCGGATTCCCGCGCGGTTCGTACGGCGCGGCGGCGATCGCCGGCGGCGAGCCCGCGGTCTATGATTCGGCGCCGAGCTATTCCGTGCTGTCGGATTCGGGTCATCAGCTCGCGGGCGTGGAGATGGTGTCGACCGGATCGCGCCTGCTGTACGCCTGGAGTCTCCAGAACTTTCGACTGCTGCTGGGCGACCTGCCCGCGAATCGCCCGGTCATGGTGCAGCGCCGGAGCGTGCGCGACCGCATCGATGGCCTCGTTCCCTTTCTGGAGCAGGGGAGCGAGATCGTGCCGCTGGTGTCCGGCGACACCCTCTACTGGGTGGTCGAGCTCTACGCGACGTCGAGCACCTATCCGCTCTCCCAACGCTTCACGCTGCTGGGGGAGGAGCGGAGCTACTTCCAGCACGCCGCAACGGCGCTGATTCAGGCGGCGTCAGGACGCGTCACCTTGGTGGCGGATCCCGCGCCTGATCCCATCGCCCAGACGTGGCTCACGTTGTTTCCGCATGTGTTCGTTCCGGCACGTTCGCTCTCGACCGCGCTGCGATCCTTGCTCCCTCCAATCACCGATGCGGCTCGCGCGCAGGCGCTCGCATTCGCCGCGGCCGGCTTCCGCGGCGACTCGCTGGAGGTGCGACACTTCGCGTCGCCGGATGGCGCGGATTCGTCGGCGGCCGGTCGGGAACCGGCACACGCAGTGCTGCCTCCCTTCACGGGCGTCTCCGCGCTCTGGCCGCTGCTCGACTCCACCGAGCGCGTGCGTGGCATCGTCGCATCGACGAGCGGCCTTACGCGCACCACGTCATGGATTCCATTGGTCAGCGATGGCAAGCGGTGGGGCGCCGTCGTGGACCTGCTCCGGCTGGCGGATACCACCCACCGCGATGGTGGGTTGGTTCGCGCACCGCTGCGCGTTGTGCCAGTGGCGTCGAAACCATTCTACGTCCAGCCAACCTTCGAGTGGCGCCCAGGCGCAAATCCCGCGCTGGTCCGCGTGATCGCCGCACACGGCGACTCGGTCGCGAGCGGTGCCACGCTCGCGAAGGCGCTGCGCCTGGGGTCGGACACTTCCGCCGGCGCCACGAACGCGGCACGCGCCGCAGCACCGCGCGCTGATAGCTTGTACCGTGTCATGCGCGAGGCGCTTGGTCGCGGCGACTGGACTACGTTCGGCCGTGCCTTCGACGCGCTCGGCGGTATCCTCGGCGCCCCGAGGCGGTAAGGGAATGGACAATCGAATCGATCTTCCCCCGCCGGATGGCATTGCCAACCGCACCCCCACCGCAGTGATTGCCGTTGGAGGCAACGCGCTCGCGCCCGCTGGTGAACGAAGCACCATCCACGATCAGTTCCGCCATACGAGGGAAAGCCTCGGCCCCATCGTGGACCTGGCCGTTGACGGGTGGAATGTGTGCGTCGTTCACGGGAATGGTCCGCAAGTGGGCGACGAGCTGGAGCGCAACGAAATGGCGCGCGCCGAGACGGCGCCGCTTCCGTTGGGCGTGCTGGTCGCCGCGACCGCTGGCTGGATCGGCTACATGATTCAGCAGTCGATCGAGAATGCGCTGCGCCGAGTAGGCTCCACGCGCGCCGTGGCCACGATCATCACGCAGGTGCAGGTGCGGGCGGACGACCCGGCGCTCCAGCACCCGACGAAGTTCATCGGGCGTGCGTTGTCTCCAGGGCGTGTGGCGGCGTTGCGCGCAGACGGACGTGTGGTGCACGTGGATGGCCACGGCAGCCTGCGCGCCGTGGTCGGCAGTCCCATCCCGCGAGCGATCCACGAGCTCGAGGTCATCAAGCGGCTGGTCGACGCAGGAACTATCGTGATAGCGTGCGGCGGCGGCGGTGCACCGATCTACGACAATCCGGTCACGGGGTGGGAAGGCATCGACGCCGTCGTGGACAAGGATCTCGCCGCCGCGGTGCTCGCTCGCGATCTTGGGGCGGCCCTGCTATTGATCCTCACGGACGTCGATGCCGTGTACGTCGACTGGGGCACCCCAAATCAGCGTGCGCTGCGCACGTTGTCGGCGGAAGAAGCGGAAGCGTTGGACCGAAAAGGCGCCTTCGGCGAGGGGAGCATGGCGCCGAAGATTCGCGCAGCAATCGACTTCGTTCGCCACACCGGTGGACGGGCGATCATCACGGAGCTCAGTCGCGGTCGGATGGCGGTGCGCGGCGAGGCAGGAACGACCATCACAGCGGAGAAGGCGTGAACATCCACGAATATCAGGCCAAGGACATCCTGCGCGCGGAAGGCGTGCCGATTCCTGCCGGCGAAGTAGCCAGCACCCCGGAGCAGGTCGAGGCGATCGCCACGAAGATCGGCGGCATGGTCGTCGTGAAGGCACAGGTCCACACCGGCGGACGTGGAAAGGCCGGCGGCGTGAAGCTGGCAAAGACGCCCGCCGAGGCGAAGGAGATCGCGTCGAACATCCTCGGGATGAAGATCAACGGGCTCACGGTCTATACCGTGCTCGTGACGGCAGCGGCGGATATCGCCACGGAGGCCTACGTCGGCATCATCCTCGATCGTGCAACGCGCAAGCCCGTGTTCATGGTCAGCCCGGCGGGCGGCATCGACATCGAGCAGGTCTCGGCGGAAACGCCGGAGAAGATCCTCAAGCTTCCCATCGACACGCGCTACGGCCTCCAGCCATATCAGGCCTCGGAGCTCGGCTTCTTCCTCTTCGACGACATCAAGAAGGTGCGCGCCGCCTCGAAGATCATGATGTCGCTTTATCAGGCGTTCATGAAGAGCGACGCATCGCTGGCCGAGATCAATCCGCTCGTCGTTACGCCGGCGGGTGAAGTGCTCGCGCTCGACGCGAAGATCTCGATCGACGACAACGCGCTCGATCGCCATCCGAATCTCGCCGCCCTCCGCGACGAAACGGCCGAGGAGCCCAGTGAGGTCGATGCCCGCAACTCGAACCTCACGTTCATCAAGCTCGAGGGCGACGTCGGCTGCGTCGTGAACGGCGCCGGACTCGCCATGGCGACAATGGACCTCGTGAAGTACTACGGCGGCGAGCCCGCCAACTTCCTCGACATCGGCGGCTCGTCGAATCCCGAGAAGGTCGTGAACGCGCTGCGCATCATCACCGCTGACCCCAGCGTGAAGGTCATCCTGTTCAACATCTTCGGCGGCATCACCCGCACGGATGACGTCGCGAACGGCATCGTGACGGCCACAAAATCGAACCCGCTCAAGATCCCGATCGTCATCCGCCTCACCGGCACCAACGAAGAAATTGCCATGAAGATCCTGACGGAAAACGGCTTCAGCGCCTCGTCCGACATGGATGAAGCGGTCCAGAAGGCCGTTGCACTGGCGAAGGGAGGAAAGGCCGCGTGAGCATCTTCATTGACAACACGACGACGCTCCTCGTCCAGGGAATCACCGGGCGCGATGGTGGCTTCCACACGAAGCAGATGATCGAGTATGGCACCAGGGTCGTCGGCGGCGTGACGCCCGGAAAGGGCGGGCAGACGTTCGAGAACACGGTGCCCGTGTTCAACACCGTGCACGATGCGGTGAAGGCCACCGGGGCCAACACGAGTGTCATCTACGTCCCGCCGATGTTCGCCGCCGACGCGATGATGGAAGCCGCGGATGCCGGCGTGAAGTTCATCGTGTGCATCACGGAAGGCGTGCCGGTGCTCGACATGACGCGCGTCTATCCGTTCGTGAAGGAGAAGGGTGCGCGTCTGCTGGGACCGAATTGCCCGGGCCTCATCACGCCGGGCCAGAGCAAGGTGGGCATCATCCCGGGACGCATCTGTACACCCGGGTACATCGGCGTCGTGAGTCGCTCCGGCACGCTGACGTACGAGATCGTGTATCAGCTCACACGTGCGGGCATGGGTCAGAGCACCTGCGTCGGCATCGGCGGGGATCCGATCAATGGCACGAACTTCATCGACTGTCTCGCCGCATTCGAGAAGGATCCGGACACACACGCCGTCGCGATGATGGGCGAGATCGGTGGCACCGACGAGCAGGAGGCCGCGGAGTTCGTCGCGAAGCACATGACGAAGCCCGTCGTGGGCTTCATCGCCGGCCAGACCGCGCCGCCGGGGCGCCGCATGGGCCACGCGGGCGCCATCATCTCGGGCTCGGCTGGTACGGCAGCGGAGAAGCTCGAGGCGTTCCAGAAAGCAGGCATGGGCATCGCGAAGCGGCCCATCGACTTCGTCGCGGAGCTGAAGGCACGCATGTGAGTGAGGCCGCGTGAAGCTGCGTGATTTTCTGGCGCCCGAGCGGGCCAGCGTTCCGCTCGACGCGCATACGCTCCAGGAGGCCTCCGCCAGGCTCCTGGAGCGTATGGTTTCCGCCCATGGCGTAATCGACGCGGACAAGCTGTCCCGGCGCGTCCTTGGCGCGGGGCCGAGTGACGTCGTCGCCATGGGCGATCGCGCCTTCCTGCTGCACCAGAGGACGAATGCGGTGGGCAGGCTGATCGTCGCCGTCGGCGTTGCCACGGAGCCGATCCGCCACCGGAACGAAGAGAACGAGGACCGGTTCGCGCGCATCGTGCTCCTCATTGCCACGCCGCCACGTCAGGCCGCGCGGTACCTCCAGGTTGTTGCGGCCTTCGCGCGGCTCCTCCGCGACCCGGTGGTGCTCGCACAGGTGCTTGGCGTACGCACTGCGGCCGAGTTGGTCGGGCTGGACAGCTTCGCCAGCTACCAGCTCCCGGAGCAACTCACGGTGCGGGATGTGATGACCGATCATCCGATGACCATTCGCGCGGAGGCACCGCTCCAGGAGGCCGCGCGGATGCTGGTCCGGATCGGGGTGGGGGCGCTGCCCGTCGTCGACGACGATGACCGGGTGCTCGGCATGGTGAGTGAGCGTGAGGTCATTCGTCACCTGCTCACCGTCCAGGCCTTTACCGGACCGGATGTGCGCGCCATTGGTCCGCCCACGGCGGGAAAGAAGACCGTGCGGGACGTGATGACGCGCGAGGTTTTGTGCGTGGCGCCGGGACAGCCGCTGGCGGAGGTGGCGGCGCTGATGAGCAACAAGGATGTCGAGCGCGTTCCGGTGGTCCGGGACGGGAAGCTCGTGGGATTTCTCACGCGCGGTGATATCGTTCGTAAATTGATTGGGTCATAACCGGGCACGTGCCCGCGCATACTCCAGGAGCAAAACACAATGGCTGGGAATTACACGCTCACGATCGTCAAGCCCGATGCCTTTGGCGCGGGAAAGGCTGGAAACATCATCGCGCTGCTCGAGGAGAAAGGCTTCTCCATCGTCGCGGCGCGCGCGATGAAGATGTCGAAGGAGCAGGCGGGTGCCTTCTACGAGGTTCACCGCGAGCGCCCGTTCTACGGCGAGCTCGTCGAGTTCATGACGTCGAGCGCGTGCATGCCGCTCATCCTCAGGAAGGACGACGCCGTGTCCTCACTGCGCGACGCCATTGGCGCAACGGATCCCGCGGAAGCCGCAGCCGGCACGGTGCGCAGGCTGTACGCAGAATCGAAGGGGCGGAACGCGATTCATGCGTCCGACTCGGACGAGAATGCGGCGCGCGAAGCGCGCTTCTTCTTCGCCGAGTGTGAGTGGATCAAGTGACGTCGGCCGCCGGGGGACTGGGCGACCGCCCACTCCCCTGGTGGTGTCCGCTCCAGTCGGGGCCGGAAACGAACTGAACCGGTCTCGCAAGGTGGTCTGCGGACGTCGGGATAGAAGGGCAGCGATTGCCTAACTCATCGTGCCGTGCGGACTTGTAAAAGGGCGAGAATCCAAGTAGTTTTGGTGGCTATGCTGTCCTTTGACATTCGTTCGCTGGCCGAACATGCCGTCATGGTCGACGACACCCTGTCGGTTGACGATCCGGTGTGGGAAGAGGCGGACCCGACGCCGTCAGTGCCGCTTCATGTGAAGGGGCGGTTGTCGTCCGCCGGGCCAGGCCGTTTCTACTGGCATGGCACCATCGAGGGAGGCGTGGAGCTGTCGTGCAGCCGTTGTCTCGGCGACACCACAGCTGACGTGTCGGCCGAGGCGCATCTCATCTTCGCGGAAGCGGGATCCGAAGGTGCCGAGGACGACCCCGATGTCTTTCTGCTCGATGATCGCAAGGCCGAACTCGACCTGCGGCCGGCCATCCGGGAGCAGTGGCTGTTGAACGTTCCACGTTACGCGTTGTGCCGTGACGACTGTAAGGGGCTGTGCCAGGCGTGCGGGGCCGAGTTGAACCTCGGACCCTGCGATCATGTCGGGCAGAGCTGAGTCGCCCGGTTAATCCTTATTCCGACCAGACAATGGCCGTCCCGAAACGCAGAACCAGCAAGAGAAAGAAGCGCGCCCGCAACACGCACAAGACCGCGCCCGTCACCGCCATCCAGAAGTGCCCGCGATGCCAGGCGATGAAGCGCCCGCATCATGTCTGTGCCGAGTGCGGGTATTATGCAGGTGAGCAGCGAGTCGCCGCCAAGGAAGCCTGACCTTGGCGCGGATCGCGTTGGACGCCATGGGGGGCGATTTTGCTCCCCAGGCGACCGTGGCCGGCGCGCTGCTCGCGCTCGCCGAGCTCGATCCCGCGCACACAATTCAACTGGTCGGCCGCACCGCCGTCATCGACGGGCAATTGCGCGAGCTGCTCGATGGTGAGTACGCGAGCCACCAGGTCTACCGCGACCGCATCTCCATCGTCGAAGCGCCTGACGTGATCGAGATGACGGACAAACCCAGCACCGTCGTCCGTGGCAAGCCGAACAGCTCCATGGCCATCGGCCTGCGGTTGCAGGCGGATGGGCTCTCTGACGCGTTCGTCTCGGCCGGCAGTACGGGCGCACAGATGGCGTCGTCCATGGTGCTCCTGCGCCTGCATGCGGGCCTCAAGCGCCCCGCCATCGCCACCTTCTTCCCGTCACGGAAGAAAACCCTCGTCGTCCTCGATTCCGGTGCCAACGTCGACTGCTCGCCCGATGAGCTGATCCAGTTTGCCCGCCTCGGCGCCACCTACGCGGAGTGCGTCATGGGCCGGGAGAACCCGGCCGTCGGGCTGCTCAGCATCGGGGAAGAGCCGGAAAGGGGCAACGCGGTCACGAAGGAGACGCATGTCCTGCTGAAGGACGCGGGACTGAACTTCATCGGCAATGTCGAAGGACGCGATCTTCCGAATGGCGCCACCGAACACCACGACATCGACGTCGTCGTCTGTGATGGGTTCGTCGGCAACGTGCTGCTCAAGTTCTACGAGGCAATTGCGCCGATGATGATCGAGACCCTCCGGAATGCCGGCGTCGATGCCGAGCACCTGGAGGAGGTACTGAAGCATCTCGATTATTCCGAGCAGGGCGGGGCGCCGCTGCTGGGCGTGAATGGTGTGAGCATCATTGCGCACGGCAAGTCCTCGCCGCGCGCAATGAAGAATGCGCTCAAGGCCGCGGCACAGGCGGTGACGAGCGGCATGAACGCGCGGATCGGCGAGCGGCTCGCCGCGGCACAGAGTGTGGCGTGAAGCGCCCCGTCGCCTACGTCGCCGGAACCGGCCGCGGTGTGCCGGAACGCGTGATGACGAACCACGACTTCGCCGACCTCGGGATCGAGACGTCGCACGAGTGGATCTTCGAACGTACGGGGATTGTGGAGCGCCACATCGCCGCGGCGGATGAGACGACGTGCAGCATGGCGGCGACGGCCGCGCGAGCGGCCATGGAGCGCGCCGGCGTACAGCCCGGCGAGATCGACGCCATTGTGCTCAGCACCGCCACCCCCGATCGCCTCCTGCCGTCAACCGCCGTGGACCTGCAGGCCGAGCTCGGCGCCACCCGCGCCGCGGCGTTCGACCTTTCGGCCGCGTGCTCCGGCTGGATCTACGGCATGACCGTCGCCGAGGGTCTGATGCAATCGGGAG